>CAMBFR010000076.1 GCA_945865815.1 Candidatus Sulfopaludibacter sp. SbA3
CTTCAGCCCCGTGCAAAGACCCAACATGAAAGACATTTTTCCATCCTGGCACGGGGCTGAAGCCCCGCGCCCACAGTTCTGTTTTGCGTTACCCATTCTGTTCCAGCTCATACCGAATCAGCGCTCCGCCCACAATGGCTGCCGTCTCCGCCTTGAGTATTCCCGTGCCAAGCGACACCAGACCAAAGCCGCGATCTTTCGCTGCGACTAACTCTTCATCCGTCCACCCGCCTTCAGGGCCTATCAGGTAGAGAACCGGCGCGCCAAAGAGTGCCGACTTTAGCGGACCACCCCCACGCTCGGCAAACAGAATCTTGGACGCGGCATGCATGGCGATCACCGCCTCGAATCCCACCGGGTCCGCGATAACCGGAAGATGATAACGCTTCGACTGCTTCGCCGCTTCGATGATGATGCGATGCCAGCGATCCTGCCGCCTTGCCGGTGCGACGTTCGAACGCGACGCGGCGAACGGGACTATACGGGTGACGCCAAGCTCCACTGCCTTTTCGATAACCAGTTCAAACGCCGCGGCCTTTATCAGCGCCTGCGCCAGTATCACATCCGCTGCGGGCGCCTCAATACTGCGCTTTTCGCGGATCCGCGCAAGGGCCTCCCGCTTTCCGACGGAAACTACCGCAGCCGCCCACACATTGCCTTTGCCGTCGAAGATCTCGACGGGTTCGCCGGTCTCTGCCCTGGCAACAACCAGATGACGATGTTCTTCACCGCCGATTCGCGCGATTTCGCCCTCAAATGCAGGTTCAGGCAGGTAGACGGACTTACGCGCCATGCTTTTCGGCCTTTTCGGCAACGAGAGTCAGCCACTCCCCTCGTGAAAACTCCTCGTGAATCGTGAAATGGTAGCTGTCCATCACTTCACGGACTCGTTCGTTCTGTTCCTGCAGGATGCCGGAGAACACCACGATCCCCCGTGCTTCAAGAACCCGGTCTATCTCGGGAAGCAGACTGACAATCACCTCCGCGGTGAGGTTGCAGAGTCCGAGGCCCACCGAACCGCTCCGAACGGCATCCACTGAACCGCAAAAGGTCCAGACATTGTTCTCCGCGTTTCGATCAATGTTTGCGTGGGCCACATGCACAGCGACAGGATCGATGTCGCATGCAAAGACACGATGAGCGCCGAGTAAACGGGCAGCAATCGCGAGTATCCCCGAGCCTGTGCCGAGGTCCAGGACGAGATGGTGAGGCTCGACCCATCGCTCGATTGCCTCGATGGTGAGTTGCGTTGTTTCGTGAGTTCCCGTTCCGAAAGCCTGCCCGGGATCGATTCGGATCGGAAACCGGCCCGCAGGACAAGTGGAAACGGACCAACTCGGAATCACAAAAAAGTCATTGCCGACCGGGAAACTGGAATAGGACTTCTTCCACTCCTCCGTCCAATCCTGGTCTTCAACCGATGTGCAGGAAATGACGGGTTCCCCATGCTGGCTGCGCGCAAACACAGTCCTGATTCGGCCCTGTATGGATTCCAGATCCGCCGCAGGTCCGGCGTATACAACCAGGCGAGTCCGCCCCGGCGCGGGCTCTTCGCTTTCCCAGATACCAGCAACGCCATCTGCTGAAAGTTCGCCGACGATGGCGTCTTTAATGTCGTCCGGAACATCGAGCGTGAGTTGATTCCACGACATGGAAGCACCGATTTGACTCTGAAAATTCGAATCTCGAACTTACGAAAAGATCTCTCTCACTCTTTCGAGGATCTTCTTCTGTATGGGCTTGTTCTCGGTGTTGATCGTCTCGGCGAGCCGGGACAGCAGATCCTTTTGCTCACGAGTCAGTTTTGTAGGGACGGCAACATCGACCGTGACATAAAGATCACCTCGAGCGGACCCGCCTCGCTTGGAAATCCCGCGGCCCTTTACCTTGAAGGTGGACCCGGTCTGTGTGCCCGCGGGCATGGAAAGCTTCTCTTCGCCGCGTTCCAGCGTAGGAATGGAAATCTCCGCTCCGAGCGCAGCCTGAGGAAATGAAACGGGTACGTGGTAATAAAGGTCGTGCTCACGGCGTTCAAAAAATTCGTGCTCCTGCACGCGCAGGACAACATAGAGATCGCCTGCGGGGCCTCCCTTCGAACCGGCATCGCCCTCACCGGTTATTCGAAGTTTCGAGCCGTTATCGACACCGGCAGGGATCTTGAGCTCGAGAGTTCTTTCCGACACGATGACGCCTTCGCCCTGGCATGTCGCGCATCGGTTCTTGATAATTCGACCGTTGCCCTGGCATTGGCTGCACGTGCGCGTGATGCTGAAGAAACCCTGCTGGTAGCGAACCTGTCCGTGGCCATTGCACGTCGGGCAGTTCGTGGGCCCGCTGCCGGGCGCCGCGCCGCTGCCTTCGCACTTGCCGCAGGTCTCGTGTCTTGGAACCTTGATTTTATTGGTTGTTCCGAACGCTGCCTCGTCGAACGTGAGCTCGAGGTCGTATCGAAGATCCGCTCCGCGCTGAGCGCGGTTTCCACCCCGGCGCGAGCCGCCGCCGAACATATCGCCGAAGCCGAAGATGTCGCCGAGAACATCGCTGAAATCCGAGAAAACGCTCGGATCGAAACCGGCGCCGCCGCCGGCGGTGTTTCCCAGGCCGGCATGGCCGAAACGGTCGTACTGGGCGCGCTTTTGCGCATCGCTCAAGACGGAATAAGCCTCAGCCGCTTCCTTGAACCGGTCTTCCGCTTCCTTGTTACCCGGGTTTCGATCCGGATGGTGTTGAAGTGCCATCTTGCGATACGCGCTCTTGATCTCCTGGTCGGAGGATGTTCGCGAGACGCCAAGCACTTCGTAGTAGTCTCTTTTTCCGTTCAACTGGCATTCCTCGTAGCTACGCTGACCATGGCCGGACGCAGCAAGCGGCCATTCAGCAGGTATCCTCTGCGCATTTCCTGGATCACCGTATTCTCGGCCACTTCGTTAGTGGGCTCCGTCACAACCGCCTGATGAAAATTCGGGTCGAACATCTGCCCTTTGGCCTCGACAGGCTTCAGGCCAAAACGTCCGAGAATGTCCAGAAGCTGTTTGTAGACCAGCTCAACACCCTTGAGCGTATTCTCATCGCCGGATGCGTTGCGGATGGCGAGATCAAAGGAATCCAGCGCGTTCAAAAGCTCCTTCATGAGCTCCGACGAAGCATATTGCGCGAACTCGGCCTTTTCCTTTTCCATCCTCTTGCGGAAGTTATCGAATTCGGCCTGCTTGCGCAGAAGCCGATCGTAAAGATCGTCCCGCTCCTGTTTCAATTGCAGTACCGGGTCTGATGCGGCGTCCCCGCTGCCATTGTCGGGCGTCACACCGCCGTGCTCTTCGTTTTCTGCCATGGATCTAATTATAGCGTGAAATTTTGAGACCGCAGGCGGGGCCGCAGACCGGTCCTGCACTATCAGGTCATTTCGCCGACAATGCGGCCGAGATAGCCGACCAGTGAAATACCGCGATCGTACTCCATTCTGGTGGGTCCGATGATGCCAAGGAACCCGACGTTATTGTCTACCGAGGTATAAGACGCGGTGATCAGCGTGAAATCGCGCATCGAAGGTTCGCCGAGCTCCGAGCCGATGGCGATCTTGACGCCTTCAGGCGGACAGGACGCAATGCACTCGTTGAGGATTTTCACGAGGCGTCCCTTTTCCTCGAACATCTGGAACAGGGCCCGCATGCGGTCGACATCGGCAAACTCGGGCTGATTGAGGATGTTTGCGGTTCCGTCCAGATAGACGGCGTCCAGCGTCGGCTGCGATTCCTCTTCAAGGCTGTCGCTCCAGGCCGTCAGCAGCGACAGCATGCGATCGAACAGGAGCCGCTCGGCACGCATCGTCTCCAGAAGCTCGTTTCGTATCTCGGTAAGCGTCTTGCCCGAAAATTTTTCAACAAGGAACCGCCCGGCTTTATTGAGTTCTTCCTGCGCGTACGATTCGCCCAGGCGGATCAGCTTGCGCTGCACGACGCCGGTCTTCGATACCAGGATGACGAGTATCTTCTTTTCGCCGATATCCAGAAATTCGATGTGCTTCAAGGTGGTCCCCGCCATTGGCGGCGCAATGACGATTCCCATATTGCGTGAAATCGTCGACAGCACGTGGCAGGTACGCGACATCAGGTCTTCCGGCGTGTTGCTTTCCGCGAGCATTCTGCTGATGTAGCGTTCGTCCGACCGGCGCACTCTCCCGGAATCGGCAAGATTGTCGACGTAGAAACGGTAGCCTTTCTCAGAGGGAATGCGGCCCGCCGACGTATGCGGCTGCGCCAGATACCCGGCGTCTTCGAGATCCGCCATGATATTGCGGATCGTTGCGGGACTCAGCCTCAGATCCATCGCCCTGGACAGCGTTCTGGAACCGACCGGCTCGCCGGAAGTAACGTAGGATCGAATTACTAACTTGAGTATCTCCCGCGTCCTCTCATCGAGCAGGCGGGCGTCCTCTCTCAGAGTCATGGTGGCTTTTTTATAGCATGAACTCGATCGAAAAGTACTGTTGAAAGGATCGAATCAACGCATCCCTGAATGCGTCCCTGGTCGGACGTACCGGCACGAACTCCGCAATGCCGGCAATTTCCCGTTCAAGAATAGATGCGTCGGCCATCCGGGTTGCCCGCGCCAGAGCCTCGCGATTGCAGGTAATCGGCATGGAACCATGCTGAAGAAAGCTGGAGCGGACCCGGCGCTGCGCACTTCCAACGATCTTTCGCCCCCCTGCCATCAATTCGTAACGCGAGGGAGACATGAAGCAGGGCGGATCCGCGCCTGTCCAGGAAACGATCTTCCTGGTATCCGGCGCCAGGGTAGCCGGCACGCCCAGCGCGTTGTAGCCCAGGCAAAGGGCTTCCGAGACGCGCCTGTAGTTCCCATAGATCGTATCGCCGAAATACGCCGCATCGTTCGAGGCGACGGCGTACGTGAGTTCGTCGTCGTGGAGGACCGCGCGGCCTCCGGTCGGCCGGTGAACGATATCGATGCCATGGGCCTTGCAGTAGTCAGGGTCGAGCGCGGCATCGATCTTCTGGTTACGGCCCAGGGAAATGGTCGGGCAGCTCCATGCGTAGAAACGAACGACTGTGCGGGGCTCAGGGGATTGTTCGACTTTTTCCAGCAACGCCGCATCGGCAGCCATGTTGCTGATGCCATCGATTGCGTCATCGACGATAAGTTGCCAGGAAGTCATGGGGAGTGCGTTCTAAAGCCTGTCGGTGCGGGCCTGTGGTAATTCGGGGGACAGACTCCAATTTCTGAAGTTCAAGAAATCGGAGTCTGTCCCCCGAATTACCACAGGCTAACGCCGAAACACCGCTACGGGACCGTCAGCGCCAGGAAGCCCGACACGTACGCATTCGTCTGCGGGTTCTTCCTCAGCACCATGAAAGCGACGTTCGCGCCGGACTTGAACAATCTTTCGGCGCGCCGGAAATCGTCGATGCCGGCAATTTCGACGCGCTGTCCATCAACGATCACTCGCGTGATGACCATTCCGCGGGCGAGGCGGGCCTCCTGGGCGACGCTATCGGTATCGACGCCGGTAATGATGACACCCTCTTCGGAATCCAGACCGAATTGACGTTGCACGTCCGGAGTGATGCCCTGAACCCGGATTCCGAGTTCCGTGTTTAAACCGCCGCCCGGTTCACCACGGTTCGGTGCGCCGTTGTCACGGTTGGCCGCAACGTCGTTGATGACCTTGGCGCGATCTTCGATGGTTACCGGGATCGTCTGCTCGCGGCCGTCGCGGTGCACCTTGACCTGGATGTTACGGCCAACAGGACTGTTCGCAACGATCTCGAGCAACCCGGCTCCACCATTAATTTTCGTTCCTTCAATTTCCGTGATGATGTCGCCGGGACGCAGGCCCGCCCTCGCTGCCGGACTGCCGGCAATGACGCTCTCGACAACCACGCCCGCTCCGGGCTGCAATCCAAACGCACGGAACAATCCGGGATCCGGATTACTCGTGTACTGGATACCGATCGAACCTCGAATGACTTTTCCGTTCTGGACCAGCTGATTGTAGATCCGCACGGCCGTGCTCGAAGGCAGCGCGAAGCCGAGACCGGCGAATTGCCGCGTCTCGGAGATGATCGCGGTATTCACGCCGATCACTTCTCCCTGCATGCTGACGAGCGGGCCTCCGCTGTTGCCGGGGTTGATGGCTGCGTCGGTCTGCAGGAAGCTCTGGAACTGCCGGTTATCGGGTCCGATATTCTCACGGCCCTTGGCGCTGATGATTCCGGCCGTCACGGTGTGATCGAAATTGAAGGGGCTGCCGATTGCAAGTACCCAGTCGCCGACTTTGACGGAATCGGAATTCCCGAACCTGGCGGCCGAAAGGTCGCGGCCCGCTTCGATCTTGATGACCGCCAAATCGGTCTCTTCGTCGCCGCCGATCAACTTCGCCTGGTGTTCCGATTTATCCCAAAGACGGACTGTGATTTTTTCGGCGCCATCGACGACGTGCTGGTTGGTGACGATGTAGCCTGCCTTGTCGACAATGAAGCCTGTGCCAAGATTACGCGCTCTGAAATCCTGGTCGGGCGCGGGACCGCCGAAGAAATCAAAAAAATTAAACGGATCCGCCTGCCCGTTGCCGCCGGGAGCGCCCCCCGGCGCGCCCGGTCCTGGCTGCCGCTGGCGCGTCGCCTGGACCGTCGATTCCGTGTTGATGTTCACAACCGCCGGCTCGAGGGTTTCGGCGATCTTCGAGAACGCGTTGGAGAGTGAAACCGGGTCCGGAATGACGAGGGTTGCAGGTCTCTCCTGCAGGGCAGTAGCTTTTACTCCACCCGACACGATCGATCCGATCACAACCCCGATCGACAGGGTAGCTACGATCAAGGCGAGGTAAAGCAATCGTCTGTTGTTCATGGCCTGACCTTTCATATTCTAGAGAATGCGCACCTGGTTTGGATTATACCCCAGAGGCACTGATGCTGAATTAAGCCCGTAAACCAAGCTTTTGACGAACGATCCCCAATTTAGTTTGTCAAAACGGAAGCTCTCTTGCTCAGCTTCTTCAGGCGCTCTTCGGCAGCCGCGAAGGTTTCTTCCTTCTTGCAGAACGTAAAACGAATGAGATCCTTCCCGGCTGCGGGATCTCGAAAGAAGCTGCTTCCCGGCACTGCAGCAACTCCGATTTCCTTGACGAGAAACTTCGTAAACTCAACGTCGTTGGGATATCCCCAGTTGCCGATATCGCACATGATGTAATAGGCGCCCTTGGGCAGCATGGGATTCAGGCCCGCCTCCGAAAGCATCTTCATCAGGCGGTCGCGGCGGCCCTGATAGTGGGCGGCCAGATCGGCGTAATAGGAATCCGGCAGGCGCAATGCCACTGCGCCCGCCTCCTGCAGGGGCGCTGGAGCGCCGACCGTCAGAAAGTCGTGCATTTTGCGGATGGCGCCCGTAATTCCCGGCGGAGCGATGATGTAACCGACACGCCAACCCGTGACGCTGTACGTCTTCGACATCCCGTTCACCACGACGGTTCGCTCGCGCATACCGTCCAGCGTGATCATCGATGTGTGCTTCTCACCGTCATAGATGATGTGCTCGTAGATTTCGTCGGTGACCGCCAGCACATCCCACTTCTGGCAGAGATTCGCGATGACCTGGAGTTCTTCGCGGTTGAAGACCTTCCCTGTCGGGTTGTTCGGTGTATTGAGAATGATGGCTTTTGTATTGTTGTTGAAGGCTGCGGCGAGTTCCTTCTCATCGAACGTCCAGCCGGGACGGCGCAGTTGGACATACCGCGGAATGGCGCCCGAGATAATCGTGTCTGGGCCGTAGTTCTCATAAAACGGCTCGAAAACGATGACTTCGTCGCCGGGGTTGATAACGGCAAGCAGCACATCGATCATCCCTTCGGTTGAGCCGCATGAAACGGTAACCTCCGTCTCGGTATCGATTTCGATGTTCAGGAATTTCTTGGTCTTGTATGCGAGAGCATCGCGGAACTTCTTCGCGCCCCAGGTAATTGCGTATTGGTTGACGTCCGCGAAAATCGCATCAGCGGCCGCTTTCTTGAGTACGTCGGGCGCGGAAAAATCCGGGAAGCCTTGCGAAAGATTGACGGCTCCGTGACGGATGGCCAGGCGGGTCATTTCGCGAATCACGGATTCCGTGAACTGTGCCGCTTTGTGAGAGATCGGTTTGTTGAACATCGACGGAATTGCCTCCTGTCGAAATTTACAGGGCCGGTCCGGGGGAAGCAGCCGCTGGTTTTGCTGGCTGGATGGGCTTTTGAACCGGGGTCCGAAGCTTGAGTCCAAACACTTCTATGGCACGCTCCATCGCGGAAACCATGAAGTCAAGGGCATCGCGTTTATACTCCCCTGCGGCGGCGACGGCTCCGACGGCTCTCCCACGCACGATGATCTGCTTGAAGTAGAATTCGGGGTCCCGGGTCTCTTCCGAAATGATGTCCGGAAACGCCTGTTGCCCCACGCGCTTCCACAGGGCGAGTCCATCTGCTTTCGACGTGTAGATTGCAAGGGCGGACCCAAAAGGCTCAGCAAGCTTAAGAAATCGCGAAAGTATTTCGGGCTGTGATGAGGCGTCCGCGAGCTGATGCTGGGCGTCGGCGAAAATGCGCCAGCGCTGGGCCTGCTCCTGAAGCCGGGTCCGCTCGGCCGCCGAGTCGGACTGAATCTGCTGCAACTGGCTCGCCTTTTCCTCGATCGCTCGCGTGAACTGAGCCTGCAACTGCTGCGTAACTTCCTGGCGGACCGCGTCTTGAGCTTCCCGGACAGCGCGTTCCAGTTCCTGGTCTGCCCGGCTTTGAGTTGCGGACTCCGCCTCCCGAACCGCCGCCTGCAACCGTTTCTGGAATTCAGCCTCGAGAACTTGACGGGTCTCACTTACGACGCGATCGATTTCGACGGCCAAGGCCGGCGACAACGCCTCCAGAACCCGATCCAGCGCCTGCGTCCTTAACTCCATTGAGATTCCATACCTCCGCGGAAAGGCCGGATTATACAGCACATTGACATTACTCGGCATGGCCCCTATATAAAGGATGTACACTCGAAGAGAAGGGGGGCGCACCGGTTTCGACGGGAGCGCAGAAGCAGGAGACGCATACCGAGGCCCATGTACCTCGTCAAAACGTGGAAAACAATCAACTGCTGACTTTCAGCAACCTTTAGCTGCTTAATCCCAGCTAACGTCCTTGATTGATTCGCCTGTAGGTCGGTCGAAGGACGTCATTTAATGCAGGATAGCCTCAAGCGGCTGACCCGGCGGCAAGAGGCAAAACTCAACGGGTTAGTGTCGCGGCCAGGTTGCAGGTGCCTTCAGGTCGTGGCATGAAACAAACAGGAACCTGACAAGTATGTAGACTCTCTTGCGGAACGTTTTCGGACGCGGGTTCGATTCCCGCCGCCTCCACTGCAGAATCAATGACTTAACACCAACAACTGACCATGTCTTGGTCAGTTTTTGCCATGATTGGGCATAGGTTGGTCAGCTTTCTGCCCAGCTTTTTTGCTTCTTAGAACCGGTCATTCCTCTGAAATCCACTCTTACATTTAGCGAGCAAAATCGCATTCGTTCTGACGCAGTCCGCTTCCTGAAGTTCGCTTCTCGGACCTGTACTGACAGATTCCGCATTCATACTCTGCCAAAGGTCTCCCATGGCCCGTTACTCATCTTCGATAAGTTTCGTCGGAGAAGCCAACTGAGAATCCCCCATGGGGGCCTCTCAGTCTTCCATTTCCGCATCCCTATCTCCTTCCGGCACAACGACTTTTCAGCACTCGTGTTATTCTTGCGTTTGAGGGCAATACACCGTGTCCAAGTTGAAGACGTTTTCTCTTCCCAAGGGAAAACAAAAGCCTAAGGCAGATCCATACTATCCAGCGGCAGTAGCAAACGCCAAGGAAGCGGCTCGGCGACTGCAAGAGGCAGGGATCATTGATGCCGAAGGAAATCGAATTCGCCAAGACCTGCCTCCAGACATGAAGGAAGGTCAGGATCGTGATTTCGGCGGCTAATGCAGCCGCGGATGATCGTCGTCGCCGGTCCTCCCGGTAGCGGCAAGTCTTCAGTCTTTCCCGTCGCAGGTTTCGGAATCAAATACTTCAACTCCGATGATCGCGCCGCTGAACTGAATGGCGGTTCCTATAGAAGCATCCCCACTAATATTCGTGAAATTGTTAACCGCGAATTTGAAGCCTTCGTGCAGGGTTGTATTGCGAGACTGGAAAGTTTCGCAATCGAGACGACATTACGCAGCGAAATTACGTTCCATCAGGTTCGACTGGCGAAAGCGGTTGGATTCGTGACCGACATGCGTTATCTCGCCCTTCGCGATTTCAGCATTCATTTGACGCGCGTGAAGGCAAGGGCGGACGCGGGTGGACACAGTGCGTCCGAGACAATCCTTCGTAAAATCTACCAAGCGAGCCTCACCAACCTATCGCGGGCCGTCGTAGAAATGGATGATCTTTGGGTGTATGACAACTCGCTCGTCGGCGGACCGCCGATATTACTCTTGCAAAGCGAACAGGGCGCAATCCGTTTTCTCATCGATACCCCTCCCAGTTGGCTCAACACGGCACTCAGGCGTGAATGAATCGATAGAACGCCAGCGATTGGAGCGATCGAAATGCGGTCGCCTCCTTGGAAGCATAGGGTGCTTACTTCAGTTCGTCCACGATCCGGAGAAGCTGGCCTGCAAAGAGGATCAGGAGAACACCGGCGACTTCTTCGACTTCGAGTTCGAGAAGATCGCCGCCGTTGGGAACAAGTGAAGGAATCGAGACGTGAGCCATGGTTTTGCTTCTCATATTGCCCCTCGATCCGGGCAATACGGGGCCCATGGGCCCGATGCCAACGGAGAACTTTCGGCTTGAACGCCCAGTGTCCTTTCTCTATCGTATCTCCGGTTTTTCCACACCGCTACCAGCGATCCGAGCATACTTGACCGCGGCGGCCTGAACCGGTGGCCAGGTAATCACGTCGGCCGGTGAGGCTGGACTCCGATGAGCCATTTGCGGCCTAATGTATGTTTTTCAAGGAGTGGCCTTTAATGTCCATCGGACCTCAGGTTCCGGACGGACCTCAACGGACAGAGTACCCGAGCATAGCGCCCGAACCCATTGCCATCATCGGCATCGGCTGCCGTTTCCCCCACGGCGCATCAAACCCACAAGGCTTCTGGAATTTGCTTTCGCGCGGTGTCGACGCAATCACCGAAGTGCCTCCCGAACGCTGGGACGCCCGGCGCTTCTATGATCCCGATCCGGACAAACCCGGCAAGACGTACGTCAAGCAAGGCGGATTTCTCGACGAAAGAGTCGACTACTTCGATCCGCTGACGTTCGGCATGTCCCCGCGTGAAGCCCATACGCTGGACCCGCAACAACGCCTCCTGCTGGAAGTAACCTGGGAAGCGATCGAAGACGCCGGCTTATCGATGGAGAAGCTCGCCGGTTCGTCCACCGGTGTGTTTATCGGAGCGTTCGCCCTGGACATGAAGATGTTGCAGTCCAATCCGCTGAACCGCGACATCCTGTATTCCTACAGCACGACCGGGGCAAGCATGACGCTGCTGGCGAACCGCCTGTCCTATGTCTTCGACTGGCACGGCCCCAGCATCGCCATCGATACGGCGTGCTCGTCCTCCCTCGTCGCCACTCACTATGCCTGCCAGAGCATCTGGCGCGGAGAGTGCGACCTGGCTGTTGCCGGCGGCGCCAATGTCATGCTGCGCCCCGAGTATTTCATCGTCATGTCCAAGGGCCATTTCCTATCTCCGCAGGGGCGATGCCGCGCGTTTGATTCCCGGGCGGACGGCTATGTGCGCGGTGAAGGCGCCGGTGTCGTGCTTTTGAAACCCCTGAGCGCGGCCTTGCGCGATAACGATCCGATCTATGCCCTCATCCGCGCCACCGGCGTAAACCAGGATGGTCAAACGGCGGGCATCTCCCTGCCTAACCAGGACGCCCAGGAACGGCTGATCACGGACGTCTATCAGCACGCGGGAGTCGTGCCCGGCGAGGTGCAATACATCGAGGCGCACGGAACCGGGACCAGGGCCGGTGATCCGGTGGAAGCGCGCGCATTGCATCATGCGTTGTCCGTCGGACGAGAACCGGGAGAGCGATGCCTTGTAGGTTCGGTGAAGACGAACATCGGGCATCTGGAAGCCGCGGCGGGAATTGCCGGCCTGATCAAAGCCACACTCTGTCTCCAACACAAACAGATTCCCCCCAGTCTCCATTTTGAACAGCCCAATCCGGACATCCCGTTCGACTCGATGTGCATCCGCGTCCCAACCACGCTGGAGCCGTGGCCGGCAGACGGCAGGCACGCGTATGCCGGCGTGAATTCCTTTGGATATGGCGGCACGAATGCGCATGTGCTCCTCGAAGAGGCTCCCCGCGCCACCCATGCATCGCGCGAGGTCCCGGCTTCCGCGACTGCCGGACCGCTGCTCTTTCCGATCTCGGCGCGCAGTGAACAGGCATTGAAGGCGGTTGCCGCAAACTACGCGGCGTACCTTACCGAAGCCGGTCAGCAACTACCACTGACGGATGTGAGCTACTCGGCCAGTCTCCGCCGCAGCCATCACTATCGCCGTGCCGCCCTGGTTGCTTCGTCACGCGAAGAGCTATGCGCGCTTCTGCGGGCCGTGGAAACGGGAACCATGGCGCCGAATCTGAGCGTGAACCAAACAACGGACGCCGAGTCGCGCCGCCTGGCGTTTGTCTACACCGGCATGGGACCGCAGTGGTGGGCCATGGGACGCGAGTTGCTCGCCACCGAGCCGGTCTTTCGCGCCCGTGTCGAAGAATGCGACGCGATTTTCTCGCGCTACGCAAACTGGTCGATACTCGAAGCGATGACAGCATCGGAAGAGTCGTCACGCATGGCTCAGACGCAGGTGGCTCAACCGGCGAATTTCGTTCTACAGGTAGGATTGACAGCCTTGTGGGAAGCCCGGGGCGTCGTCCCTGCGGCGGTCACCGGTCACAGTGTCGGAGAAGTGGCGGCGGCTTATGTTGCCGGCGCGCTCTCGCTGGAAGACGCACTCCTGGTCAGTTATCACCGCAGCCGTTTGCAGCAGACCCGCGCCGGACTCGGCGCCATGCTTGCGGTCGGATTGCCCGAGGAGGAAGTGGCGAAACTGATCCGCTCGTATGCCGGGCAGGTGGATATTGCGGCAGTCAACGATCTTTCCTCCGTGACGATCTCCGGCGACGCGGCTGCCCTGCAACAGATTGCCACAGCACTGGAAGCGCGGGACGTCTTCCACCGTTTGCTGCACGTGGAAGTGGCCTATCACAGTTATCAGATGGACGAACTGCGCGAAGACTTGCTGAAATCTCTCGCGGCGATTCAACCGCGCGCGACGAAGATACCGCTCTACTCCACGGTCACCGGCGGCGTTGTGTCCGGAAGCACTTTGACGGCGGACTACTGGTGGCAGAACGTCCGGCAGCCAGTGCATTTCGCAAAGGCGATGCAGTCGCTCCTCGCGGATCAATACCGCACGTTTGTCGAAGTGGGACCGCATCCTGTGCTGCACAACTCCATCACCGATGCGCTGCGGGCCGGCAGCACTACCGGAAATGTCGTGGCTTCCCTGCACCGCGAACGAGCCGAGCGCGCAACCATGTTGCAGGCCCTGGGCGCTCTCTACACGCTCGGTTTCAGCCCCAACTGGCATGCCCTGGCGCAGCCGGACGCGCGCTATGTCAAGTTGCCCACGTACCCGTGGCAGCGCGAGTACTACTGGCACGAGTCGATGATCTCGAAAGAGGATCGCCTGGGCCAGCAAGGCGGCTCGGCATTCCTGAGTACTCCTCTCCATATGCCGATGCCGGCCTGGGAAGTGGAGTTGAATGCTTCGTTCTTTCCATACCTTGAGGATCATTGCCTCGACAAAACCGTAATCTTTCCCGGCACCGGATATATCGAAGCCGGTCTGGCCGTGCACAGCGCCCTGTTTCCGCAAGAGGTGTACACGCTGGAGGATCTCCAGTTTCAGAAGCTGCTCGTGGTGGATTCCAAAGATGTCACGATCATGCACGTGCGCCTTGATCCGCAAACGCATGCATACACGATCTACAGCCGCCGCAAAGGCGACGACCTGCCCTGGGAAATCCATGCCACTGGACGGCTGCTGCCGGGAACGGCACGCGAGAGACCGTCTGTCGTCGTCTCAGACCTTCGAGATAAGTGCCCTGTCCGGATTTCTGCGGCGGGATTTTACCGGCATCTCGAGTTGTCACGATTTCACTATGGGCCGTATTTCCAAACGTTAACGGACATCTGGCTCGGCCCGGATCAGGCGTTGGGCCGCGTGAAGGGACATCCGGCGCTGGCTGCCGACGCCACGCCCTACACCGTCCACCCCACTCTTCTCGACGCCACCCTGCAACTGATAACGCTGAATGTTCCACTGCGGGCCTCACGGCCGTGGGTGCCAAGAGCCATCGAGCGCATCGTGGTGCATGCCTCGCCATCTTCCAGTTGTTGGGCGCACACGCAGGTAATAAAGCGCGGCGAAGGCACGTTACGCGGCAACATTCTTCTGTGCGATGACGACGGCAATGTCACCGTTGAAATGATCGGTGTTCAGTGCCAGGAAATCGTTACCGGTTCTATTCCGGAAAACTGGAACCAATGGCTCTATAACTGGACCTGGCAGCCGGCGCAAACTGAAGAAGAGCCGCTCACGGCGGCGGTTACAAACGGTGGCTGGCTCGTTTTTGGCAATGATGGCGACGCCACGACAGAAGACGTATTGGTTCACCTGCGAGCCCGGCAGGTGCCATACCGGCTGGTCCATGGCGAAGATCCGGCCGATATGACCCGCCTTTCGGCGGATGCCGGCACCATCCTTTATATATGCAGCGCTTCCGGGTCCGAGGAAGCGTCCCCTGACGACTTTGCCGCGGCGGTACGCCACTCGACAACTATCTTGCACCTGCTGCAGGCTTTATCGGCCAGCCACCTCGATGACGGCATCAGCGCCATCAGGCCCATAAGGCTTGGCATCGTGACTCGCGCGAACGATCGCAGTGCAGCGTCGTTGTGGGGGTTGGCGCGCGTGATACGCGCCGAGTATCCCGGTATTACCTGCCAGTTGGTCGAGCTTGAACCAGTACCGTCAGAAAATGAAGGCGCCCTGCTGGTGCGTCACCTGACAGCAGAGATTCCGGAACCGGAAATAGCGCTGCGTGGCGGCGCCACGTTCGTGCATCGCCTGCAACGTGCTGCCCGGACCAATGACCATGACGCGGCGCCCACCACTACAGAGCAACCGCTGGAACTCGTCATCGGCACACCCGGGCGGCTCGACAGCCTGCAATATCGCATCACCGAACGGCGCCGGCCGGGACCGGGCGAGGTAGAAATTCGCGTCCATGCTTCGGCGTTGAACTACAAAGACCTCCTCAAAGCGATGGGAACGATTGCCTCGCAGGTTCTGGAAGACACCTACTTCGGGACTGCCTTCGGCATGGAGTGCGCCGGCATCGTAGTCGGAGTGGGTAAAGGCGTGGAGAACGTGCGTGTTGGCGATGCTGTTGTCGCTTCGACCAACCAGGGAGCGTTTCGCTCATACGTCACTACCCGGGCCGACTACGTGATCCCAAAGCCCGCGTCCCTCCGCATGCACGAGGCTCCGCTCTTTACCGTCTTTCTGACGGCCTATTACGGACTGGTGGAAGTTGCACACCTCGGCGCCGGCGAACGCGTCCTGATCCACAATGCCGCCGGCGGAGTCGGCCTGGCCGCCGTGCAGATTGCACAATGGCTCGGAGCCGAAATCTATGCCACGGCCGGGAATGAAGAAAAGCGCGCTTTCCTGCGCGGCCTGGGTGTGCCGCACGTGATGGATTCCAGAAGCCTGCAGTTTGCGGAGGACATACAGGCGCTGACCGCCGGAAAGGGCGTGGATGTGGTGCTCAATGCCATGGCGGGCGAGGCGTTGCGCAAGAGTTTTGCTCTCCTGGCGCCGTACGGACGGTTTGTGGAAATCGGCAAGAAAGACATTGCGGAAAACAGCGGCCTGCCCATGGAAACTTTCAACCGCAACGTCTCATTCAGCGCGATTGACCTGGATCGTATTTTCCGGGACCGTACGCCTCTGGCCCAACATCTCTTCGAGGCCACGACGCAGGGTTTTGCGCTAGGTCATTTCCGCGCGCTTCCAACCATGGTCTTTCCCGCCGCCGATGCGGAAAGCGCCTTCCGGTACATGGCCCAGAGCAAACACATCGGAAAGATCGTGCTGGATCTGTCGGAGCAACCGGTGGCGGCTGTGCCCGCTCCCGGCACTCGTTCCACGATCCGTTCCGACGCCACATACCTGGTGACGGGCGGCACGCGGGGTTTTGGCCTGGAGATCGCCAAGTGGCTGGTCGCCCGTGGGGCGCGGCATCTGGTGCTGCTGAGCCGCAGCGGCATGACGAACGACGAGACGAAGCAGGCCGTAACGGTAATGCAGAGCCAGGGCGTGGAGGTTCTCGCCGGCGCGGTCGATGTCGCGGATGCGGATCAAATTCAATCCATTTTTCAGCGTATAAGAACGACGATGCCGCCGCTCACCGGCATCATCCATGGCGCCATGGTGCTGGATGACGGCCTGCTAGCCGGCCTGACCGCCGAACGCCTGCGCCAGGTGATGGCGCCGAAGATCCTGGGCGCCCTGCATCTGGATGCGGCCACGCGAGACGTGCCGCTCGATTTTTTTGTCATGCTGTCCTCGATTACTTCACTCGCCGACAATGCCGGGCAGGGGAACTACGCCGCCGCCAACGCTTTCCTGGATGGCTTCGCCGAATACCGGCGCGGGCGCGGCCTGCCCGCAATCACGATCAACTGGGGCGCCCTGGCCGAAATCGGAGTGGCAGCACGCAATGCAAAAGTGGAAAAGGCGCTGAACGCTGCAGGTTTGCGCTCCATGCATGTCGATCATGCCCTTTACGCTTTAGGCCAGGCGCTGGAATTGAACCTGCCGCAGATCGGTGTGTTCCAGGTGGACTGGCAACGCTGGCGCACAACACATCCTGCCGGAGCGAGTGCGGCGGTCTTCGAGTCGTTGTTCGCGGAGCTGGGTGACCCTTCTGCCGCGGCCGGCCTGGATCCACACGAGCAGTTGCTGCGCCGGCTCGCCATGCTCGAACCCCAGGCGCAGATGGACTATATGCAGACCCTGCTCGCTGAAGAGCTGGCGCGGGTCCTGCAAATGTCGGTGACGCAGATTGACCTGCAACAGAATGTCATGAACCTCGGCATTGATTCGCTTATGGCCGTGGAACTGCAAACCGCGTTGGAGAGCAAATTTGCCCTGCACCTCTCGGCCATGGAACTCACGCGGGGTCCGAGCGTGACCCAGCTTGCCGGGCGTCTCCTGGCCGGCATCGCTGCCGATCTTGAAGCGCTCCGCACTGCCGGCACAGTGCCCGAACAGACCCTGGACGCCATGCTGCAGGCGGAGACGGCCGGCGTTTCGGATGCGGAGCTGGAACAGATGGTCAAGGAGGCCCTGTAGATGGACTCTCAGTCCCGGGCGGAATTTCTCGCCCAACTGTCCGCCGAGGAAAAGCAGCGCCTCCTCGCACACGTGCTGCGCAAAAAGGCGCAGGGGCAAACAGCTTTGCCTTGGGAGACCGACCCCCAGGAATGGATCCGGGATGCAAAGCTGGATCCGCGCATTCAACCGCTGGGACAGGCGTCACGCCACACGGACCCGCACACAATATTGCTGACAGGCGCCACGGGCTTTCTCGGGGCGCATCTCCTGCACGACCTGTACGATCGCACCAGGGCGAACATCTATTGCCTGGTGCGGGCGGCCGACGAACGCGAAGCGCAGGAACGCCTGCAGGCGAACTTTGCGCGCTACTTCGCGCATCCGCTCGACAGCAAGCGCATACACCCGCTGGTCGGGGACATGTCACAGGCCCAACTGGGACTCTCTCCCCAGACTTACGCGAAGCTGGCGGAGCAAACAGACATCATTGTCCATAACGGAGCGCACTTGCATCACATCGCTCCGTACGCCCTGTTGAAAGCAAGTAACGTGGACAGCACCGTGGCCATCCTCGAACTGGCAACGACCGCTAAATCGAAGTGGATTCATTATGTTTCTACCCTGGTGGCGGCGGTAGATCGGGACACCGATGGTTGGCTCCTCGAGGACTTTCCACAGGCGGATCCGTCGGAGCTTGCCGGCGGGTACTCGCAGTCGAAGTGGGTATCGGAAAAATTGCTGTCGGAAGCCGCGCAACGCGGAATCGGCGTCACCCTCTTCCGGCCCGGATTCATCAGTGGACGCAGCGATAACGGTGTCTGGCCGAGCGAGAACGATCATCTGTTGCGCGTCATCAAAGGCTGCGTGCAGATGGGCTACGCGTCCGACAGTAGCCTCATGCCCAATATGGCGCCCGTCAATTTTGTGAGCGAGGCCATCGTCCGCATTGCGCTAAGCGAAGACACGCCGGGCCAGGTCTTCAACCTGGCCAATCCACATCTTGTGCCCTGGGTGACGCTCGTTACCTGGCTGCAGGGCTGCGGTTATCCCGTGAACCTCGTACCGAAAGACGTGTGGCGTGAGCAACACCTCCGGAATGTAGACAAGGAAAACGCCTTGTTCCCGGTTCTTCCGCTGTATCTCGGCGGAGATATTACGGAACGCTTTGTGCTGCTGCTGTCCAAGCTGGCGACGGTCCGGAACGATGGCACGGCCGGGATGCTGGCGCGTCTGAACATGTCATTCCCCGTCATCGATCAGGCGCTCTGGCAGCGCTACGTGCGCTTTTTCCAGGAGAGCGGATTTCTCCCCAGGCCCGCATGATGGACGCTCCCTATCTGAAGCTGTTGAAGGAATCGCCATCGGATCTGGTGTTCATCATGGGCTGCCATCGTTCAGGCACATCGCTCCTGTATCACCTGCTGGCGTACACCGGGCAACTGGACTACGTGAGCGCCTACGACATCATCAAGTACGATGAGCTGCTCCACAATCGCATCAACGGACGCGAAGCCGAGGTGAAGGCGGACCTCCAGCGCGTGCTACAGCAGGAACGCACACGCGGCCTGGATGAGTTGCCGGTGGGAACGGATCTTCCTGAAGAATATCGCTTCCTGATGCCGCAGGAAGCACCGTCCTTTTTCGTGAATGTTAAGAAGCGCCTCGACAAGCTTTTCTTTGTGCCGCACTTAACTCCCGGGTCGCTGGACACGTTTATCCAGATGTGCCGGAAGAAACGCTTTCTTGCAGGCGAGGACCGGCCGCTGGTATTGAAAAATCCGGCGGACTACTACTTTAACTTTGCCGCTGTGCATCAGATGCTGCCGGAGGCGAAGTTCATCTTTATTCATCGCCACCCGCTGCCCATGTTCAATTCCTATCTGCATGGCTTTCCCGCCATTCTAAAAGAACGTTCAAACTATGCAGCCCTGCTGGACAAGCGGTATGACGCCCTGTTCGGCCGCTTCCCGCTTCGACGCTACCTGTTCCTGGCCGCGTTTCGTTCCGGGGCCGTATCGCACCTGCTGTTAACGCGTCTCATAGAAAGTTTTCAATACTACATGACGCACATACAGCGTCTGCCGGCCGGGCAGTATGCGTCGGTGCGTTATGAGGATTTATGCGCCGATCCCGCCGGCTGCCTGTCGGGCATCGGAGAGCAATTGCGTCTCGATCTCGTCCCTCGTGTTCCGGCAAAGTTTGTTGTCCCTCGCCATCTGCCCATACCGGAACGTGTGATACGGCAGTATGAGAGCCGCGCAAATGAGATTGCTCCCTACCTTCAGCATTGCGGGTACACGGCATGACTGGAATGAGCCGGAAGGCCTTGCCGGCGGACACGCCTTATCTCGAACGGTTGAAGCAGATGCCGTCGACTCTCGTGTTCATCATGGGCTGCCATCGTTCGGGAACCTCGCTGCTGCACCATCTGCTGGCGTACACCGGACAGGTGAACTACGTCACTGCTTATGACGTGGTCCACTATGACTCGCTGCTCTTCAATCGCATCACCGGGTGCGAAGCAGAGGTCAAGGCGGCGCTTCAGCAGCGTCTGGGAGCGGAAAAGGACCGTGGCCTGGATCGTCTGCCGGTGGGCGCCGATCTTCCGGAAGAGTATCGCTTTGTTCTCACCACGTTTAATATTCCGATGGGCTGGCAGGCACGGCGGCGGATTGACGAAATCTTCGCACCGCATTTAACTCGGGACACGCTCGATAGATTCCTGGAACTCTGCCGCAAAAAACATTTTCTTAATCCGCATGACCAGCCTCTGGTGCTCAAAGATCCCGCGGATTACTATTTCAATTTTCTTGCGGTGCACCAGATGTTTCCTCAGGCGAAGTTCATTTTCATTCACCGGCATCCTCTGCCTGTGCTTAACTCGTACCTTCAGAGCTTCGGAGCGCTGATGGACAAAAAATCCACGTATTGGGCCTTGCTCGATCCGGGATATGAGGGTTTTTTCGAACGGGTGTCCATCAAACGAATGCTCGCCGCCATCAGCATGCGCACCGACTGGTACACGCGCCTCGTGTTGGAGCGCCTGATTGCCAGCTTTCGTTACTATCTGGATAACATCAGCCGGATTCCCGAGGATCGGTATGCGGTTCTCCGCTACGAAGATCTGTGCCGGGACCCCGGTGGCTGCTTGTCGTCCCTGAGCGCGCGCCTCGGCATGAATCTCGTGCCTCGTGTGCCGCCAGACTTTGTCGCGCCGCGCAAGCTGGACATCCTGCCGCGCGCGAGCCTGCAGTACCGGAAGCAGCATGAAGCGCTGCGGCCTTACCTGGAGCACTGCCGGTATGAGATATACCCATAAGTGCGACGTCGAGAAGATGGAGAAGATTTTGAAATTGGACGAATCCTGCATCTCAAATCCGAAATCCCGAAATCCGAAATTGGACGGACACACC
>CAMBFR010000077.1 GCA_945865815.1 Candidatus Sulfopaludibacter sp. SbA3
GTCCCGCACGGGCTACTATTCAAGGTAGAAAGGCAATAATTCGGGGACAGACGCATAAATCCCCAATTACCATCAAACGCTCGTGAAGGTAATTGGGGATTTATGCGTCTGTCCCCGAATTATTAGTTGGTCGCGCGCCCCTGGCCTGCGCGGAGAATCCGAACCTCAACGCGCCGGTTCTGCTCGCGGCCCTGACGGGTCGCATTATCGGCTACAGGCTTATCCTCGCCGAGTCCCACCACGGAAATCCGGGACAATGAAACATTCTTGCTGACCAGATATCGAAGGACGGCGTCCGCGCGCCGCTGGCTCAGCCCAATGTTGAAAGCTTCAGATCCATTGCTGTCCGTGAAGCCCTGAATCTCTATAAGGTATCCGGCGGTTTGATTGGCAACCTGATTTGCAACGCCGTCGAGACTTCCCCTGGCCTGGTCGGTGAGGGTCGCGGAATTCACGGCAAACGCGACGGACACCGGCTGGCCGGCGGCTGCGTAATTGTCAATGGAGTTGAACCGATTCTCGATTGTGTTGATGCGGTTCGTGGCCTGCTGCACGGCCTGGTTCGCGGCCTGAGCGGCCTGCTGTGCCTGGCCAGCGCGCTGATCGGCCGCTGCAGCGGCCTGAGCGGCCTGGCCCGCGCGCCCGTCAGCAGCCGTGGCGGCGGCCTGGGCGGCGGTTATTCCCTGCTGGGCGCGCCGGTCGACAGCGTCAATTCGCTCCGCATTCTCCCTGTTCGCGTTGGTTACTTCGGCAATCTTTGGATCCACTGTCGCAACCTGATCGCGTACATATTTCCTGCTCGCGCAACCGGACAGCACCATCAGCCCGGCCAGCACGAACAGCCAGGACGTCGAAGATATTCGCTTTGAAACAATCATGAACTTCCCCCTTTATATGTCTGTAAGCCATCGCCGAGTACGCGACCGCCAGAAAATTACCACCTCATTCTATTAGACTTCCCGTCCGGGCGTATACAGATGTTTCGGCCGTAGGGGTAACGCGGGCGGAGATCAGGGCAAAAAGAGAGGGCAGCATGGCTGCCCTTCTGAATGCAACATTAACAGTATTACAGTATTTCAGCGTTACCGTTGCTACCGCCCTCGGTTGACGGCTTTCTTAAGTTCCGCGCCAGGAGCGAACTTCGTTACCTTCTTCGCAGCAATCTTCAAAGGCGCGCCGGTTTGCGGGTTGCGTCCGGTCCGGGCCTTCCGCGAACTGACCGAGAAGGTTCCGAATCCAACCAGCGTGACCTTGCCGCCCTTTTTCAGCGATAACACGATACCGTCAATCGTCGAATTGAGTGCGTTGCCGGCTTGAACTTTCGATATCTTGGAATCCTTCGCAATCTTATCGATTAACTCGCCCTTATTCATTGTGTCCTCCATCTGAAATCGCAAGAGTACTCATCGTCTACAACACGCTGCGTTTTATACTCTACGACCCAAACCATGTCAAGCGGGTGTTTACATGACGTACGAGCCGAAACGCAGGACTGACGCGGGATTCAACAAATCTCATGATTGAAGAAGCTTGACAAATTCTCTCTTCGGTAGTTCGCCATTGGAGCGCACCGCCGTTCACATAATGTGCCGGCCGGCATCGACGTGCACCAATTCCCCGGTGACGTAGTCGTTCTCGATCAGAAAGACGACTGCACTCACCACATTCTGCGGACTGCCTTCGCGCTTCAGCAGGGTTCGTTCTATGGCTGATTTCTTCTGTTCTTCGCTGTAGTACTCCGGAAACAGCACGGGGCCCGGAGCAATCGCGTTCACCTGAATTTGCGGCGCATATGCCTTTGCCAGGCCGCGGCTGACCGCTATCAACGCCGCCTTCGAGATGCTGTACGGGAAATACGCCGGCCATACGACTTCGCCGGCCACGTCGGCGATATTGATGATCTTGCCGTGGCCGCGCTCGCGCATCAGTACCGCGGCATGCTGCGCCATAAAGAAGGGCGCCTTCGCATTTACGTTCAGTTGCTCGTCCCAGGCGGCCGGAGTTGTCTCGTCCGCCGTACACGCCGAGAAAACAGAAGCGCTGTTGACGAGGATGTCCAGTCCGCCGAACGTGCGCCGAATGTCCTGGAACATCCGCGCAACGGCCGCGTCATCCGTCAATTCCGCGCAAAACAGCGATCCGTCGCCGCCGGCTTCGCGGACCGCGCGCAGAGTTTCCCGGGCCTCGGTTTCGCTCGAGCGAAAATGTATCCCGACCCGCGCGCCTTTCCGCGCCAGTTCGATGGCGATGGACCGGCCGATGCGTTTTGCGGAACCTGTGATTAGTGCTACTTTGGCGTCTATGTTCATGGATAAGGTTGCCATTATAACTGGAGCCAGCCGCGGTATCGGACTTGCAATCTCGAGGAAGTTCCACCAGGAGGGCGCCAGGGTTGTTCTCTGCGCCAGGTCTTCCGACGCGCTGAATCGCCACCAGGCCGAATTCGGCGGCGAAAGGTCGCTTGCCCTTCGCATGGACGTTCGCGATCCGGCTGACGTTGAAGCGGCCGTCAAGCAGGCAGTGGACCGTTTCGGCAAGATCGATTTCGTCATCAATAATGCCGGGATTTCCGGCGTCACCCCAATTGAAGCGAAGGATGCGGCTCCATGGATCGACATCATCAATACCAATCTTCTCGGACCGTTTCACGTCACGCGATCGGCTACGCCTCACGTCCCTGACGGTGGACGCATCGTGATGATGTCATCCGTGCTCGGGAAGTTCGGCGTGCCGGGATATACCGCTTACTGCTCCGCCAAGACCGCGCTGATTGGTTTCACCCGGGCCCTGGCGCTTGAACTGGCGCATCGCAAAATCACAGTGAACGCGCTGTGCCCTGGATGGACCGACACGGATATGGCGTGGGACGGCATGAAGGCAATTGCGTCCGGCGCGGGAATTACGGTCGACGAGTTCAATAAGCAGGCCATGTCGGCTGTTCCGCTGCGGCAAATGGTCCAGCCCGGAGAAGTTGCCGATTTGACAGCGTTTCTCTGCTCGGAAGCCGGCAAGAACATCACGGCCCAGGCCATCAGCATCTGCGGCGGATCGACACAGGCGTGATTTATGAAAGCAGTCACTTTCCACGAGCATGGCGGACCGGAAGTGCTGCGCTACGAAGAAGTCCCTGGCCCGGAGCCGGCGCCCGGCGAAGTGCTCATTGAAGTACGGGCAACATCCATCAACCACCTCGACATTTTTCTTCGCCGCGGGATTCCCGGAGTCCGCATTCCACTTCCCAAGATTGCCGGCAGCGATGCGGCCGGAATCGTTCGAGGGGTCGGCGGCGGCGTCACAACCATCAAAGAAGGTCAGCGAGTCACGATCAATCCGGGAATCAGTTGCGGCCACTGTGAATTTTGTTGGTCGGGACATGCAAGCCAGTGCGCGGCATACACCATCATGGGCGAGCACAACCAGGGCGCCTATGCCCAGTTCATCACCGTTCCGGAGCGAATTGTATTGCCGATTCCGGACTCGCTGGCTTTTGAAGAGGCCGCCGCGGCGCCGCTGGTTTTTCTGACCGCGTGGAGCATGATGGTCGGCAAAGGCAACATCAGAGCCGGAGAGGATGTGCTGATTCTGGGAGCCGGCGCGGGCGTCGGAACCGCGGCGATTCAGATTGCGAAACTGGCGGGATGCCGTGTGTTCGTCACCGCCAGCACGGATGAAAAACTGGAACGGGCGCGCCAGCTCGGCGCCGACGTATTGATCAATTACAAGGCCTGCGATTTCGACAAAAAGATACGCGAGCTGACAGACAAGCGCGGCGTGGACGTTGTGGTCGATTACATCGGCGCCGATACGTGGGTCCGGAGCCTGCGCTCGGCGCGCCGCGGCGGCCGCGTCCTGACGTGTGGCGCGACAACCGGTTTCGCGCCGCAAACCGATCTCCGCCAGATCTTTTTCCGCCAGGTCCAGGTTATCGGCTCGACGATGGGAAGCCACAGCGAGTTCCTCGATGTCATGAAGCTGGTTTTCCGCGGCCGGTTGAAACCGGTCATCGATCGCGTCCTACCATTGAAAGAAACGCGAACAGGACACGAGTTGATTGAAGGCCGCGGCGTATTTGGAAAGATCGTATTGCGCGTGGACGGCTAGACTATCCGCTCCGGGTGACTGTAAATGTTCATCGATCGGCCCCGCAGGAATCCAACCGCCGTCATGCCGAAGTCTTCGGCAAGCTCAACAGCCAGACTTGAAGGAGCCGATACGGAAGCGACAATCGGCACGCCCGCCACAAGCGCCTTCTGGGCGATTTCGAATCCGAGCCGGCCGCTGACCATCATGACTGTTTTCCCCAGTTCGATTACTCCGGAGCGCAGCGCGCCGCCGAGCACTTTATCCACGGCATTGTGACGGCCCAGGTCCTCACGAAGAAGCAACATCCTGCCCGACGGGTCAAACAGGCCCGCCGCATGGATTCCGCCCGTGCGGTCGAAGTTCGCCTGCGCTTCGCGCAAGACAGCAGGCAGGCCGTAAAGCACATCGCGCTCAACCGTAATGGAGCTGGAAATCGGATGGCAAAGCTGCCGGATCGCGTCTAATGAGGCCTTGCCGCAAAGCCCGCAGCTCGAATTGGTCCAGGTCCGGGACGGCGGAACTATCTTCCGTGCGCTATCCACAAGCGTCACATTGACGATGTTTCTCAGGTCCGGGTGCTCTTCGTCCGGACAGTAGCTGATCGTGCCGATCTCGGCGGCCGAGCCAATGAGCCCCTCCGTCCACAGAAGTCCGGCTGCAAGATCGAAGTCGTCGCCCGGCGTGCGCATGGTGACGGAGACGACCTCTCCGTTCAGGCGGACCTCGACTGGCTCTTCCACCACGACTTCATCTTCGATATGCTTCGGTTGTTCCTCGCTGATTCTCACGACGTGAACACGATGGGTGTCGCGCATAGGCCCTGATTATATTCCTGGAGAAAGCACCATGTCTGAATTGAAGCCCGGGCAAAAGGCGCCGGATTTCACTGTCTCTACCGACGCCGGCCAGAAGCTGAAAATTTCCGATTTCAAAGGCAGGAAGATCGTCCTCTACTTTTATCCGAAGGACGACACACCCGGGTGAACCAAGGAGGCGTGCGCCTTTCGCGATGGCATCAGCGAAATCCGGAAACGTGGAGCCGTCGTGCTGGGCGTCAGCCCCGACTCGGTCGAGTCGCACAAGAAGTTTCGCGACAAGTATGAGCTGAACTTCCCTCTGTTGGCGGATACGGACAAAAAGATCGTCGAGGCGTACGGCGTGTGGAAAGAGAAATCCATGTATGGAAAGAAGTACATGGGAGTGGAGCGAACCACTTTCGTCATCGACCAGGCCGGGAAGATTTCGCACATCTTCCGGAAAGTCAAAGTCGAGCAACACTACGACGAAGTACAGGAGGCGCTCGCGGAGTGAGCCGGGTGCGCTGTGCGGTAATATCCGCGGACCATGCTCCAATTTTGTAATACAAAATTGGAGCATGGTTGACCGTCTCTTGAATCTGGCTGCTATTCTGCCCGGCAAGCAATCCTGCTTTCTGTTTGGTCCCCGAGGCGTCGGAAAGACCCGGCTCATTGAGAGGTTCATGCGTTGATCGAGCGTCATCGGTGGGCCGGTGCGATTCATTCTCACAGGTTCGCACGCAAACTTCGGCGGGGAGGCGCGAACCTTCTTGCCGGACGCGCCTGGACTCTTCACCTTCATCCCCTGACGCATCACGAGAGCGTTACCAATCTGACCCGTGCGTTGCATTACGGCCCGCTGCCCGGGATCTACCTGACCGGCGCGTCACCGGAGCGGGCGTTGCGGGCGTACGTTCAAACCTATCTCCGGGAAGAAATCCTGCCCAGTAGTACCGGTTCGGCAATGGGTACTCTCGCTACCCTTCGCGCTGCGCTACCGGCTCGCCTTCGACGCCCTGCTGATGGGGGATGTCGTTGGTGTATTCGCGCGGTGCGTATTCGGTGCGCTGCGGGCGCGGGCCCGCGACAGGCTTGGACTCGCGCGTACACGGTGCGGCGCCGTAACGTTCATCCAGAGGTTTGGTTCCGCCCTGAATCTCACTCCTCATTTCCATATGCTGGCCATTGACGGCGTATACGCCGGTGGGTTGGGTGGCAAACCGGAATTTTTCGAGTTGCCTGCCCCGGATGACGCCGAAGTGGCCGACGTTGTGGCCGATACGGCGCGGAGGATCCAGGCGCTGATCAAGCGCCGCGGCCTGTCGGATTCGGGTTCCGAAGAGGCGGACCCTCTTCTTCGCGACAGCCCGGGGCTGGCGGCCATTGCGGCCGCATCCGTTCAGGGCCGACAGATATCCGTGTGTCTGCTCCAAGCGCAATTTTCCTGGGCCGACGGCCTTCGGCCGACCAGGATCAGGTACTCCGGGCCTGCGAAAAATGGCCTCCCTCCGCTGGTCGACATAATCGGGCTTATAGATCGCTGCGGAACTCCTCTTCCGGGAAGTCCCGGCCCATAGCGTGGTCTTTAAGTCTCCTATCCTTTTTGGTACTTTCTCCGTAGCTTGGCCGCGTCCGCCGCAAACACCAGCGGCTTCCTTCAAGTCTCGTTATCGAAAATCCTCGGCAACGCGCACCACTCTCCGCCTCGACTTGGCTCGCCGAGGATTTCCGATCAACGCTAGCGACTTATCAGGACTTGACCCATCTTGTGAGCATCTCTATACCGACTTCGATGAGATTGGAGACCGGACTATGCGCCTCGACTTTTAACTGCCACCCAGCGGGCGGCAGCATCGGCGCTATCGCCGGGGTGTGTATTGAAGGCGATCGCCGCTCCTGGAGCAGCCTTACGTACAGCATTGATGACGACTTCGAATAATGCAAGGTTGCGGGGCGGCAGGCGCACGCCTCCTCCGATGACTACACAATCGTAGTTTGTCGAACGTAACTGGCGCTCCACTGCCGGTCCGGCGGTTTCGTCCGGGAGGATGAAACAAACATCGGATTCCCATCCCCGATCCGTGAACCCCTTCAGCGCGACCGCGATGCCAGCGTGAATCTTTTCAACGGTCATGCCCGGAGGCAATGCAGGGTCATAAAAATCCACAGTCTTGGGATCGAGGCCCAGCAGCAGAATCCGCGTCATGAAACTCCCCCTTGTTCTGGCGTTCGCCTGGCGGCGTCGTTGCAACCAGCTTCGCCGGAATTTACGCCGTGATCATAACCGATATCTCCGTCTTTACATCCGTTGATGGGCCGGCCTGAAGATTGCGCTTCGTGGGGCTCCTCACGCATGCATCGAGGCACGCCGGGGCGAATTCCAAAACAAATTTGCCGCACAAACCAGATAGGTCCTGATAAACCGGCTTGAACGAAGTCGCCTGCGGCGACGGACGCTACGCGTGGGCGCTCTCAAAGATCCTATCCTTTCCTTCGCAGAGTGAGATTGCGGGGCGCGGACAGGCAGTCTCCTGCTTATTGTTTCTGAACGGGCGGAGGCTGAGGTTGGCCGAAACCAAAAGGCTGTTGAGGCGGCGGCTGTTGCCCTTGCGATGGCATGAAGGGTTGCTGTCCGAATGGCGTCTGTCCAGTAAACGGTTGACCGGGTTGGCCAGGCTGTCCGGGTTGACCGGGCTGACCAGGTTGGCCGGGTAGTCCCGGCTGGCCGGGTTGTCCGGGTTGCCCGAGGATGGCGATGAACTCCCACTCGTTGTACTTCTGCCGGTTGTTGTAAACCTTGACGGATGTTTCTTCGCTCTCGGAGCCCACACCGATAATGCCGGCAAGACCTGCTGCATTGCTTCCCGAAGGATTCCCCGGTTGTCCGTTTGGCCCCAGGCTGAACCCGCCCAGACCTGTGAGAGGCTGCTGACCCGGCTGGCCTCTCTGACCCGGCTGGCCTTGAGGCGCCCCCTGCTGCGGTGGCTGCTGTCCGCGAGGCGGCCCCTGCTGCGGTTGTTGCTGGGGCTGCTGACCGAACGTCTGAAGATTGCCGCCGAACAGCGGCGTGTTATTCACGCGTTGACTGAAAACCGTGGAGCCGTTGACGCTCCCATCGGGATTCAGGGAGATCAACCGGAAGGGTTTGTCGGTAACCGGATCCTTGTACTCGCGCCGCAGAAACCGCAGCCCGTTGGTCTCGACCAGCGCTTCCAGGTTCTGCGGGTAAACGCCGAATTTCCGCTGATACTTCTGAATTGCGCGAACGTACTCTTCGCCGCGAAAGATCAATTCCTCTTCGCGTTCGCGCTGCGCCTGCAGCCGGTAGGCCGGCGCCGCGGCAGCGAGCAGGATCGATGCCGCAGTCGCAAAGAAAATCAGGGCAGCGAGAGAAAATCCGGCATCTGGTCTTCGTTTCATTGTTTCGTCACCTGATCAACGGAAGAGTCTGCCTGCGATTGAATTGCAGGTCTTCCACTTCAACATCGCTGTCTGTGATCCGGGAAATGCGGTAGCGGCCCATGAGCACTTCGCCGACAGTGACATTGTAGTGAGTGGTGTCATCGCCCAGGAACGCCGTCATCGAGCGGGGCTCGTCCACAACAGCAAAGCCGTGATACTTGAACGGAATGGGCGGCGGCGGCGCTGGTGGCGGCGGACCGGCCGGCACTGACGGAGCCGGTGGGATGACCACTGGAGGCGGTATCGGTGCGGCGGCGCCTGCTCCGGAAGAGCCGTCCGAATCCGGCGGCCCGGCGCGCCGGGTCCGATATTGAAACAGGTTATTGCGGCCGATCTCATCCTCTGCGTGGAGACTCTCCACAAGATCAAGCCGGATTCGCGCCCCTGCTTCAGGCGCCGCTGCCGATTGAGCCGCCGGAACCGGCGCCGGAACGGCGGACGGCGTGGGTGGACGGTTGATGCCGTAGCCGAACCACAACGTCAGGCCAAGTACGCCGATGAGAACAATCAGAACGTTGAATCCCCGCCGATCCTGCACTTTCATTGGTATAGAAATGTCTCCAGACTCAAGGATAACGCAACGCCTCCGGCGCCAGCGGCACTTCCGATGCCGGTGGCACTGCTGCGAACATCGATGGAATCGATTATGAAAAACGTCTCCGAAGTTTCCAGGCTCTTGATGAAGTTCGCGATGTTGGCGTACTCGCCTTCAACGGGAATCCGGATCCCGACCGAATACAATCCGTACTGCGGAACAGGCGCCATCGAGTAGTTCACTACGCTCTTGCGCACGCCGGCAGCCTGGGCCAGCTTCTCGAGCTCGTTGGGAATCCGGGAAAACCCGACGTCTCTCTTCACAAAATGCGAGGTGAACAACTCTCCCCTGTCCTGCTGCGATGTCTCAAGCTGGGCGCTGATCTCGTCCAGACGGCTGACCTCGCGCCTCCTTGTTTCGATTTCAGATTGCTGCCGCTCGATTGCGCTCTGAAGCTGCAGGTATTCGGAGCGGGCCGGGCGGTGAAGAATCAGGAAGAAAAGCAGATTGATAACACCGGCTACTGCCAGTACTCCTGCGAAAAGCAACTGTTGTCGACGACGGCGGCTCTTGAACTTCACGGCAGTGGCTTCTCCGGAAAATAGGTGACGGTCAGCGAGACATTCACGTCCGATATCGGAGCATCGTCGAGTTTCCGCTCAATCGACAAGACGACATCGGCAAAGGCCGGCGATTCCTCCAGGGCGTCTACAAACCCGGTCACTTCGGCGATGCTGCGGCCGCGCACGTCGATCTGGACCTGGAGCGACCCATCGGGGGCGAACGCAGGACGCAAACTCAGAAGATGCACCGTGTCGGGCACGAGGCTCTCAAGACTGGCGAACACGCGGGTCCAGGACAAACTTCGGCGCGCAATCAGGTTGTTCAGGAACCCGATCTCATTGAGCTTGGCAGTGGCTTCCGGACGATCGAGTCTCGCCTGCAGGCCCGTCAGCCGTTCGCCGAGCGCTTCGGTCTCCACGCGCAACTCCTGTTCCCCGCCGCGAATTCCCGCCGCCAGGCTTGTGTATCTTGAGAAACTGACGACCTGCCAGATCGAAACCCCTCCGATTACCGCGATCAGCAGGCCGAGCAATAGAGTCGTGGCGCGATGCGCAGGAAACGGCCGTGTTGAAAGGTTCAGATCAAATTCGCCCATAATCAAACCGCCGCCGACAGTTCCACCGCGCCCAGCGCCGGCTTGAACACGTCGTCTATTGCCGTGGGTTCCAACCGCCGGGCCCGCAGGTTCAGTCTCTCCTGAAGATCCACCAGCGATGAACGGATTGCCGGGTCCGGAGCGCAAACGGTCATTTGACTGAATGCCTCCCCTCCCAGCTTGTCTTGGTAATACAAGACCGTCGGATACACGGCATCGTAGAGAGATGCGCTTGAGACTCTGCGATAAAACCGGATCCGGCGATTCTGAAAAACGGTTGTCGTCACACAGTCCGGCGCGACCTTCAGGAACAGGCTGTCTTCACCGGAAACATGAAGCAGATTCAGCGCCGCAAGAGTGGAAGGAATAACAAAACCCGCATGCAGGCCAAGCCCTTCCATGAAGGTTTCATATTCCTCGATTACCGCACGCGGCGAGAGCGCAACCAGCAGTTCTGAAGGCCCGATCCGGCGAAATGCGACCTGGGACGTGTCCACTTCAAAGGGAACAGCTTTCTTCAGCTTCCAGCGGATGAATGTGCGCAGCTCTTCCGGATCCGCTGGCAGATTCTCGGCGTTCAGAAAACTGATGCGCGCGGCATCATCGGGAATGACCACTCCGATTTCGAATCCCTTGAATCCGGCCCTCTCCAATCCATCGCGAACCGCCGACTGCGCCACTTCACGATTGCGCATATTGGCTTCGGTCAACGAGCCGGCGACGCATTCGGCAGGCAGGTCCACCGCCGCGCGCCCCAGGATCTTCGTGCGCTTGGAATCGACGCCCACAACAACGACCTGCCTGGATGTGAATTCACACGCCCAGAAAGGCGGTTGAGGCCGGAAAAAGGCAGACATCCTGTCGAGCAGAGTCTTATTCAATGAACGTAACCTTGTTGATCTCTTTAAGGGTCGTTATGCCGTCGAAAGCCTTCGAAAGCGCCGCAGTGCGCAGAAACGTCATGCCACCATCGTAAGCGGCGCGCTTGATCTCCGAACTCGGTCTCTTTTCGACAATCATCTCGCGGATGCGATCCGACAGGTCGAGCAGTTCGTGGATTGCCGTTCTGCCGCGAAAACCCGTGCCGTTGCAATCCAGGCAGCCTTCACCCTCATAGAATGTGAAGTCCGCATATTTCTTCGGATCCAGTCCGGACTCCGAAAGAACCGCCTCCGATTGCCGCACCGGCTTCTTGCAGTTCGCGCAGATCATTCGGACCAGCCGTTGCGCCAGGATGCAATTCAGGGCTGAAACGAAGTTGTACGGATCGACACCCATGTTCAGGAACCGCCCCAGCACATCGACAACGTTGTTGGCGTGCACGGTCGTAAATACAAGGTGCCCGGTAAGCGCCGACTGAATGGCAATCTGGGCTGTTTCGACGTCGCGGATCTCGCCGACCATGATCTTGTCCGGATCGTGACGCAGAATCGAACGCAGGCCGCGCGCAAACGTCAGCCCCTTCTTTTCGTTCACCGGGATCTGCGTAATGCCACTGATCTGGTATTCAACGGGATCCTCAATCGTGATGATCTTGTCTTCGTTGTTCTTGATTTCCATCACGGCGCCGTACAGGGTCGTGGTCTTTCCACTGCCGGTGGGTCCGGTGACCAAAACCATCCCGTAAGGCTCGTGGATGTACCTCCTGAACTTCTTGAGGTCTCCCTCGGAAAACCCTACAACATCGAGGTTTAGCGTTCGGAACTTCTCGCTAATGGATTCCTTGTCGAGAATACGAATCACCGCATCTTCGCCGTAGATCGAAGGCATGATCGAAACGCGGAAATCGATCGAGCGGCCTTTGTACCGGGTCCGGAACCGGCCGTCCTGAGGGATCCGGCGCTCTGAAATATCGAGCTCGGACATCACCTTGATTCTCGAAATGACGGTCGAATGGTGCTCCTTCGCGATCGGCTCCATCGCGTCCGTCAGCGTGCCGTCGATTCGATATTTGACGCCGAGTTCGGTATCGCGTGTCTCGATGTGGATATCACTGGCCCGGCGTTCGAGCGCCGTAAAGATGATCGTATCGACCAGCCGGATCATCGGGCTCGACTCCGACTGCGTGATCTTCTCGATAGTGATGGTTTCTTCGCCGGTTTCGTCTTCCCGAATCAGGTCGAGCTTGAACCCTTCGGTCGCCTCTTCGAGGACCCGCTGGGAAGACTCCGATTTCTTGAGCAGATCCTGGATTTCCCCCAGGGATGCGACCTTGATGGTGAGAGGCCGCGCCAGCAACGCCGACACCTCATCCACCATGATGAGATCGCTCGGATCCGCCATCGCGACGACGAGGGCATGTCCTTCGACGCTCAGGGGTACGAAGTTATATCGGAACATCAAATCGACGGGGATCGACTTGAACAGCTCCAGATCGAGGTGGATTCCCTTCAGATCGACCAGTTCATACCGATAACGCTCGGCAAGCTGCTGAGCCGTGAGGCGGATATTGATATCGGTTACGTTTTTCATCTTACCCAGCCGCGCCTACCGCGGACCGAATGCTGAATATCGGCAAATAAAGCGAGATCAATACGGTTGCCACGAACACTGCGACGAATATCAGAATAATCGGCTCGACCCAGCTCAACAGCGCGGTCGAACGGATATTGACGTCTTCGTCATAAAAGTCGGCCACGTGGTTGAGCATGTCCGGAAGCGAGCCGGTTTGTTCACCGACTCGAATCATCTCCAGCGCAAGATCCGGGAAATGGCCACTTCGCTCCAGGCTGTCCGAGAGCGGCTTTCCCTCGCTCACCTGCGTAATCGTCTCGGCAATCGAATTTCCGATGACGCGATTGCCGGACGCCTCTCTGGCAACCTCCAAAGCGGCAACCAGCGGGATACCGCCCTGAAGCAACGTGGAAAGCGTTCTTGAAAGCTGCGCCATGGAAAACATCATCCAAAGGTTTCCCAGAATCGGCGCCGTCAGCTTCAAATGGTCCACCCAGTTCAGGCCGCCGGCAGTCGAAGTCCAGATCTTCAGCAAGATGGCCATGCCCACCAGCAGCGGCCCGATCAGGATGAAGTTGCCCTGGATTACCGACGAAACAGCGATAAGCACACGGGTTGCCAGCGGCAAACTCGCGTTCAAGCCCTCATACAGCTCGGCAAACCGCGGGATCACAAAAGTCAGGATCACCGCAACCATCGCAATAGAAAGGACAATCAGGAAGGCCGGATAGATCAAAGAATTTAAAAAACGTTTCCGGACCGTGTTCAGGGTCTTTTCGTATTGCACATACCGCGTGATGACTTCGACCAGGTTTCCGCTGCGTTCACCCGCGAAAACCGATGCGGTGTAGACGGTTGGAAAGACATGCTGCGATCGCAGCGCATCCGACAGCATTGTCCCCGAATAGACACGGTCGCGCACGTCCTGCAGGTGGCGGCGCAAGACGGGATTCTTGACTCTATCCTTAAGGAGATCCAGGGACCGCAGAATCGGCAGGCCCGCCTTGATCAGGGCAATGAACTGCTGGTTGAAGACAATGAAGTCCTCTGGATTGATCTGCTCGGTCCGCGCACGAGGCCTGAAGCTCAGCGACCACCCTTTCGGGCGCACCGAAATCGGTAGAAACCCCTGCTCCTGGAGCCGATGCCGGACCTCATCCATGCTCTCGGCTGAGAAAACGGATTTCACGATTTCGCCATTCGGCTTGGCGTATTTACAAACAAATTCCATTATTTGATGGCTGCGCCCTGCTAATTCGGGGTCAGACGGGTGAATTCCTATTTTCAAGCGAGAAAATGGGAATTCACCCGTCTGACCCCGAATTCAACCTACTGGGTGATGCCCTCGATCACCTCAACTCCCGCAGGTACCTTGAAGTCGAAAGTTGAGGACCGGAGGCCGGTATTGGTCCGGATATTCGAAAAAATGAACTCCGACCTTGCCCCGTCGTCGGTGGAGAACACGAGCCTGCGAACGTGGTAGTTCCCGGGATCGACTTCAATGACGATGTCGTCAATGCCAGTCTCCCGTCTTGGAAAGAGACGAATCACCTGGGTTCCGGCCAGAAACGGCTTCTCGCGCAACATCTCGATCCGGGCAAATTCATTGCGCAGGTTGGCCCTTCCGAGCAGGAACATCAGCGGAATCCGGTCATCCAGGCTTTCCTTCACAGCCTCCATCGCAACTTGCCGATCGGCAGGCGTGTAGAAATAAACCGTCTTGCCGTCGGAGACAAACAGCTTCTCCTCCGGATTCTTGTACTCCCAACGCGCCATTCGAGGTCTCATCAGATATAGATGACCTGATTCCTGCCTCTTTGGTTTGATCGGATCGTAATAAATCTGAACAAAGTCCGACGAGAAATCCCGCATCCTGCCGAATGTGCGGTCAATCCCATCGATCAGCGTATTCAGACTTGGGTCGGAAACGACGGCCGGCGCCTGTGCGAGCGCCAGAACGACAGCCAGGAAATAAGACATGGCGTCAGAGTAAGCCAGATGAACCGATTAGATCAATGACGCGCGGAATCCGTCTGCCTGTGGGCGCGGGGTTGAAGTCCCGCGTCCACAGGCAGACGGAAAACAGCGGTTATTGTTTTACGGCGGGGGGGCAGCCAGATCGGCCAGTTTCTCCTGAATAAACCTGTTGGCGGGATCGATCAAGCCGGCGCGCTCATACGCGGCAAGTGCGGAGTCTCTTTGTCCGGTCTCCTCCAGCGACAAGCCCCACATGAAAAGCATCAGTGCATCGGGAAACGGGCTGTTGTCCACAGCTCTCTGGTAAGTCAGCGCCGCCTGCGCCTTGTCCCCTTCCCTGTAGAGGCAGTCTGCCAGGCGGCGAAGCGAGTCGCCGTGTTCCGGATTGATCTGGAGCGCCCGGTTCAGCAGCGGAAACGCGCGGCTGCAATCGTTGGGCGTCGTCCGCGCAAGGGCCAGAGTCGACAGCAACGCGGGATTGTCCGGAAGGATCCGGAGTCCGATTTCGAGCTGCTGTTCGGCCTCTCCACGGCGTCCCGCTTCGATCAAAGTAAAGCCATATCCAAGTCTTCCCTTCGCATTCTCCGGAACTACTCGAATCATGTTTTCATAAAACGTGAATTCGTTTCTCCAAACGTAGTTGTGGCTGAGACACAACGTAAACGCGAAGAGGAACGCGCCCGCACCGATGATTTTCCGGTGTTCCCCATTTTGAATTTCGGAAAATGCGATTCCCAGTGCGAGAGCTACTCCAAACAGCGGCAGATACAGGAAACGCTCGGCCATCAACACCGAAATGGGCAGTATCCAATTGGAGACCGGAAGAAGCGCAAGAATCGGGAATATCAAACCCATCGCTACAGCAGGATTACGGCGCCTATAGAACCAGGCGGAGAACAGGGTCCCGATGACAATCAGAATGCCGACCCAGGCGTCCCAGTCCAAAACGCCCGCGATGGGAATTGCATTGAAATCATAGTCGCCCGCGACCTCGACGGGCATGAACAGAAGCCTGAAATACTCCAGAAACACGCGCCCGGAAGTCATCCATCGCTCGACGAGCGACAGTCTCCCGCCCTGGTATTGAGCCGGCGCCGATATGCCGAATCCGCCAAGAACCGAAATTCGAAGGACCAGGTAAGCGGCTGCCACCACCGCGACAACGGCAAAGCGGCGCCATGCCGCGAGTACTTTCCTGAATTCGCAGCCCTGGCTCAAAAACATGTCGATCGCGATGATTGCCGGGAAGACAATGGCATTCTCTTTCGAGAGCAGGCTTAGGGCGAACAATGCCGCGGGTATGGCCGTCTGTCCGCGGCGAAAAAACAGCCATCCGGACAGGAAGCACAACGCGGCAAGCAGCTCACTGCGTCCCACAATGCCTGCGACGGCTTCGGTATGCACGGGGTGGGCGGCATAGATCAACATGGCGGCCAGCGCCGCCAATGGCCGGACTGCCATACTCCGTACCAGCAGGAACACGAGGAAGCCATTCAAGGCGTGCAGCAGCAGGTTGGTCAGCCTGAACCCCGCAGGCCACAATTGCCAGAGGGCGTAGTCTATCGAGAAGGAAAAAACTGTCAGGGGCCGGTAAATACCTGCCCCCTGCTCTTGCTTCCAGTAGGGCGCGGTAAGAAACTGCAGCGGACGGATGCTGCGAATGGCAGGATTGGCCACGACAATCGCCTTGTCGTCGAGAATGAATTCATTCGATAAGGAATTGGCGTAACAGATCGCAACGACCAGCATCGACAGGATCAGCGCACTTCTTGTAGTCAATGTCATTTAGGCCACCGAATTCTAGGTTGCGGACCTTAGAGGGTCAATGTTGAAACCAGCGTCGATAGCCGCCATATTTCTCGTGCTCGCCTTTTGTCTGCAGGCGTTCCTCGCAATTCCACGGCTGTCTGCGACTGTCGACGAAGGTATTCATATCGCCGCCGGTTACAGCTACTGGCAGATGCGCGACTTCAGGATGAATCCTGAACATCCGCCTCTCGCGAAACTGATTGCGGCATTGCCGCTCACGCTGCTCGATCCAAAGCTGGACACCTCCGGGCAGGAGTGGGCGGGCGCAGCCGAAGCGCCCTTCGGTTTCAATTTCCTGTACCGGAACGAAACCGGCCGGTTGTTATTCTGGAGCCGCGTGCCGATGGTTCTAATCGCCGCGCTCGGCGCTGTCGTTACGTTTCTCTGGGCGCGCGGCCTGTTCGGAAATGCCGCGGGGCTTTGCGCCCTGACGATGTACGCGTTCTGCCCGAACGTGCTTGCGCACAGCATGCTCGTCACCACCGATGTGCCGCTCGCCACGTTCACGGTTCTGACGCTGTATCTGTTCTGGAAGCAGCCGCCGCGCCGTTCGTGGCCGAGCGACGCAGGAGTCGGCCTCGCGCTCGGCGCCGCGCTCGCCACCAAGTTTTCGGGAGCGCTCCTGCCCGTTCTTCTCACCGCTTTCGCAGGCGTCCGCGTGTGGCGTTCCGAAGACCGGCCCGCTCAGGCCAGAACGGAAGTTCGCGGTTTGTTGATCATCGCAGCCGCATCGTTCATGACGATCCAGGCGTCCTATCTGTTCTCGGCATCACCGCTTCTCTATTTCAGGAACGCAGCTCTCGTGAACGCCAACCATGATCCGGATTACTTCTCCTACCTGTTCGACCAGTTGAAGCAAGGTGGATGGTGGTACTACTTCCTGCTGGCGTTTGCCGTAAAAGCGACCATGTCCCTGCTTATCTTTATCGGGATCGCCGCCCTGGGGACCGCCAGTGGGCTGAAGAATCAATGGGGAGAAAGCATTCTGACCGGCACGATCGTGGCATACGTGGCGGCGATCTCACTGTTTGCGCATCCGCTCGGGCTTCGTTATCTGCTGCCCGTATTCCCACTGTTGTTCGTATGGGTGAGCCGGGCGGTTCCGGATCTCGTTGCAGCAGTGCCGGGCATCGGCGGCAAGGCCGTGATCGGAGCGCTCCTGGTATGGCAGGCGTGGGCCGGCCTGTCCGCTTTTCCAAATTACATTCCCTATTTCAATGAAGCTGCCGGCGGTACCGCGGCCGGCATTGATTACCTGGACGATTCGAACGTCGACTGGGGGCAGGCATTAAAGGATGCGGCTCAATACGTCCGCGACCGCGGCCTGGACAGAGTGACGATGTATTCACTGTCACCGGTGGATAACCCGCCGCACTACGGGCTGCCGCCGAATCTTCAAACCGCGCAGGTGCCGGATCTGCTCTTGTTCAAGAGGCCGCAACCCGGCGTCTATATCATCAGCGCCCACCACGTTGCGCGTATGCGGCAGGTCGATCCGGCGTGGCGCTCCTACACACCGATCGACCGCATCGGCGGCTCGCTATGGGTATATTCGTTCTAATTTTGAATGGGCTGTCCGTTGAGACCGGCAGGCGCGCGGCCCGTCAGAGTGGAATAACGAATCACGAAATCGGGAGTTGAGTAGAAGTCATAACGGCCGTTATTCGGCGAGATGGCCTCTGAAGACGCCTGGTTGCTCCTCCCCGCGGCATTGCACATTCCAGACACATCATACCGAGACGCACCACAGGCATTCCCTGTTCCGAGTGGCTGAGGATGCCGGGTTTCCGGCATCCTCTCGATCACGCAAAAGGTTATTGTACGGGCTGGCTGGCTTGGCCCGTTGGAGCCAGGGTCGTGGTCGCCGTATACCGCACAACGGCGTCCGGTCCACTGTAGTATGCGTAGCGGCCGTTATTTGTCGAAATTGCCGTGGCGGTGGAGGTGAAATTTCCGCTAGCTGCGGTAACCGCGAACGAGTATCCCGATACGCCGGTTGTCGAGTTGGCGAAGCGGCTATCTATCAAGCCTGCCGTGATCAGGTCGCCGATTCCGCCGTAGTTGCCGGAAGCCGAAGTCTGATAGGTCACCTGCGCGGTGTTGATCGTTCGCAGGTTTGCCACTGCCGCCGATTCATTGGCAGCCTGCCTGGAACGCAGCAAACTGGGTATTGCGATCGTCGCAATGATCAGAATGATCGCCACCACTATCAAAAGTTCCAATAACGAAAACCCTTTGCTTCTCATCAGTTGTTTCCTCCGTATCAAAAATTCAATCTCGCACTTACTGAACAGGTTGACTGGTCTGACCCGTTGGAGCCAGAGTCGAAGTAGCCGTGTAGCGGACCACAGCGTCGGGACCGGTATAGTAAGCGTAGCGGCCATTGTTTGACGAAATTGCCGTAGCGGTCGCCGTGTACTCACCCGTCGCCGTCGCGACCGCAAAACTATAACCGGATACGCCCGTCGTTGTATTACTAAAACGTGTATCTATCAGACCCGCCGTGATCAGGTCGCCAATTCCGCCGTAGGCGCCGGAAGCGGAAGTCAAATAGGTCACCTGCGCCGTGTTGATCGTCCGCAAGTTTGCTACCGCTGCTGACTCGTTTGCCGCCTGTCTCGACCGAAGCAAGCTTGGAATCGCGATTGTTGCGATGATCAGAATAATAGCGACCACGATCAACAGTTCCAGCAAAGAAAAACCCCTGCTTCTCATATTCCCTCCGTAGATTGTTGATTCTGTTGCTGAATTCGGCAAACAACGGCCCACGCACCAACCCTCGTCAACAGAATTAATTTGCTTGGCGGCTCCTGCCGACCACACTTGCCCCTTCCAGAGACTCAGCGGGAAATGCAATTGGATACCCAGAATCAAAGGCATTGATTCTGTAGGTATTATAGTTTTCGACTTTTTAAAACTTTACAAAATTTGTCACTAAAAGTGCCGCAGAAAGTCAGGCTCCGTTTCCCTCCAGCCGCAGCATTGCCGATTGCGCAGGCCCTCGTCGCCGGTGTTAGAGTATCCGCCATGTTGAAGCCCGCCGGCCCGGCAGGCCCCTCAGGAATTGAATCGACGAATCAGGCCGTCATCCTGCTGTCGGTGATCCTGCTCGTGGCAGTGACCCCACTCGGTAGTCAGGCGACTCACCCTCTGGTGTTGTTCGCGTATCGAACGTTGCTTTTCGTTATCACGATTCTGTCTGTGCGCGAGATCCGCAGGAAATATGAATGGACGGTCTGTCCGGTTTTTACGAGCCTGGCGTGCCTGGTCTTGGCCGTCATGTGGCTCTCCATCGTCATAAACCCGGGTTCCTATTTCGAAGGAATGTACCGTTGGTACCAGCATCTGCTGTTTGGCGCCGCATTCATCGCGCTGGCGGCCTTGAATTGGAATCAGGGAACCCGATGGAAGCAACTCATCCTCGGCAGCGTTATTCTCATCGACGTGGTCTATCTCGCCATTGATCTGGCGACCGGACGCCGGCCGGTCATCGGTCCGTTTGTAAACCCAAACTACTTCGCGTCGTTTCTGCTTGCCGGTTTTGCGGCGAGCATGGCGATCGTCTTCTTTCAGCATAGGCGCGCAGCCCAGTTTGCAGCGGCAGCCATCGCGCTGCTTCTTTTTTACGGAATGACGCAGGCTTTCTCGCGCGGCGCTACCATTGCGGCCATAGCCATTACGGCCGCTGCGGCGTTGCGCATGGGCAAGAAATACTCGATCGTCGTGGTCGGAGTGTTCCTTGTCGCCGCGGTGCTCACCAGTCCATATCTGCTCCAGAAATTTCTCGATGCGGGAGAGCGGGATCCTTACAACTACATGCGCCCGCAGATCTGGCTGGGCGCCGCCAAACTCATCGCGCAACATCCGATTCTGGGCGCAGGACTGGACCAGTTCGACGACGCCTCCACAAAATTCGCACCGCCGGTTGAAGGCCAGATCGGACGCTTCATGAAGCGCCCCGGAATCGCCCATTCGGAATATTTGCAGTACGCCGCGGAAATCGGTTTGCCTGCGACGCTGCTTCTGTTTGCGACGGCTGGTTATCTTGTATTGCTCGCAGTGCGGCGAGCACAAACCTGCCGGGCAGAGTTCCGTGTCTTTCAGGAGGCTTCGATATTCACCGCAGTTGGCCTCGGAACACATGCGCTCGTCGACAACAACTGGAGCGTTCCTGTCATGGCGGCAGGTCTGGTTGTCTTTTCATTAGGCGACGTGCTTCCGCGGCGTGGAGGTGCG
>CAMBFR010000078.1 GCA_945865815.1 Candidatus Sulfopaludibacter sp. SbA3
TATCGAGACTTGAAATAGACTTCATTTAACTAAAATGAAGATCGATATTTTCAATCACGTCTTTCCCCGGGAATTCTTTGACAAGTACATCAATGCCGGGTCCGCCGGTAAGGACATGGGCAAGCGTGTCTCCAACATCCAGACAATCGTCGACGTGGATCGGCGGTTCCGGATTCTGGACGAATTCGGAGACTACCGTCAGGTCATCACGCTCCCATCGCCCCCACTGGAAGTCCTCGCCGGGCCTGAGAAGTCGCCGCAACTGGCGCTCGAAGGCAACAACGGGCTGGCAGCGCTCTGCAGGAAACACCCGGAGCGGTTCATTGGGTTTGCCGCCTCTCTGCCGATGAACAATCCGGCCGCCGCCGAGAAGGAAATGACTCGCGCGTTGGACGAGCTTGGCGCTTTTGGCATCCAGGTTCACACCAACGCCGCAGGCAAGCCGCTGGATTCTCCGGAATTTGCAGGATTGTTCGCGGAAGCGGCGCGCCGCGATATTCCCGTTTGGATGCATCCGTATCGTGGCGCCGACGTTTCCGATTACGCCGTCGAAGAACGATCCCAATATGAAATCTGGTGGACGTTCGGCTGGCCTTACGAAACCAGCGTCGCCATGGCGAGGATGGTTTTCTCGGGCTTCTTCGATCGCTGGCCGAACCTCAAGATCATCACGCACCACATGGGCGGCATGATCCCTTACTTTGAAGGACGTGTCGGCTATGGCTGGGATCAACTCGGCACGCGGACTTCGGACGTGGACTACAAATCGCTGCTCACTTCGTTGAAGAAGCGGCCCGTGGACTACTTCAAGCACTTCTACGCAGACACGGCTCTTTTCGGAGCAGGACCCGCCACGAAGTGCGGTCTGGAATTTTTCGGCGTCGACAACATCGTATTTGCCTCGGATATGCCGTTTGAGCCGGCGCCAGGCCTGTACGCGCGCGAGACTATCCGGTGTGTCGAGGATCTCGGTCTGGCCATGGAACAGAAGGAAAAAATCTACCGCGGGAACGCCGAAAGACTGTTGAAACTGAAGACCGCGGCCAAAGCGTCCTGACTACCCTTTCCAATTCAGAATTACTTTGCCGCAGTTTCCGGAATGCATTGCGCGGAAGCCTTCCTCGTATTCCGTGTAAGGAAACCGGTGTGTGATGACGGGCGCGATGTCGAGTCCGGACTCCAGCATCACCGTCATCTTGTACCAGGTTTCATACATCTCGCGGCCATAGATGCCTTTGATGGTCAGCATGTTGAAAATCACCCGGGTCCAGTCAATGGACATCTCCGCCGCGGGAATACCCAGCATCGCGATTTTTGCGCCGTGACTCATGTTGCCGAGCATTTCCGAGAACGCTTCGGGACTGCCCGACATTTCCAGCCCGACATCGAATCCCTCCAGCATTCCGAGTTGTTTTTGCGCATCCGCGATTTTCGTTTCCCGGGAATTCAGGGCCAGGGTCACGCCGATCTTACGCGCGAGCTCGAGCCGATAGGGATTCACGTCGGTGATGACAACGTAGCGCGCGCCGGCATGCCGCGCCACTGCCGCGGCCATGATGCCGATCGGACCGGCGCCCGTGATGAGAACGTCTTCGCCAAGAACCGGAAACGAAAGAGCGGTGTGGACGGCATTGCCGAAGGGATCGAAGATCGCGGCTACCTCTTTGTCAACGCGCGGGCTGTGGCGCCATATGTTGGACATCGGCAGGGCGATGTATTCGGCGAACGCGCCCGCCCGGTTTACGCCGACGCCTGCCGTGTACGCGCAGAGATGCCGGCGGCCCGCCAGGCAGTTGCGGCAACGGCCGCATACAACATGGCCCTCGCCACTGACGATTTCCCCGGGACGGAAGTCATTGACGTTTGAACCGGCTTCGACGATCTCGCCCACAAACTCGTGTCCGATGACTTCCGGGATCCTAATAGTCTTGCGCGCCCACTCGTTCCACTCATAAATGTGCGTGTCTGTTCCGCAAATGCCGGCCAGATGCACTCGAATCAGCACATCATTAATGCCAATGACGGGGTCCGGAACAGTCTCGAGCCAAAGACCAGGTTCCGCCCTTGATTTGACGAGAGCCTTCATTTGTCGAGAGTCAGGTTGAGTGTGCGCATGACGAGATTCAGTTCGCGCCGCAGTTCGCGCCGCGCCTCCGGATCTATGGCGGCGTTTACAATCCTGTCCAAGAATCCCACGGCAAAATGGTATCACCCTGTGGGCGCCGAAGGCCTACCCTGCGGCCAACTCCAGCGAGTCCCGGATCACGTCGTGTACGTAATGCAATTCATCCGGGGTTATGACGTAGGGCGGGACGACATAGATCACATTTCCCAGAGGCCGCAGCAGGACGCCGCGATTCAGAAAAAATTCGTATAACCGCGGCTTCAACTCGGATAAATACCCCGCGTCCGATGCCTTCAACTCCACGGCGGCGATCGTCCCCAGCATCCGGACTTCCTTCACGGCGGCATGATCGCGAAGCGGCGCGATCCGTTCCCTGTGAATTTGTTCTATCGTCCGGATCCGCTCGAAAACCGGTTCGGATTCGAAGATCTTCAGGTTCGCAACGGCGGCCGCGCAGCCCAGCGGGTTTCCGCTGTAGGAATGTCCGTGAAAGAAGGTATGAGATCGGTCCCTGGAGCAAAACGTTTCATGGATGGACGTGGTGCAAAGTGTCACGGCGAGCGGAAGAAAGCCGCCTGTCAGGCCCTTGGAGAGGCACATGAGGTCGGGTATGACGCCTGCATGCTCGCAGGCGAACATCTTTCCAGTGCGTCCAAATCCGGTGAATACCTCGTCGGCAATAAGAAGAACGTCCAGGCTGGAGCAGCACTCGCGGATGCGCTTCAACGATTCGGGCGAATGGATCAACATCCCACCGGCGCCCTGAACCATCGGTTCCACGATAACGGCCGCGATCTCGGCGGAGCGTTCCGAGACAATGGTTACCACTTCGGCGGCGTCGCGAGCGCGCAGCACCGGAACGCGCAAACTGTCGAACGCCGCCGTGAATGGCGAATCATCGCTCACGGACATGGCGCCCACCGTGTCGCCATGGTACGCATTGGCCATTGCGACGAGCATCTTCTTGTGAGGCCGGCCCTGGTTCGTCCAGTGCTGGACGGCCATCTTCAGCGCCACTTCCACGGCGGTCGAGCCGTTGTCCGAAAAGAACAGGTGATCGAGCCGTGCGGGAACGATCTCTGCCAGCATGGCTGCAAGCTGTTCGGCCGGTTCGTGCGTGAAGCCGGCGAAAATGACGTGCTCCAGCTTTCGTGCCTGCTCGGCGATGGCTGCGGCAATTGCAGGATGCGCGTGTCCATGCAGGTTCACCCACCATGAGGAGATGGCATCCAGTAATGGTTTGCCATCCTCCGTTACGAGATGAGCCCCGCGGCCTTCCCGAATACGGATCGGAGCGGGATCGGCCGCTTCTTGTGTATAGGGATGCCAGATCTTCATTAACTCAATGGCTGCGCCCTATCGGGCTTGCATTCGCAGCCGCTCATTGGAAACTTGATTAATCGAAATGCCGGTCGTCGGTCTGCAGCGGCCTTAGGCCTGGTTGATTCCTCTCATCATGTTGAAGAACCAGCACACATGGTCCTTGCGCATAGCACGGGTATTCCTCCACGACAACGGCGGATGCTACACCCTCGGACATCTCTTACGCGGACATCGTCCGCTGCCTGCTGTTGTTAGCTGGCTCAGAAACTCAGCGTCGCGGCGCCTTCCTTGATGAGGGAGTGAATGGTAGATCCTAATGCAACCCCTGGGGTGCAGGAAGATCTTTCAATGTCGCCCAACGTCGGGCATCAGCCGCAGCGCGCCACGTTCATATGCGCTGTCGGCTGCATGCCAAGTTGGGGCCTCATTTCCTTACCTAATCGTCATCCTGGCCCCCGCAACACCCTGCTCGCCACATGTCGAATAGAACAGCGACGCCTGGCCCTGCTCCTCAAAGACGAACGGATCGCGGATCTGTCGAACTGGAACATCGACGTCTCCTGCCTCCGACAGCGTAACCGCCATATCTGCACATTCGTAGCGCATTTCCGGTTGCAGCACCTCAATCGGTGGGCTGGCACGCCAGGTCGTCCAATCCGATGTCAGGTCGATCGTGGACATCAGTACGCGCTCAGGTGCGTCGCCAATCGCGGTGAAGAAGACGTGTAGGCGGCTCCCTCGCACGACGAGCCCGACATGGCGGACGCGGTTGGCGTATGGGCCATCGCGGAATGGATTCGGACCGACTTCGAAGCTCGCCAGTGGATCCTTCGAGCGGGACAGTTGGCCCAAACGGGACACGCCCCAGAAGTATCCATCGTGTTGGAAGACGCGCAAGTAGCTCAGCTTGGTAATGGGTGGTCGCACTTCGAAGTGGATGCCATCGGTCGACTCGGCAGCCTGAGTGAACTGTCCGTAGCCCGCCTGCCTCGCCCAGGCAAGTGCTTTGACGGGATCGTTCGGCCATCGCTCGCCATTCGTCGACCATCCGTGGACCCACATCACCAAACGCTTGCGATCCGGATCGACAAGGACCTCTGGCGACGCTACATGAGTGTAGAAGTCTGCCAACGTTTCCTTTGGATCCGGCTGCGGCCGGTAGAACGCCGTGTCGCGCACGTGAAGAACACCTGGTTCATACACCCGCCACGGACCAGTGATCGAGTCGGCATAGGCCAGGCGAATGAACTCCCCCAGGTGATTGGCGAAGTACATGTAGTACCGGCCGAGCGGACGATCGACCCAATCTGGCACGCGAATCACAGTGGGACCATTGACGTTGCCGCCAAGCGTCAAGGACGTGTCCACCGTGATTAGAGGGTTCTGCCCCAGGCGCGTCGCCCTGACCTCCTGCGCGGCGTACGCGGACGTCAAGTGCGCCAGAAGAGCAAGTGAAGCAACCCAGACCGCCGTGTGTCTCTTCATGTGACCATCCTCTGGAGTAGGACGCTCGGGCCGGGTGCCGCTACCGCGGATTGCCGTAGGCCCAACGGCCTGGAAATGAGCCGCGGCACGCCTTCTGCGCCGTCGGCTCCATTTCCTTGTTAGCCAGCTTTTCGTTGGGAACTCCTTGATGACTTCGCCCGAATGCCTTGGGGTAGCGACGAGATCACCGAACGAAGCAGCGTGTTCACCGCTTTTGAAGAATCAAAGACTGCTGCCACGTCCGGTTCCAAAATCACGGCGACAACGGGTGCTTTCATCCGGGAGGCGAAGCGATTGGGTCGAGTCACGCTAGGACTGAAGTCATACTCCGAACGCAGTTCGTCACTAACCTTCTTGTTTTTCACCTTCTTCATAATTCTTCCGTTCCCTCGCCGTCGCCCGGCGGGCGTTGATGATTCTGACCTTTGTTCCGCGCTCCGTAAACCCGACTACTAGAAGACGACGTCTCACAGAATAACCGACAACAATCTCACGGCGTTCGCCTTTAGAGTGATCGGGATCGTCGCGAATGCGTGCAAGTGGATCCGCAAACACTGTCAATGCCTCGTCGAACGAAACTCCATGCTTCTTCAGATTTGTGTCCGATTTTAGTTTGTCCCATTCAAACTGCTGAGCCATTGGCTTTGAGCCTAGCACGAAGCTATGCCCTCCGGTTGGACAGGCTGGCTAACGTGCAGCTTCAGCCGCGGCGGCTCGTCTTTGCGCGAACCGCCGACGGCTGCAAGCTGAGGTTAGACCGTTGCAACCTGAGTGTCAGCGCTAGGCCCGTAGATCCCCGGGACCTTACCGCCCATCGCACGCAAGTAGGTGCTGAGCTGGCCGCGGTGATGGACCGAGTGCTTGATCGCCATCGCAAGAAAGTTGGCGCCGGGCGCCTGGACCATGCCGAACAAGTCGATCACGCTCGCAAGTTGTTCGCCTGACATGGCGCGCACCCGATCGAGGGCGGCGGGAACATGTTTCTTGTAGCGGGCGATGGCATCGGCGGGGCTCATGATGCCACACGCATCAGAGTCGTCTGGCGGAGGTGTGAAGACACCGTTGGCGATGCAGTTCAGCAACCATTCGTCTTCGAGCGCAATGTGTCGCACGAGTCCGAGGCCCGTCTTGGATTTCGGGTCCGGCTGGTAGTCCAGATGGTCGGTGGGAACCGACGCGAGGACACCCAGAGTCGTCCGCATCTCGCCCTCGAAATCAGCGATGAGAAAATTGGCAATAGTCTTCATGTCCTGTGAACTCATAGGCGATGCTCCTTCACGTTTGTGCGGGTTACGAAGCCGCGATTGGGACTGGTCTTGGAGTGTGGTCTCGTTTCGCTCGCTGCGCTACTCTTCGTCGGGCTGTATCGGTCTAACGGCTTGGCGTTCAGCCGCCGGCGAAGCCGGGCGGCTGCAACGCCGGGTTAGGCCGGACAACGTTGTCCATCTGATTGATGCGCCTGATTTCAGCAAGCTCGTCTTCACTTAAGCCAATCCTTCCAAGGATAGAGAGAATGAATTCTGTCTTCCCTACGATATAGCTGTCTATGTCTTTTGGAAAGCGGAAGGCAAGTAACGCCTTCAATTCGCCGTACTCCCGAGCAGCCTCGGGATGTGAGCGCAGGTAGTCGCGGAGACCCAGGTGGTTCTTCAGGCTAAGACTGTCGCGCGGACTAAGGTAGAGATGGTGTCGTGGAAGCTGTTCGGGGCGACGAAATGCTTCGCGGTCTGGCACGCCCAAATTTCCCTTGTGGAGGTAGCCGATGTTTGCGAGGCGCTCGATGCAAACCTCGACTTGCTCCCTCGATGCCACAACGATGCAGGCGTCAATCACCGGCTTCGCTCTCAATCCCTGGACGGCCGTGCTGCCTACATGCTCGACGTTGAGCGCAATGTCACCCACTGCTGGCCAGACATAGGAGCGAACTCGTTCAAAGATCTCCGGCCATTCCGTATCATAGTCGACGACTTGTACTCTATTCATGTCGGCCTAACGGCGGCGCTCAGCCGCGGCGATCGCCCGCAGGGCGAGCGACGTCGGCTGCAGCGCCTTGTTGGGCGCCAGCGCCCTGGTCACGCCAGCGGTCTCCTGGCGCCTTCACGTAGTGCTGGAACACGTAATCCCAAGGGACCGCGATGGGGACCAGGACGACGCCCATCAGACAGGCGAACAAGGTTTCTTGCCTTGCCTCATCCAACTGTCCGCTGAGCCACGGTTCCAGTGCGAAGGCTAAGACCCAGACGACTTTCCACATGAACTCGAATAGGAGCATGGGAAGCATCTTCACCGGGTAGCGAAGTCCCCAGAGCGCGACGAGTGCCAGGGCGCCGAGCATGCTGCGAACGACGCTGCCCATATGCGAGACGTTGCCTGGTGCGAGTATTCCGGGCCAGATAGTGATTCCGAGACCGACCGCCATGAGCAGATACATCGCCCTGAGCAGGTAAAGCCGCAAGGTGGAAACGTCGGACATGCTACTTATCCTCCTCCATCGCCAACTGGCACCCAACGGGTTTCCGCTGAGCCGCCGCGCTTTTCAGCGGTCGGCTCCAGCGGCGTGTTGGGCAGCTTTACGCTACTGCGATTCGCTGTTCCCGACAAGCACAACGATTACTGCAATGTGACAACCTCCGGCCATAACAGATTTTCATTGTTGATGAGGATGGTAGCCGCACGCTTAGGTTCACAGGTTTGCAGATATAACCGTTGCCCTTCGACATAGCGTCGGTTCTCCGGTGCGCTAACGTCGGATGAACTGTTGTCTCGAGCCGCGGCGCGTGGGATTGTGACTTCAAACGGGGCATCGAGGAAGACGGTGAGATCCCAATACGCAAGCAACTCTGGACGGTGCAGGAACACACCATCGAATAACAGGACTGAATCTTCACCTGCTGTTTCGCAAGGCGTTGTCACCGCGGAGTCGATTCGATAGTTGAAGACGGCTCGCCTATATCGGCGCGTACCGCCAGGACCGAGCGGAGCGAGGAGGACGGTAGTGAGTGCCGGATAGTCGAATGAGTCACGGAAGTACCCCTCAGGAGAGTTCCATCCAAGCCGGTAGCGAACGCTGCGAGGGTTATGAAAGCCGTCGACGGATGCGCGCACCACCGGCCGTCCGCAGGTGGACACGGCATTTGCCAGCTCGTCAGCGAGTGTTGTTTTGCCAACGCCATCTACGCCGTCGATGGCGACTCGGATCGGGTGTGGACAGGTAACACCCACGATTCTCTCAGCCAGCATCTCAATCAATGTCGAGCGTTTCATCGAAAGGGACTTCGCAGTTTTGGACGGCTGCCCAACGATCCGGTTCAGCGGCGGCGCAGAGCGCCGTCCGTTGCAACCGGTTGTTAGGCGCGTACCACGCAGCAGTTGTAACACCCTGGCTGCGCATTGTGGATGTGGAGATAGCTCGTCCCTTCCTCGCCAAAGAGACGCTGGATGGCATCCTCGAGTTCGGTTCCCTTCACGACCGTTGCACCAGTCATCATGGCCGCCGTGTCGTATCTGCGAATGGACAAGAGTCTGTGCCGAAACATGACTGGGACCTCGCCCACGGCAGGGCTCGCCGTTCTTGCTGTGGCCCGGACGAAGATCGGACCGGAAGCCCGATACGGAGAGGAGACGTTGTGGTGAGTGAAGGGGACAAGGATAACCGTCTCGCCAACCTCAGCGTCGACGAGACTTACCCGACATGGGAACCCCGGCTTGTGATCGACGATCATTCGTCGAGCCCCCGTTGCCTCCAATTCTGCGTCGCTCTGGCCAAAGAGCAACGAAAACTGCTCAGATGGCAAAGCAGTAAGACGAAATGAGTTGTTCATGTAGTTCCTCTCAGGTCAAAGATAAAGCGCCTAACGCTGGGCGTCAGCTGCTGCCGGAAGCTGGAGCGAGGCACGAGCGCAGGCTGTAGGCAGTCAGCTGCACGTCTTGGTTCGGCGCAGTGTACGGGTAGAGCGACGAGGTTTTCTCTGCCCTTGACCGACTCCCACGTCCCCTGCGGTTGCAGTTGCACGCTGCTCTTCATCGGCCCCACAAACAGCACCCGAAATCGGAGGAACAGGTGCGTACCCAGCGGGAAAATCAGTGCGACAAGTCCAATGATGCAGCGACCCGGAAACCACCGGACCAGGTGCAGCGGAGACACACCGGTCATCATGCTCACCATGATCCCGAGGGCAACCACGAGCGTTGCGGCCACCAGGGGTGGAACGACCATCGCACCACTGCGGAGTTGTCGCCGGTCTCGTGCACGCTGATTGGGCAAGCGTCTGCACCTGCGCGTGCGCAGTACCGCTCGTCAGTTCGGCATTGCCGAGCGATGAAAATGCACGATTTGCCAGTCTGCGCCGCGTTTCGCGACCACAAAGGTGGCGCGACCATTCGCGCTGAAAGGCGTGCCATCTCGCACACCGGTCACGGTATCCAAGCCGGTGACCACGACCACGGTGTCCGACAAGACCATGACGGAATGCTCGCCCACCTTCGCACCGCGCGGCCTGTTACTCAGGAGGGCCTGCTCGAAGTACTTCCGAATCTCTTCCGGTTTGGTCACCACGGTCTTGCTCCCGGTGCCCCAGAACAGGGCGTCTGGCGCGTAGAGCTTGACGATGCCATCGACGTCGGAGTCCGTAAATGCCTTGGTCCATTTCTCCAGGACCTGCAGCGCTTCCTCTTTCGGCCCGCCGAGGGCGGTTGCGCAAAGCGCAGTGATGAGCGCAGTGGCGACGAGCAGTTCACGCATGTCCTCCTCCTTTCAGAAAAATATCTTCTCACGGCTCCCTGGCCCTTGAGACCTCCACACAGACAAGCGCATTATGCCGCGTTTTTCAAACAGTGCATACAAGCTTGAGCGGCCGAACGCTAGCAATAAGCCGCGCCGGCTTCAACCGTTTCAGAACAAGCCGGCGTCGGCTTCATTGCTTTGTTAGCCCCGTCGTTGCTAGTGGCTGCGAGCATAGACCAGTGCCGTGTGCGAAATGTGCGTAACGAGAAAGGCAAGCGCGAGCGCCAGGTACATCCACCAGCGATAAAACGTGCCCCAGAACAATTGACGGCCGAGCAACGCAATGCCAAGAAGCCAGAGGAACGGCGTATACGCCGGCGCCGCGAACCCCAAAGCGATCGTGGACCACGCTGAGGCGGGAAACAGAATAAGCATGAGCCAGCTTGCGAAGTAGACCAACGTGCCAACTACGAAGACAAGCAATGCGCGCATGCGGCCTGGCGCTGCAATTGTGAGGGGCATGAAGAACGGAAGGGCGAACACCGCGACTCGTAAACTGTTTTCGGCTAACGCCAACGGCGCGGGAATGTCGCGCCAAAACTCGGCGGGAGCGAAGGATGGGGGCAGGCGCTCAGTGAGGGCGAGGTTCCAAAGGCTCGCAGGGACCAAGAGCAGGCCACAGGTCAGTCCATAACGTTGAATTGCGGCGAATGTCATTCTGGGATCCAAAGGGGCTAACGCTCAGCATCAGCGGCGGCGCGCAGCGCAGTCCGCTGCATGCTGTTGTTATACGGCCCTTGATCACTCCTCGCTGAAGTAATCGGAATCAATCTTCTTGACCTCGTACGACCGAGAGATTGACACGCCAACATTGTGGTCAATCATGTGCTTAGCGAGTGCCGCCCCGTCTATGAGCACGATCTTGCTTTCGATACGCGAGGTAAACTCCAAGGCATCTCCGGAAAACGACGAGGTCGTTATGAAGACGCCCTTGCGTGCGCGATGTCCTTGAAGCGCCCCGGCAAATGTCTGGATCTCCGGGCGGCCCACGGTGCCATCCCAGCGCTTCGCTTGAATGTAGATCAAGTCGAGGCCCAGACGATCCTCCTTAATGATGCCGTCGATTCCTCCGTCGCCGCTCTTGCCAACCGCTTGTCCGGCATCTCGAAGAGTGCCTCCGTACCCCATTCGAACGAGCAGCTCGACAACAAGGCGTTCAAAGAACGAGGGAGACGCCGCCTTCACTTGATCCAGGAGTTCGGCTTCGAGGTCCAGTCGGAGGCGTTGGTGGGCTGAGTCAAGTGCCTCCTCCGGTGTGGCATCACTAGAAATGCTGACCGTCGCCGCCGGTTCATCTGGCCGTTCATGACGCAGTTCTCGGAACGCCACGAACTCCGGGAAACGCTCCAAGTACTTGACGTCTATCTGCTCAGGCTTCGAGGCAAGAACTTTCTGACCGCTCTCAGTGATACGGAAGAACCCGCGACGGGTCGAGGCAATCAGGCCAGCTTTCTTCAGGTAGGTGCGGGCCCAACCGGCGCGGTTCCGAATAACAGTCTGCTGGCCGCTCCCGAGCAGTTGCTGACGCTCCTCCACCGAGAGGTTGAACTTCTCCGCCAGCGAATCGACTACCTCGCCGATGTTGTGCTCCTTCTCGTCTTCCAAGAAACGAAGAAGTGGGAGCATGACCGTCTGGTAGTCAGGGATCGCCATCAAGATCTCCTATCGATGCTGCTAGGCCGTCTAACGGCTTAGCGATGAGCCGCGCGTCTTTTGCGTCGGCTCCATCGCTTTGTTAGCTGGCGCGTCCATGCTAGAGAAGTTTTTTGAACTGTTCGATCGTGAGGCCAGCATCTCGAATGATTCCGCCCATTGTGTATTCGTTAACTGGATTATTTCGCGGCACCGTAATGATTCGCGTTCCGTCAGTCATGACGATATGTTTGCCTTGATTGGAGATTTTGAAACCAGCTTTCTCCAGGGCGCGAACCGCTCGAAGATGGTTGACACCGGGGAGCTTGGGCACAATTAGACCAGAACTTCGACTTCGCGGATCTTCGAGCCTTTTGAAATTATTGCGACCGCCTCAAGGTACTCGCGAATGGCGAATTGAATGTTTTCAAGTGCCTCCCGCTCGGTCTTGCCCTGCGACCAGCAACCTGGAAGGCCCGGACACGAAACGCTGTAACCTTCCTTTGATTTCTTTAGCGCAACTTTGTATTTCATGACAGCCATTCTGACTCAAACCTTCGCAGTAATGCCAGTCCAGCTAACCTGAATTCACCCGCCCGCCGGATGCGCGCGAAGATGAAATTCCAGGCAGTCTATTTCCCGTAAACTCAAACCGAAATGTTTAGATCTTGTGCTGTGCCGCGATCTTACATCCCAATCGTGTTGTTTGTGTTGGGAAATATGCAGCCGGAGTGGGCGGGCTAGTTCCTAACCCGCTATACGGACGGGATCAGAGAATGTCGGCGGGCTGCGCCCTATCGGGCTCGTATTTGCAGCCGCTCATTGGAAACACGATTTGTCGAAATGCCGGTCAAAAACGTCCAGCAGGGCAGCGCGATTTAGCACATCCAGCTTCGGAATCCAGCCGACCACCGGCACGTTTCCGTATCGTTCGATCGCGGCGCGATTGGCCGCGTTCTCCTCTCCGATTAAAACCACGCCGGCGACTGGAAGCGAGGCGTCTCGCAGACAACGCACGGTCAGCAGTGTGTGATTGATCGTGCCCAGGCTGCTGCGTGAGGCGACGATGATCGGCGCGCCGAGCCGCCGCATGAGATCGAGCATCAGATCAGACTCGTTGACCGGTACCAGCACGCCACCGGCGCCTTCGATCACCAGGCGGTCCGAAGTGCCGGGACGCGTGATGCGATCGAGTTGGATACGGATACCGGCGAGTTGCGCGGCAAGATGAGGCGATACCGGCGGGTCGAAGACATACGCTTCTTCGAGCGTCCGGTGCGCCGGCAATTCGGCCAGGGCGGAAACCGTCTGCCGATCCCGGTCGCCGGCGGCCCCGGTTTGAATAGGTTTCCAGTAGGCCGCATCCAGGGCTGCGCATAGAAGCGCGGACAGCACGGTCTTGCCCACATTCGTATCTGTGCCGGTAACAAAAAAATCACGATTCATGGATGGTCGCCGCCAGCTTCTCGATGTCGTCTGCCGAATGGCCCGAGGTGAGCGAGATTCGCAGCCGCGCCGTGCCGGCCGGCACGGTCGGCGGCCGAATGGCGCGAACTCCGAATCCGGCCGCCTTGAGGCGTCCGGCGCACTTCAGCGCGGCCTCGTTGGATCCGAGCACAACAGGAATGATCTGAGAGTCGCTCGATCTCGCGTCGAATCCCGCCTGTTTGAGCCGCTTTCGAAGCAGGTGGCCCATTTCCACAAGGTGCTTCCGGCGATCATCGGCTGCCTGGGCCAACCGCAGGGCCGCGCGAACCTGCAGCGCCATGTATGGAGGCAGGGCGGTGCTGAAGATAAAAGTCCTCGCGTGATTGATCAGATACTCCTTGAGCGTCTTCGATCCTGCGACGAATGCTCCGGCCGACGCCAGCGCTTTGCCGCATGTATGGACCGTGGCGAAAATTCCACGGCCGGCCTCCGCTGCAAGTCCGCGGCCGTTGCGGCCCGTCACACCCGTTGCATGGGCTTCGTCCACGATAAGGTTTGCCCCGAAGCGTTCGCACAGCGAAATCAGCGCGGGCAACGGCGCCCGGTCTCCGTCCATGCTGAAGATGCTCTCGACGATGACGAACTTCTCGCCTGTCCGGTTTCCGGCAAGGGCGCTCTCGAGGACGTTGAGATCCAGGTGAGGGAAGATGACACGCTCGGCGCGCGTCATGCGGATTCCGTCGACGATGCTCGCGTGGTTGAACTCATCTGAGAAAACCGTGTCGTGCGGTTGGAGAACGGAAGCCAGCAGGCCGGTATTTGCGGCGTATCCGGAACCGAAAAACAGCGCGGCCTCGGCTCCCACGAATTCCGCGAACTCCTCTTCCAGTTCGTCCCATGCCTTCGAATGGCCTGAAAGCAGCCTCGATCCGGTCCCGCCGAGGGCGATGTCTCCAGCGATCGCTGCGGAGAGCGCCTGCCGGAGACGTGCATCGTGGGCAAGGGCGAGGTAGTCATTCGAACAGAAGTTAATGCCGGAAGGAGGCTCCAGGGTTCGGAACTGGGCCTGCGATCGCAGGGTATCCAGATCGCTTTTGAGCCGAGACTCAATCATGGCATCGGATTCAAACTCAGCGTTTCCAGAAGAAACTCGTCCTCGTCACGGCCGGGATTGGGAGTGGTCAGAAGCTTCTCTCCAACAAAAATAGAATTGGCGCCGGCGAGAAAGCAGAGCGTGGCGGCTTCGCGTGTCAGCGAACGCCGTCCGGCGCTGAGTCGAAGCCGCGAAGCGGGCATCAACAGGCGAGCCGCGGCGATAGTTCGAACCATGACCAGCGGATCGATCGCCTCGGCATTGGCAAGCGGCGTACCTTCGACGCGAACCAGCATGTTGATCGGGACGCTTTCAGGATGAGGAGCCAACGTGGAAAGCTGGTGAAGCAGACCAATGCGATCCTCGTCGGATTCACCCATTCCGATGATGCCTCCGCAGCAAACCGTGACGCCGGCTTTTCGTACCGCGTCGATTGTTTCCAGGCGGTCCTGGTAATTCCGCGTCGTAATGATCCGGCCGTAAAACTCGGGAGACGTATCGAGGTTGTGATTGTAGGCGGACAGACCGGCCTCCGCCAGCCGTACTGCCTGATCGGCAGTCAGCATGCCGAGCGTGCAGCAGACTTCAAGTCCCAGCGAAGAGACCCCTCGCACCATTTCAAGCACCTGGTCGAATTCCTTGCCCTCAGGCGCTTCCCGCCAGGCTGCGCCCATGCAAAAGCGGTGAACGCCCTCTTCTTTGGCGCTGCGTGCGTTTTGCATCACCTCGTCGAGAGCGAGCAGCCCGTTCTTGTCCAGGCCTGTCGAGTAGTGTGCGCTCTGCGGGCAGTATGCGCAGTCTTCCGGACAGCCGCCGGTCTTGATTGAGAGCAACTGGCAGAGTTGAACGCCGCTGGCGACGTGATGCTGCCGATGCGTCTGCTGGGCTTCGAAAACCAGTTCGAGGAGTGGCTTGTCGTAGATCTGGCGCACTTCCTGGCGCGTCCAGTCCGTGCGGATTGTGGCTCGTTCAGTCATTCGCCGAAATTATACCCCGTTCCAAAATTCTCATGGCAAACTCCTATCCGTGCAGAACTTCACTCACACCATTGATGGACGCGGCGAGTCGAGCGAGGCCTGGCTGGATGTGATCAATCCGGCCACTGCGGAGCCTTTTGCAAAATTCCCGGACGCATCCCGGGCGCAACTCGATCAAGCCGTTGCCGCGGCGCGCCGGGCCTTTGCCGGCTGGAGCCGCCTTTCTTTTCAGGAGCGCCGCGAGTATCTCGGCCGCTTCGCACAGGCTTTGCGCGAGCATGCGGAAGAACTCGTTCCCTTGCTGGTTCGCGAGCAGGGAAAACCCCTCGCCGATGCAAAGGCGGAACTCGCGCTGGCCCCGCGCCAGATAGAACGGTTGTCCTCAATCGAGATCAAGAATGAAATTCTGCGCGACGATGAACACGGCCGGGTCGAGCTTCGCTACCGTCCGTTGGGCGTCGTCGGCATTATCACGCCGTGGAACGTTCCAATCGTTATCGCCATCGGGCGGATCGTCCAGGCTCTCTACACGGGCAATACGGTGGTGCAGAAACCTTCTCCAAACACGCCGCTCACAACGCTGAGGATGGGCGAGATCATCCGCGGCATTTTGCCCCCGGGCGTGCTGAACATCATTGCGGGTGGTAATGACCTTGGGCCCTGGATGACGGAGCATGCCGGGATCGACAAGATCGCGTTCACCGGTTCCGTCGCAACCGGGAAGAAGGTTCTGGTCAGCGCGTCGTCCAACCTCAAGCGCGTGACGCTGGAGCTGGGCGGTAATGACGCGGCTATTGTCCTTGATGACGTGGATCCCAAGGCGATCGCGCCCGGCATATTCTGGGCCGCGTTTGGAAACTGCGGCCAGGTGTGCATGGCCATAAAGAGGCTCTATGTGCACGAGCGGATCTATGAGCCGATGTGCCAGGCGCTTGCCGATATCGCGCGTTCCGTGAAGGTTGGTGACGGTTTCGAGCCGGAAGTCAAAATCGGACCGCTTCAGAACAAGATGCAGTACGAACGAGTGCTGGGAATTCTCGAAGACACGAAACGGCAGGGCGCGCGCATCCTTGCCGGCGGCCACGCGCTTTCGCGGCCCGGATATTTCATTGCCCCGACGATCGTGGCCGACATCAAGGAAGGAACGCGGCTTGTCGACGAAGAACCCTTCGGACCGATTCTTCCAGTGCTTCGATACTCGGATATAGAAGACGCCATTCGCCGCGCCAACGATACGCGATATGGCCTGGGCGGGTCGGTCTGGACAAAGGATACCGATCGCGGCGCCGAAATCGCCGCCCGGCTCGAGGTCGGCACCGCATGGGTGAATCAGCATTGTCACCTCGAACCGACTGTGCCGTTTGGCGGCGCCAAGGAATCCGGGCTCGGACGCGAATACTCGGTGGTGGGTCTTAAGAGCTACATGGAAACACAAGTCATCAGCGTCGCGGGATCATAGTGCACGACGGCCGGCCGGTTACTCGGGGACGAACCGGAATCCCTCGATTTCAAAGGGGGCGGCGTCGGGGGGAATATCCGAATAAAGAATGTAGCGGCCGCGCTGAACCGGTATGGCGCGTTCGAGGGCGTGGTGAAAGCGTCCGTTCTGCAGCACGATCCACAAGACTCGTCCTGAGCGTGGAAGACGAATCGTTGATCCCGGCGCTACCTCCATATTCCCGCCAAGGACCCGGCGAATGCGGCCGGCTTGGCCCGCCGGAAGGTTGTCCAGCAGGACCGACAACGGCCGCTCGTGCATGTAGTAAGTGACCGTCCGCCAGTTGATGAAGTCCCACTCCAGGTCGTTCCCGTTCAAGGCAATAATCACGTTGGGCCGATCGGAAACGCTGAACTGCCACAGTTCCTGCACTGAGACGTCCGTCATCTCATCCCACCAGCGAAGCCGGTCCTGGGAGGTTTCGAAGGTACTCCACGCCACGGAGTTTTGCAGGGAAATCCACGCCTTCTCCAGCGGGTGCGCCTGCGGCGAAGCCGAATTTCCCGGCGTAACCACATTTAGAAAAAGCCCCGCGCTGACGACTGCCGAGATTGCCAGTGCTGCGTCGCGATAGCGGCCCATCGCGGAAATCAGACACGCGCCGGCGAGGCACCAAACCGGTATCGCAAACAACGTGTGTCCCGGTGAGGCGATATGGAAAAACACCTGGAACAACAGGCCCGGCGCGACCCAAACCAACAGGAACTTCCAAGGTATGCCTTTGGCGGAGAGCCTGCGGTAGCCAATAATCGGCACCCAGATCCAGGACACCAGTGCGATTGCGTTCCAGATCACGAGACGGCCGATCGGACGAAGCCACGTTCGTATCGACTCGGCGAACAGAACCGAATCACGGCGCGATTGTTCCAGGATGTAACTCGTAAGCTCACGGAAGGTCGATGCGATTCCACCCATGGCGTACACCAGGATGCCGAACCAGAAGGCCGAAAGTCCGGCGATAACAAGACCGCCCTGGGCCATCACGTTCCACGAGCGCGTTGCTATCCACGCCGACACCGCCCAGAGCGGCAGAAGGTAGGCCAATAGATCCGGGCGGAAGCCTGTCCCGACTCCGAGCGCGACTGCGCCGTATAGTGCAAAGCGCCGTTCTCCATTCCAGCACCGCCATGCGCAGTACGCGACCAACAGAGAAAACAAAGCCAGCCACGGCCGAAGCGGGGAGTTCAAGCGGGTGAACCAGAACACCGGATTGAGCACGAACAGGATCACGGCGGCAGACGCCGCCCAGCGGGAGACCATCCGCTTCGTAAGGATATAGAGGAGTGAAGCGGAGGCAATCGTTACAACAACCGAGATGATCCGGAACGTGACCTCGGCATTGGGAGCAAACAGACGGATGAATCTCGCAAAAGCGACAAACAGCGGATAGCCGGGAAGGTGCGGCTGACTGCGCAGGGGATCGAATGAGTCCAGCGCGTACGCAAGGTTGACGGTATCAATCGAAAGGAACGAAGGCACCCACGAAAATCGAGTCAGCAGCACGGCAGTCAGAACCACCAGCCATTGGATTGCGCCGAAATGACCGGCCTCCGTTGCCGATGCGGCGTCCGCCGGCTCGAGAGCGGCGGCGATTCCGAAAGAATCCTTCTTTCTGGTGTGTGCGTTCATGAAAGTAGTCTGAAACCCGGCATTATGCCACGAAGTGGAGAGGTTCCTGTATCGTTAACATTGTGTCTTTGTCCGCGATCTGCCGTACCATGCCGGGGGATTATTAAGTCTCGAGGAGGAGCCCGCAACGATTTTCTGAACCGCAAATACAACGGCAGGACCCTGAAGTCGTTCGGAGTGAATCCCGGCGGCTACGTCGGCTTCTTCGATCCGGCGACGAAAAAGCTAAAAAGAGGATAAGGATCAAGGCACAGGCCCGAAACGCCCGGCGAGGCCGGGGGGAGTGCGAAGAAGGCCAAGGCTTGAACGCCTGGATCCGGCTGGGAGCTATGACTTCTCCAGCGCGTCCAGATCTCCCGTGGCCCGTGGATCGACGTAGATGTTGACCGCATATGCGCCGACAATAATGAACCGCGCTTCAGCCTCTGATAACGCGCGTATGATGTCGAGAAAGCCGGGGTTCATCGGCGTCCTTGTGTGCCCATTGCTCCTGGCTCAGTTGCCAGGTCAACAGAATGCGTTCGGCAGGCGTCAGCTTTTCCAGGAACTCCCGGTCCGCTTTCGCGAGTTCTTCCCAGGAGCGGCATATCTTCACCGTTATATTTTCGCGCTTCATTGGCGAACATTTTATCATGCGGCGGGCAGCCCGCCCGATACGTGCCGCAAGACCTCAGTGAAAATCGTGCGAAGCCGTAACCGCCGCGGTGACGTGCAATGTTTCGACGGCGGAAGCCTTTACGGAGCGCACGCCGTCCAGGTTTTGAAGTATTCCTTCGATGAGAAGAAATCCGGATTCCGTGATCGTCGATCGATGTTTCAGGAAAAAATCCGGTATGAAGATCACGTTCGCAATTCCGGTTTCATCCTCCAGGCTCATAAAGACGAATCCCTTCGCGGTTCCGGGCCGTTGGCGCGCAATCACGCAGCCGGCAACGCGGACGCGGGTTCCATTGGCGGTGTGAGAGAGGTCGATGGCGCGCAACACGCCTTGCCGCATCATCTCGTTGCGGCAGTGTTGCATCGGATGGCGGCCGATGGTCAGGCCGGTTCCATCGAAGTCCGCCACCAGGCGTTCTTCCGCGGTCATCGCTTCCAGGGGCGACGCCCGATCCGGCAGGCCGAGCGCTTCGAGCAGCGGTCCCGTGCGCTGTGCCGCGCGCTCGATATGCCAAAGCGCATCGCGGCGATGAATCGCGTGTGCAGGATCCAAAACGTTCAGGGCGCCGGTTTCCGCCAACAGCGCCAGTTCGTCACGGCGAAGCCCGGGAACACGGCGGGCCAGGTCGTCGATGGATGCGAATGGACGAACGGCCCGCTCGTCCAGCAAGGCCTGGGCGGCCGATTTGCGCAGACCGCCGACATACCGTAATCCCAGGCGCACCCGCCAGTTTTCCTGCGGCGAGTCTTTTTCCAGGGTGCAGAGCCAATCGGAAAGCGTGACGTCGATAGAACGAAAATGCAGTCCGTGCCGCTGCGCGTCTTTCACGAGCGTTGCAGGACTGTAGAACCCCATCGGCTGGTTGTTGAGCATTGAGGCGGTGAATGCCGCCAGGTAATGGCACTTCAAATACGCGCTCGCATTCGACAGCAGCGCGAAACTGGCCGCGTGCGATTCCGGAAATCCATACAGTGCAAATGACGTGATGGACCGGATAATCTCGTCCTGCGCCGCGCCGGTAATGCCGTTTCGATTCATTCCCTCACGCAGTTTCACTTCAATTTCCTTCATGCGCCGCTCGGAACGCTTGAAACCGAACGCGCGGCGCAACTCTTCAGCCTCTCCCCCGGTGAATCCGGCGGCGATCATGGCAATCCGGATCAATTGTTCCTGGAATAACGGGATGCCCAAAGTGCGCGCCAGCACGGGCTCCAGCGAAGGGTGCGGGTATGTGACGCGCTCGCGTCCGCGGCGGCGGTTCAAATAAGGATGCACCATCTCGCCGACGATCGGGCCGGGCCGGATGATCGCCACTTCGACAACGATGTCGTAAAAATTCTCCGGATGCAGCCGCGGCAGGCAGGACATCTGGGCGCGGCTCTCCACCTGGAACATCCCGATCGTATCGGCCTTCTGCAATGCCGTGTAGACATCGGGATCGTCGAGCGGAATGCCGGCCAGGCCGATTTCCTTCCCGTCGTGTTTCCGGATCAACTGGAAGCTGTCTTCGAGGACGGCCATCATGCCCAGGCCGAGCAGGTCCACTTTGATGATGCCCATGTCGGCGCAATCGTCC
>CAMBFR010000079.1 GCA_945865815.1 Candidatus Sulfopaludibacter sp. SbA3
CTGACATTCCGGGCGCTGTACGCCTTCCATGAAAATTTCGTGCTTCCGCTCTCCCACGACGAGGTCGTTCACGGAAAGCGGTCCTTGCTGGACAAGATGCCCGGGGACTTGTGGCGGAAGTTCGCGAATCTGCGCCTGCTGTACTCCTATATGTACGCGCAGCCCGGCAAGAAGCTGCTTTTCATGGGCTGTGAATTCGGCCAATGGCACGAGTGGGCACACGAGGAAAGCCTGGACTGGCACCTGCTGCAGCAGGATTCTCACCGCCAGCTTCAGAAGTTTGTCTCGGATTTGAATCACACGTACCGGCGGGAACGCGCGCTGCACGAACTGGATTGCGATCCGGGCGGATTCGAGTGGATCGACGGCAGCGACTCGCAGCAGAGCACACTGACATTCCTGCGCATGTCAAAAGGCGGTGACGAGGTCGTGGCCGCAGCCCTCAATTTCACCCCGGTGCCACGCCACAACTATCACGTGGGCGTCCCGCGGGGCGGTTATTGGCGGGAAATCCTGAATAGCGATTCCGGATTGTACGGCGGAGCCGATATGGGAAACCTCGGCGGAGTTGAGGCCGGCGGCTTCTCCACGCACGGCCGTCCATTCTCGCTGACCCTGACGCTGCCGCCTCTCGGCGCCGTGTTTCTGAAAAGCACCGCCTGACCTCCATTTTCTCGTGAAATTAACCGGGAAGTCTTGCATCATGGGTGGCCTTACAAGGAGAACACCAGCATGCCGGGAAGAGCCGTTCGTTCAGCACTGCTTTCGATACTGTTTCTTGCCACGCTCGTATTAGCACAGTCGGGCGCTCAAAACGGAGAATGGCGAAACTACGGAGGAGATCTCGGTCACACGCGCTATTCGGCGCTGGACCAGATCAACGCGGACAATTTCAGCAAGCTGGAAGTGGCCTGGCGCTTCAAGACGGACAATCTGGGTCCGCGGCCCGAAGGCAACCTTGAATCGACGCCATTAATGGTGAACGGCGTACTGTACACGACGGGTGGGACGCGCCGCTCCGTGGTGGCGCTCGACGCCGGCACAGGCGAATTGCTCTGGAGTCACAGCGAACGCGAAGGCGCGCGCGGCGTTGCGGCGCCGCGGCAGTTGTCCGGCCGCGGGCTGGCCTACTGGGCCGACGGCAACGAAGAGCGAATCCTGTATGTGACGCCGGGCTACCGGCTGATCGCATTGGACGCCAAGACCGGCGCCCTTGTGCCCGGCTTCGGCACGCGCGGCGTTGTCGATCTGAAGCTGGACGATGACCAGGATATCGACCTGGTCAACGGAGAAATCGGCCTTCACGCCACGCCAATCGTCGCAAAAGACGTGGTCATCATCGGCGCCGCGCACCGGACCGGGGCAAACCCCCGCAGCAAGACCAACGTGAAGGGTTACATCCGCGGGTTCGACGTGCGGACAGGCAAACGCCTCTGGATCTTCCACACGATCCCACTGCCCGGGGAGTACGGCAACGAAACATGGGAGCAGGAATCCTGGACGTACACGGGTAATGCGGGAGTCTGGACGCAGATCTCGGTGGATGAAGAACTCGAGATGGTGTATCTGCCGATCGAGTCGCCGACGGGCGACTACTACGGCGGCCATCGACCCGGAAATGGCCTGTTTGGCGAGAGCCTTGTCGCGGTGGATCTGAGAACCGGTCAGCGGAAATGGCACTATCAGTTGGTCCACCACGGCATCTGGGACCTGGACATCTCCGCCGCGCCGATCCTGGCCGATATCGTCGTCAACGGCCGGGCGATCAAAGCCGTGGCCCAGCCCACCAAGCAGGCCTTCCTTTATGTCTTCGATCGCGCGACCGGCCAGCCGGTCTGGCCGATCGAGGAACGGCCGGTTGAGAAAGGCGATGTGCCGGGTGAGTGGTATTCGCCGACACAGCCGATTCCAACCAAGCCGCCGGCTTACGATCGGCAGGGCCTTTTGATAAGCGATCTCATCGACTTCACGCCGGCGCTCCGTGCGGAAGCGGAACGCATTGTCTCGCGATACAAGATCGGTCCCGTGTACACGCCGCCCGTAGTGAGCAAACTCGAAGGTCCCATTGCCACACTCGCCATGGCGACAGCCGGTGGCGGCACAAACTGGCCTGGCGGCTCTTACGACCCCGAGACCCATATCCTGTACGTGGCCTCGCAAAGCCTGATCTCGACGCTGGGGCTCGTCGCCCCTCCTCCGGGTTTCTCGGATATGAACTACATTCAGGGAACTGCCTTAGCCGGAGCCCGGCTCACCGGCGGCTCAGGCTCGGACGCCGGAGCCGAGTCGGCAACGCCGGCTCCCGCCCCTGCCGCCGACACTTCCCTGACCGTCCAGGGACTGCCGCTCATAAAGCCCCCATATGGCCGAATCACAGCGATTGATCTCAACAAGGGCGACATCATCTGGCAGATTGCCCACGGCGAAACGCCAGACAACATTCGCAACCATCCGGCGCTTCGCGGCCTGAACATTCCGCGCACCGGACGGCCGGGTCTTGTGGGAACGCTCGTTACAAAAACTCTGGTTATCGCGGGTGAAACGGGTGTCTTCACCACGCCCAACGGTCGGCGTGGCGCCATGCTGCGCGCTTACGACAAGGCAAACGGCAAGGAACTCGGCGCGGTTTACATGCCGGCGCCGCAGAGCGGATCGCCGATGACGTACATGTTGAACGGCCGGCAATACATCGTCGTTCCAATCAGCGGAAACGGTTACTTCGGAGAATTCATGGCGCTGCGGGTGCCGCGGTAATAGGCTCCGCAAATGAGAATTGAAAATTGATTGATGGGTAATGATTGATGCGCTTTGCGAGTTCTCCAACTCCCGGGCGCATTAATCATTATTCATTAATCAATTTTCAATTCTCATTTATTCAAAAAATCGTTGGTATACGTTGCAGCAAGGTCGATGCCGGCGGGCGTGAGGTTTGGATCCACGAGTTGAAGCGTCTTCAGCACGTTCGCCGGACCCTCTTCCGGCATGCGGCCATCACGGGAAAACATGGCGAGGTTGGCCTTCAGCGCGCCAATGTATTGCTCCCTTCCGCCAGCCATGAATTCTTCCGGCATGTTCGCGGCAATCTCTTCGGCGGAATGCGACTGGATGTATTCAAGCGCGCGAATCGCGGCATTCACGACGGACTGAACGACCTTTGGATTGTTCGTCACCATCTCCTCGGTGGTGTAAATGCCTCCTGCGGGCCATGTCCCTCCGAATACGTCGCGGGCTCCCTGCTCCGTGCGAGTATCGTAGAGCGCAAAGGCGGTTCCGTCCTTTTCGAGTTTCGTCGCGGTGGGATCCAGCGTTACTCCGGCCCGGATCTGATCCTGTTCGAGAGCCGCGATCATTGTCGTCGTACCTGCCGTAACAACGGGAATCGACTGCGGATTGAGCCCGTGCTTGCCGAGCAGGAACTTCAGCATCTGATCCGTCGACGATCCCGGCGCCGTCACGCCGACAGGTTGCCCGACAAGGTCTTCGATCGATTTCACGCGATCCGCATATCTCGCGCCGACCATGAGAACAAGGCCGGGCAACCGGTCGAAAAGAACCACCATCCTCAGATGCTTTCCCTGCCCCTGGGCGCGAATCGTGTGCTCGTAATAACCGGTAACAAAATCGGCCGAACCTCCAAGCAATGCCGCCATTGCTTCGGAACCACCACGGAGATCGGCAATGCGAATGCTTAGACCCTCATCGCGAAAATAGCCAAGACGGTCGGCGAGCGTTAGTGGAAGGTAAGCAAAAAGCGGCTGGCCGCCAACAGAGATAGTCAGTGTCGCGCGCTCAGTCGAGCATGCGGCAAGCGATATAAGTATAAGAAGGACGCAGATGAGTGCGGATGCGATCGACGCTATCCGGCGAGAAGCTCGTCCGTCTGCGGAGTCCATCGCACCAGCCTCCTTTCGAGCCAAGTTACCCCCATCTCCACGATGATCACGACCACACACAACACGAGCATTCCCGCGTATACGCCGGCCGAATCGAAGTTGCCCTGCGCCTGACTGATCACCCAGCCGATGCCCTGCGCCGCCGCCAGGTACTCGCCCACGACGGCGCCGACCAGCGCAAAACCCACCGAGGTATGCAGGCTCGACAGAATCCACGTGAGCGCCGATGGTATCAGAACATGCCGCGCCAGTTCGCGTTCTCCCGCCCCAAGCATTCGTGCGTTGTTAATAATGTTGCGGTCCACCTGGCGAACCCCATGGTACGCGTTGAAAAACACAATAAAGAACACCATCGTGAAACCGAGCGCAATCTTGGATCGTTCGTCGATGCCGAACATCAGAACAAAAATCGGCGCCAGCACCAGGCGCGGCAGGGCATTCAACACCTGGATGTACGGATTAAACACGCGCGCCCAGAAGTCCGACCGTCCCAGCATCAGGCCCAGTGTTATGCCGAACGCCACGCCCAGCACAAAGCTTCCCAGCATTTCGCTGAGCGTGACGGCCAGATGCTGGTAGATACTGCGGCCGCCAAGCTGCGTACCGGGTATCGCCAGCCACTGCCACGCCCGTCCGAGAAACGTGGATGGCTGCGAGAAAAAGAACGTATCGATCGCGCCGGACCGGGCGCCAAACTCCCAGAGTCCAAACACGACCACGAAAATCGCGGCCTGCAGGAAGTGAATGGTGCGCTCCCTACGCTTTCGCTCTTGAGCGCTCATAGCTGGTCATCACCTCCTGTTTCAGATCCGACCAGATCCGGCGGTAAAGCTCTTCGAATCCCGGCATGAAACGCGCTTCCGACACATTGCGGGGCCGCGGGAAAGGGACCGGGTAGTCGCTCTTGATCCGGGTTTCCGGTCCCGCGCTGAACAGGATGACACGATCCGACAGGGCGATCGCCTCTTCCAGATCATGCGTCACGAACAAGACCGTGGCGGAGCTGTTCTGCCATAGCGCCAGGAGCTCGTTCTCCATCAAGGCGCGTGTTTGAACGTCCAGCGCGGAAAATGGTTCATCCATCAGAAGCAGGGGAAGCCGGTTGATCAGAGCCTGCGCCATCGCGACACGCTTCCGTTGTCCGCCGGAAAGTTGAATGGGATATCGATGCTCGAGGCCGCGCAGGCCAACCAGTTCCATCCAGCGTTCGGCCTCGCCGGCCGCGTCGCGGCGCTGAACGCCTCGCAGGAGCGGACCCAAGGCGACGTTCTCGAGCGCGGTCTTCCACGGCAACAAGGCGTCCTGTTGAAACATGTACGCTGCACTCCGATTGACGCCCTTCACCGGGTCCCCGGAAGTGCGCACGGCTCCGGCAGCAGGCGGCACAAGGCCCGCCGCGAGATTCAGAATGGATGTTTTCCCCGAACCGGTAGGCCCGACCAATGCCACAAACTGTCCCTGCGGAATCGAAAAGGAAACATCATGAAGGGCGACGTAGGTTCCGAAGCTCAGACTTACGTCGTTGAATTCCACGGCAGGGATGGTGGGGTCTTTACTCATACCGTGGTGCTGAATTTCGGAAGTACGCTGTGGCGGGGCTGAAGCCCGCACCCGGGAGTTTGGACATTAGCATCTGCGTCTTCAACTTCACGCTTCGGGTTACAGGTATGTCGAGCAAGCGAAGCGTGAGTCCGAACTCCCCTCCTGTCTTAGGAGGGGTGGCTGCACCGCCAAGGGAATGGTCCCGTTCCTTATTGGCGCAGACGGGGTGGTACGGAATGACGCGAAGCTTCGTTATAGATGCTCGCGTAGCGCTCATTCAAATCGGTGCGCTGCGCGAATATCTATAGTGTGGCTTCGCATCATCAATTAATTGGACACCACCCCGCCGTTCGCTAAAAAACGCGCGAACGGCACCCCTCCTGATCCAGGAGGGGAGTTTCGCGCACTCCCCGAAAAATGTCCAAACTTCAGGGCGATCACTTCTTCATTTTCAGCCGGTACTCCGGGTACATGTGGTCGGCGCCACCGCGCCGGGCAGGTTCTTCGGGTACGCCGTATTGCTCGAGCCAGTCGTTGAGGTAGGGATTCTTTCCCGGCAGGTAGTGCGGTACGGACTGCGAGATGTTTTCCTCGATGATCGTGCAGGGAAAGAACTCGAGCAGCGTGTGCTCGTCTATTTCGTAGTTCGATGTCAGGACGTAAGGCTCTTCCATGTAGATGGGATCATTGATAAACGTGGTGATCGTCATGATGCCGGCGTGCCGCGTCCAGTATTCGAGCATGGTCGCCCTGTCGGAAAGCGGCACATCATTGTCTTTCACATAACCCTGCTTCATGTGGGTCGTCGTGATCACCAGCGTGTTCCCATCGAACTTCCCCGTGGAAAACCCGGACCAGGTATGAGGCGCATACTCGGGAGGATGCGGCCGGCCATCCATATATATAGGCCGGTCCAGTGACCGCAGCCACGCCACATGATAGGCGGTCAGCTGACGCGAAACCGGATTGATTTCCTTGGTAATGCGCATGTTTCCCTGGGCGCGCCACTGATAGGGCGACGGGTGCGGCCGGCACTGAAACTCGGGCAGGCCCCATTCGGCAACGTCGCTGGTCTCGGATCTCATCCGGCCCGCTGCATTCAGCGGAATCCCCAGGTAGTCTCCCAACTGCTCGCCGCCGCCGCAACGCGCGATGAAATCTTCAGTACACCGGCTGGACCATTCACCCGCGAAATCCGTGCCCTGCGCATGCGCCGGCACGCTCGCCAACAGCACTGTAACGAGTAGTAGAAACCGCTTCATAATTCCTCCCGAAAACACGCGCGGAATTTTACACCGAACCGCTAAAACTGGAAACGCATGCCGACTTCTATCTGGCGCGGGTCATTGGCGCTGGTGGATCTACCGAAATTCGGCGAGGTCATGACTCCCGACGGCAAACCAAAATTCGTACGGTTAAACGCATTGGTCATATTGGCGAATACGTTCAGGTTCGTCCGCGTGCCGTTGCCTCCTCCATTACTATCCGGGCTGAAGAAAAATGCCTTTGAGATATTGAAATTGAAATTGAAATTTTTTGGGGCATTGCCGCTGTTTCGCGGAACTCCAGGCGGCCGGTCGTTGACCGTATTGTCCCTGTTGTCATCCCTGCCGGTGGTGATGTTATAGGTCTGGCCGGTCATGGCCATCGTGCCCGTCAAAAAGATTCCCAAAGGCAGCCGGGCGTTCACAGCGCCGTTCAGCGTTTGCGGCGGACAGCAATTGCCGCGGGAATCCGTCCAGTCCAGCCGGAGGTTGTAGTTGTCCATTGGGAGATCTCCTCCCCCGTTGGGCTGGCCTTCGACATGAGATAACTGCGCCAGGTAATTCGCCGTTACGTTGAAGATGCTGAACCTCTGACGGAAATTCAGCCGCAGCGTATGCCGGAGCTGGTTGCCCGAGGACTCCATGTTGACCACATTGCCCCGGGCCGGATCAGGCCGAAGACACGTTGCGGCGCTTTGTTCCGCCCTGCATGAACGTGGAGAGGACGCCGTGGCATCGTACGGCGCATTCAGATTCCTGGGACGTAAGCGGTGATACTCGCGCTGATAATCATAGGTAACGCTTGCGAAGGTGTTGGTGAAAAACGTCCGTTCAAACGAGGCCATTGCCACGTTCACGTATGGCGCCTCGACCCTCGAATCCATCACTCGTATCGATGAAGGCGTGTTTCGGATTGTTCCTGCCTGAAATGGATCCGGATAAGACGGATTGTCGATGACGAGTTCAAACTGCCTCGCGCCGTCCAGGCGCCTCTGGTTTTCCACCGCGCTCATATCCAGCCGCATGTAGAACATTCCTCCGCCACCGCGGATGACAGTCGCCCTCCCGAGAGCGTATGCAAATCCCAGCCGCGGAGCGAAATTGTTGCGATCGGACATGTTCGTCTGGGCATCGTAACGGGCGCCGAGCATCAGGGTCAGCCGCGGCGAAACCTTCCAGTCGTTCTGCATGAAGAACGAAGCTTCGAACTGGGCCACTTCCAGCAGGGGATTGCCTCGCGTGACTCGATAGTTCAAGGGCCGGCCGGCTACATAGGAATCCAGGGTCGAGAAGGTGAAGGTTCCGCCGAAATTCGTTTCGGAAAGCGACCGGCTCGTCCGATATCGACCCTGACTGCCGGCCCGAACCGTCAACTTCTCGCCAAAACGCGTGTAGAGATTGCTGAACTCGTAATCGCGGCTATCCCGTTCGGATTTGTTCTGGGCGCCGCCGCTCTCGAAGGCATCGAGCACGTTAATACGAAGCGCGTTGCTGAACGGCGTGGTTTCGCTGCGCGTGTCGAGAATGTTGAAGCGGGCCTCGTGAATCGTCTGCGGAGAGAGATTGGAGAACTCTACAAATTCGACATTCCAGTCGTGGCCTTCCGAAGCCGAGGCGCGCTCCTGCAGCGCAAATGCGCCCACGCCTTGATTCTTGCGGCTGATCGTGGCGTACCCGAGGTTGAATGACAGCGAATGCACCTCGGACACTTGAAGTGTGTTCCTGGCGTTGAACGATTGGTCGACCGCGGGGCGTGTGATCCCGAGGGCGAACACCCCGGTGGGCAGCGTCGCATGAATCGTATCGACGTTCTTGGCCTCGGCGTGACTGCCTGAAAAAAGCGTCGTCAGCCTGCGGGGAATGATAGGCCCACTGATGTCAAAGTTTGCCTGCCGCTCCTGGTAAGGCGGCTTGTTGCTGGCGAAGGGATTCCTTGCGTTGAGAGACTCGTCTTTGAACAACAGCTGCGCATTTCCATGAAACGCGCCCGCGCCGCCGCGCTCGACCACTTGTGTTGTGGGCTGGCCCCGGCCATTCTGGCCAAACCGGTAAGGGCCGTCCTCGGCCGTGAAGGCATTATTGTTGATACGAACGTACTGCGTTTGTTGCGTTGCCGCCCGCTCTTGCCCGGCGCGCGATGCCGGCTGTGCTGCCGCCCGCTCCCGGTAAGCGCTCCATGCCGCGAGTTGTTCCGGCCTCAGATAATCCTGAAGTCTTTTGAGAAACTCCGCGCGCATCCACTCGATTGCGGAACGCAGGCGGTCGGCTTCTTGTCCCTGCGTCGGACCCGCCCTGAAATCCATCAGGCTTCCGAAAAGTTCCTCGGATGCCTGCCGCCGGTCCTCCATCATGAGAATAATGGTCCGCTCCTGTTCCTCGGTAAACGGAATGCTAACGTCCGCCAGAACGCGCTTAACCTCATCCTTCAATTCGGCCAACGGGTTCGCGGCAACCGTTATAACGCCTTGCGTTGCGGCCGGCCGGTCCTGCGCAAACATGCGGCCGGCGAGCAAGAGAAATGTCATTACGATAAAGAGCCGATCGGCCATCAGTTCGAAACCGCTTTCTTTCGGGCAATCTTGATCACGTTAAATTTCCCGGGCTCCGTCGACGCAACATAGATTTCGTTGGTGGAGACATCGAGGCATCACAATGACAACATTTCTCATTGAAGCCTCACGCGAAGAAATTTGGAGAACATCCATGGGCACGGGGCTGAAGCCCCGCGCCCACAGCATTCACATCGTTGCGCTGGCGCAATCATACATTCAAGAGTCAAAGTTGTATTAAGTGTTGGTAAATTGTATTAGAGTGCCTGCGAAAAGTCGTTGCAGAGTTGTGCGGACCGCGAATCCGGCGGGCAGTTCCTGCCGCCCAATCGTGCTTCAGAAGCCCGTCCCGACAATTCGGAAGGAGCGAATCCCGTGGCGAAATCCAAGAAGAGTGGCGTGAATCGTCGTGGTTTTTTGAAAGGCGCGGCCGCAAGTGCTGCAGCGCTGGTCACACCCATCCACCTGGCCGAGGCGCAACCGGCCGCGCCGCCGCAGCGGCCCGCTGCGGTACCGCCGTCGTCGGCCCAGCTGGCGGCCGAGACCGAGCCGTTGTCCGCCGACGTCCATGCGATGACCGTCGAGAACGCCGGTTCGGATTTCATGGTCGACGTCTTCAAGTCGCTCGACATCGAGTACATCGCGTCGAACCCGGGATCGAGTTTCCGCGGCCTCCAGGAATCCTTCATTACCTACGGCGGCAACCGCGCCCCCGAGTGGCTGTCGTGCATGCATGAGGAATCCTCGATCGCGCTCGCCGAGGGCTACTTCCGGGTTGCCGGCAAGCCGATGATGGCCATGGCGCACGGCACGGTCGGATTGCAGCACGCGTCCATGAACATCTATAACGCCTACGTCGCGCGCAATCCCGTCTACATCGTTCTGGGGAACGCGCTCGACGCCAACGCCCGCCGGCCGGGTGTGGAATGGAATCACAGCGTGCAGGACTGCGCGGCCATGGTTCGCGATTACATCAAGTGGGACGATACGCCGATTTCGCTGACGCATTTCGCCGAGTCCGCCGTACGCGCCTACAAGATCGGGATGACCGTGCCCATGGGGCCGGTGATTATCGTCGCCGACGGCGACCTGCAGGAGAACGGGGCCAAAGATCGTTCCAAGCTGCATATTCCGAAGCTGACGCTGACCAGTCCTCCCGCCGGCGATCCTGCCGCGGTGGCTGAAGTGGCGAAGGTGCTGGTCGCGGCGGAAAATCCGATGATCCTGGCCGGCCGCGCGGCCCGCACCGAACAAGGAATGAAGCTGATGGTGGAGCTGGCCGAAACGCTGCAGGCGCCGGTGCAGGGCGGCGGACGCAACATGCCGAACCGGCATCCGCTGGCCGGCGGCGGCTCGGTTGCCAACGCGGACGTGATTCTGGGCCTGCAGATGGATGATCTGTGGGGCGCCACTCACGAGTTCCGCGATCAGCAGGAGCGCTCCTACCAGTCGATCACCAAGGCCGGCGCGAAAATCGTCAGCATCTCGGCCAACGATCTCTACATGAAGAGCAACTACCAGGATTTCCAGCGGTACCAGGAAGTCGACATGGCGATTGCGGCCGACGCCGAAGCGACGCTGCCCACCCTGATCGAGGCATGCAAGAAGCTGATCACCGGCGATCGAAAGCGCGTCTTCGAAGAACGTGGCAAGAAGATCGCGGCCGCCAACGCGCAGGCGCTGGTTCGCGCCCGCACGGAAGCGACCTATGGCTGGGACGCCAGTCCGATCTCGACCACGCGCATGTCGGTCGAACTCTGGAACGCGGTGAAGGACAAGGACTGGGCCCTGGTCGGCGGCGGAGGTTCCCGCCTGTGGAACATCGATAAGTTTCACCAGACAACAGGCGGAGGCGGTGCAGGTGGTTTGGGTTCCGGTCTTCCCATCGCCGTCGGCGCCGCTCTGGCTCACAAGAAGTTCGGCCGCGTGTGCGTCGGGATTCAGACTGATGGCGATCTCATGTATGCGCCCGGAGCGCTGTGGACGGCCGCGCACCATCGCATCCCGATGTTGCTCGTGATGCGCAACAACCGCGCGTATCACCAGGAGGTCATGCACCTGCAGCGGATGGCCAGCCGCCGCCAGCGCGGTATCGAGAATGCCGGCATCGGCACGACCATCACCGATCCGAACATCGATTACGCCCAACTGGCGCGAAGCATGGGCTTCTACGGAGCCGGACCGATTACCGATCCGAAAGACCTCGGCCCCGCCCTGCGCACCGCGGTCGAACGGGTCGAGCGCGGCGAACCCGCGCTGATCGACGTGGTCACTCAACCGCGGTAGAGTGTTGCACGAATGAATCGTTGAAAAACGCGGATTGCGCCGCGGCGGGCGAGGTTTCAACCCCACGAAGCAGATTCAATCTGCTTCGCCCTCTGCTCGCTCTCAGTTTCCGTGAGAGTCTTCGCCGCCTCAACCTGGATGGTTACATCCTCGGCCACCTCTATGGTCGTCGGCGGCCCCTTATAGCCATCGGCTCGAATCCTCAGGTCATGAGTCCCTTTGGGCAGGTCAAAGGCGGCCAGGCCGGCCTGGTCCGTCAATGCGAAATAGAAACCCAGCCGCACTTCAGCGTTCTCAACAGGAGCCCGGGTATCCTCTGCGATGACTTTGATTGTTACCCTGTGCTCGGGCGGTGTGTCGGCGCGGAAACTGAAGTTGGCGGAGGCCTCCTCGTGCGCCAACTCCAACTCTGCTCCGGAAAATTTGCCCGTCCAGAAGAACACTCCCGGCGTGGCCGGAGCCCTTATCTCGGCGTCACCCCAATACAGCGCGTCCGTTCCCTCCCATGGCGTCTCACCCAGTTTCCCCGTCCCGATTTTCGTTTCCGTCTCGTCTTGAATCTCGACGAACTGTCCCGCCAGTGGACACCGGGCCGAACACTTGACGGCGACCTTCGCCCTGAACGATCCGTTCGTAACTACGGGAGAGGGTAGATCCCATACTGTCAGGCTGGTCTTATGGGGAATGGTCCTTAAGGAAATCGATAAAGAGGCCGTCTCGTGAATGACGTTGCCGGTCTCGTGTCCGGGAAACACCAGGCTCCAACCATGCTCGCCCGCCTTCCTGGGCGCCGCGAAGACGAATTCACCCGTCTCACTCGCGATCACGGCGCCGTCCGCAGCCATAACCTGAACGGACTGGCCGCGAAGATCACAGCCCGACGCACATGCCACCCTCACCTTCAAGACAAGGCTGGCGCCAACCTCGACTTCCGGTGGAATCGACTGCGTTATCTCAATGTGCGTTTGATGCGTCCGGATCACTCTTCAAAATATCTACCAGGGCACATCCGCAGCGGCGACGGCTCCGGCAATGTACCCCTGGCAAGTGGTTCTACCCAGGCCATGCTGATTGCTGCCACCAGCGGACTCACCGCCGCAGTAGAGGTTGGGTATGACCTGGCCGTGAACGTCTACAACCTGTGTTTTCCCGTTTATCCGGATACCCGTGACGGCATCGTGGCATACGGGAGTGCCCCAGGCCGCGTAGAACGGTGGAGTCTGGATCTTATGCAGAGGCAGGGGCTTCTCAAAATCCTGATCCTTTCCCAAATCCACGAAGGAGTTGTACCTGGCTACCGCCGCTGCCAGGTTCCGTGGAGGCATTGGGACCTTTTGATATTGGTTCTTCGAGACCATCCGTGCCAGTTCCTCGAGTGTATCCGCTACGAAGAAGTAGCCGCCCTCGATATCCACGGTAGGGGGACGGACGTTCCAATTCCGCCGAACCACGGCGGCCGCGTCAAAGATGACCCATACAGGGCCGGGCGCGTAGTCCGGAGCGGTCGAGCCTTCATTTACCGCCAGGGCAGCATGCAAATACTGTGGCGCCTCATATTTGATTTTGGTGTTGGCGGGACTACCGTGAACGTACGGATCAATCGATTTGTGACCGGTTCCATCAGGAAGTTCACTTTGCGTCTCATCCCAGAATCGCTTGCCCACCTGATTCACGCTGATGACGTGTTCCCAGCCGGCATTGCCGATGTTGAGACCTGTAGCGCGGCTGAAAGGAAACAGGGGGCTGCTGGGTCCCCACGTGGTGTAGGTGTATTGCGACCCAACGACGTTCCGCTTCATCACGACTCTTCTTCTCTCAAATGAGTTCGCCGTGCCCCAGAGGGAAGCGCCGATGGACATGGCCGCAAGCTCCCCGCTGGCATCCTGAAAGGAATAGGGCGCGCCGCCGGTCTGATGCTCTTCGGTCAGTCGCGGGTCGAATATCCTGCGAAAGTTCACATTGGCGGAGTGGCCGCCCGAGGCGATGATGACGCCCCTCCTCGCTTTGACAGTCACACTCGGCGTGGTCCTGTTGATGTTGCCTTCAGAGCGGAAACTCTCCATGCGGGTGTTGGTTCCCGGAACCATCCTCGGCTTATAGCTCGCCTGGATTCCGAGGACTCTTCCCGAGGCTGGAGACTCCCGGAAGATGACATCCATGTGGTAATTGAGCAGAAACTGGACGCCCTTCTTCCTTGCGCTCGCCTCCAGGGGCCTTATAAGAGCGGATCCATTTCCCGCCCCTGGACTCAAGGGACTTTCTACTCTGGCCCATTCCATTATTGGATCGCTCTTTCTCACAGCAGAGATCCCCAGGGAACCTTCATCGAAATCCGGTGGGTCGAATACCACGCCATTGGCTAACAGGAATTCAAAGGTCGCAGCACAGTTGTCGGCAAAAGCGCGCTGCACCTGTGGGTCGTTGTACCGGTAATCAGCGACGCCGTGACGCAACATGACGGACCAGTCTGTGAGGTCTTTGAAGACAAGATCCGGCGAGTCCGTGATGCCGTGCTGCTTCTGCCAGCTTGTGCCGCCGCCAAGCGGGACGCTTCCCCCGCTGAGAATCGCATGTCCGCCAATGTCGTAGTTGGCCTCGATCACGATCACGGACGCCCCAAGATCTCTGGCCCTGATCGCCGCGGGCATCCCCGTTGCCCCGGACCCAATAATGACCACATCCGCCTCGAGGTCCCAGCGCGCCGGAGTCTGCGCATTCGCATCCTGTGATCCGAGCCCGGCCAGGGCGGTTGCGCCAACACCAATGGCGGCGCCGTTCTTGATGAAATCTCTTCTGGTGACGTTGAGGCTCTTCTGTTTTTTGCCCATATCCTTCCTTATTTCAATCCTGTCGATCGTCCCCGCCGCCGACAGCCGATGTGGCGGTCCGCCGGCCCTGGGAAATCTCAGGCGCATTGATCGATTCCCGGTCGGCGCCCAGTTTGATCAGCACTTCCATCGTCGCGGGGTAAACACGGTTTGCGCCATCTCCTCGCGGAGCTCCGCCGGCGGCAATTTTGAGAGCAGTAGTTCCCTGACGGTCTTTCAACTCCAGATTGGCGCCCTTCTCAGCAAGGAACTGGATGATGGCGTTCGCTCCAATGCCGGCGGCGCCATGGAGTGCCGAGCGCCCTCTTGCATTGACCGCATCGAGATTGCCGACCACTTCGAAGGCGGATTTGACAGCCTCAAGCGCGTTTGCCTCGTCTTTGGCCGGCCGGTCATCCACTCGCCCCACACCCGCGGCAAGCATCAACGCAGTCGATCCCTCTCTCAACTTGAGAAGCGGGTCAGCCCCGCGATCCAGCAGGATGCGCATGAGTTCAACGTCGCCGGACGCTGCCGCCATCAAAAATGGTGTTAAACCAACAAGACTGGTTTGCAGCGCGTAAGGAGATCGTGAGTACGGGGGAAAATCTTTGGTGACCTGCAGATTTGGATTTGCGCCGCGCGCGAGAAGGGCCTTGACCAGGCCCGGCATGTTGGCCGGCACGTCCTCGTGAGGCCTGAACACCACGGAAACTGAATCAATCGAGGCCAATCCCTTGGGCACAGCATAATGCAACGCCGAAAGGCCATACGCATCGACCGCATTGGGATTCGCTCCTTTCTCCAGGAGAAAGAGCGCAACGTCTTCCCGGCCGCTCGCCGCGGCAAGTACCAATGCGGTTCCGTGCTCGGGCGTTGCTTCATTGACGTCCGCGCCGGCGGCAATCAGAGTGCGCGTAGACTCCATGTCTCCTTGCTGGCCGGCAAACAACAGCGCTGTAAAGCCGCCCCTGGAACGCGCAGCGATATCGGCTCTCGCATCCACGAGCGCACGTACGATGCCGGAATGTCTCTCCGCAACGGCTCGCATGAGAGCCGTGTGGCCCTGCTGATTCTCTTTCGCGTCAGGATTTGCGCCACGCGACAGCAACGCTTTGACGGCCTGCACATTCCCGGTGCGCGCGCATACCATGAGCGGCGTCTCTCCAGTCCACGATGCCGAGTTCGGATCCGCTCCGGCGCCCAACAGCTTTTCCACCATGACTGCGCTGCGATTGATGCAAGCCAGTGCGACAGGAGTAACACCATATTCGTTGGCCAGGTTCGCGTTGGCCCCGGCTCGAATTAAGAGGTCCGCCAGTTCCAGGTCATCCCGGTTCGCCGCCCATGCCAGGGCTGTCGCCCCATCGGAGTGGATAACATTGACGTTCACACCCTGCTGGATCAACGAGCGCACGGCGGTGCGATCGCCATTCCTGGCAGCATCCACAAGCCGCACATCCTGACCGAAACCGATCGCGGGAAGAAAGAGAGCCAACAGAAAGGCGAACCCGGTTTTGATTTTCATGAGCATCGTAGTGTCTTCCTATAAAGACAATCGGGACGAGGCGGCCGAGAACATCGGCCGCCTTCCCTTAAACGGTTAAACGGAGAGAAGGTCGAGCTTCCCGTTGCTGTCGCCGAAGTTCTCGACGGGTATCCCCAACTTATCGAGCAACGTCAGCTGCAGATTCGCAATGGGCGTATCTTTCGGGTACTGGATGTGGCGCCCACCTTTGAGCGCACCTGTTCCGCCACCTGCTATCAAAAGAGGCAGATCATTGACGGAATGCCCATTGGCCTCGCTGATCGCGCTTCCGTAGGTGACGATCATGTGATCCAGCAGCGAGCCGTCGCCATCGGGCGTCGACTGCAGTTTGTCCAGGTAATAGGCAAAGACCTTCGACTGCAAGGCTTCGATCTGAACCACCTTCTCGATCTTCTGCCGATCGCCGCCATGGTGTGTCAGCGGATGGTGGGCATCGGCAACTCCAATTTCGGGATAAGGCCGCTCGGTTTTTTCACGGCCGACCATGAAGGTGATCATGCGGGTGAGGTCCGCCTGGAAAGCCAGGACCTGCAAGTCGAACATCAGCTTTGCATGCTCTTCAAACGTGTCGGGAACGCCGCCCGGTCTCTGCATGGAAGGCAACTCGCGAGAGGTTTGCTGCCGGGCAACATCAATCCGCCGTTCGATATCGCGGACGGAATCGAGATACTCGGAGATCTTCGTGCGGTCATTCGGACCGAGCTGGGTGAGAAGATCGCCGGTAGCCTCTCGCAGAGAATCCAGAATGCTGTTGTTCCTGCGAAGAACCGCCTTCTGCTCGGAGATGCCGGTACTGGCGACATCGCCGAACAGACGCTCGAATACGCGGCGCGGATTCGTCTCCATGGGTATGGGCGACGTCGGTGTACGCCAGCTCAAGGTGTTCACGTAGGCGCAGCTCCAGCCTTTTTCGCAAGCGCCTATGATGCCCGCGGCATCCAAACCGATTTCGAGCGATGCCAGTTGCGTGTATTTACCGAATTCTTTCGCGATGATCTGGTCCAGCGAAATTCCATTTTGGATATCAATGCCGTCGGTCCATTTTGGATGCACGCCTGTCATGTATGCACCGCAGGGGCGTTCGTGGACGCCGACCTCTTCGCCGGGCCATGCCTTGGCAATATTCAGATTGAGGCCCGAGAGGACTGAGAAGCGGTCGCGGAACGGGGCGAACGGTTGCAGCAGGAGCGGCAAGTCAAAATTCGCGCCCACTGTCTTTGGAGTCCATTGATCCATGATCCTTCCGTTCGGGATATAGACAACGGACAGCCGTTATGCCGGTTGCTGCTGGGCTGCCATCGCAGGAACCATCGCATCCAGGAAAGGTAAAGCCATAGTTGTTCCGAGACCTTTTAGAAAGGTTCTGCGCGGAATTGCCTTCTTGAAAATCATCATGGCCTGATGGCTGCGCCCTGTCGGGCTTGCATTCGCTCCGCTCATTATTGCGACCTCCTCATCTGAAATGGCATGCTCTTGACCGTTCCTAAAACCAATGAAGACCATCGATGGTCTTCTTTTGCAGCGTCCCGCACGATCCTTCGAATAGCGGGCGCGTCGTAGTATTCCACCGCTCGCCCTAATGCATAGGTCAGCATTCTTTCCGTCACCGTAAGAGCAAACTCTTCGGGGCGGCTCAACAACACGTTCCGCAGGCCAGCGGGGCCGTCGAGTTTGGTACCGTCCGGCAGGACCCCCGATGAATCGACGGGCACACCCGCGTCCGTGACGCGCCACCGCCCGATCGCGTCAAAGTTCTCCAGCGCAAAACCCAGCGGATCCATTGGCGCGTGGCAGGCGGCGCAAGGCTGGTTCGCGCGGTGTTTCTCCATAAGCTGGCGCAACGGCAAAGGCTGCCCGCCCGATCCGCTTTCTTCTAATGCGGGCACGTTGGGTGGCGGAGGCGGTGGGGGTGAACCCAGAATGTTTTCCATCAGCCACTTTCCGCGCAATACAACGGATGTCCGGTTGGCATATGAGGTCACGGTCAGCAAGCTGCCATGACCCAGCAGTCCCCGCCTCTGGTCGAATTCCGGACCCAGCGTCACCCGCCGAAAATGGCTGCCATAAACGTTTGGAACTCCGTAGTGCCGCGCCAGCCGCTCGTTCATAAATGTGTAGCGGGCATCCAAAAGCCGCAACACGCTTTGGTCCTCGCGAAGTGTGCTTTCGACAAACAGCTCCGTCTCGCGCACGAATGCATCGCGCAGGTTCTCGTCAAATTCGGGGAATAACTTCGGATCCGGTGATTTCTCACCCAGGTTCCGCAAGTACAGCCACTGCGCGGCAAAATTGGTGACCAGAGTTTTGGCGCGTGAATCGGCAAGCATCCTTCGCGCCTGCTGTTCCAGCACCGCGGGCTCACTCAGCTTGCCGCTCTCGGCAATGTCGAGCAGTTGGTCATCCGGTATGCTGCTCCAGAGGAAAAACGACAAGCGGGTTGCCAGTTCGAGTTCGCTAATGCGGTAAACGCTGCCGGATGGTGTGTTCGCACGAGCCTGCTCGATGCGGAACAGGAACTCGGGCCCGGATATGATTCTTTCAATGCCGGCCTGAATTCCCACTTCGAAACCGCTCTCCTGCCGCTCAGCCTGGTAGACCCGAAGAAGTGTTTGCACGTCTTTCTCTGCCACCGGCCGGCGATACGCTCGCCGCGCAAGCCTGGAAAGAATGTTTCCTGCGCAGGCAGCTTCATCAGCAACACCGCTCGGATGGCACACAAAAATCTTCTCGCGGCTCGGAGTTACACCAACACCGCCGGCATTGTAGGGGCCGGTGATTACGATGTTGTCGATGGCCGGCTCACCACCTTTGTACTGAACCATCTGGAACTGTGTCATCGGCGGCCGATAGACGCCTTCAGGCACAGTGTTCTTTTTCATAAAGGTGACGCCCACGGTGCGTGTGCCCGCCCTGGCAGGAAAGCGCACTTCCAGGCTTTCCTCGGCTCCAACGTATTCGTACGCTTCGGCTATGGGATCTCCGATTCGAGCCGCCTGGGAAAACGGGGGACCCGGAGTCCCTTTAAGCTCCTCGCCGCCACCGACGACGAGTACATTAATTCGCTTTCCGTCGACCCGGAAATCGAGGTCATGTGGGTCCGCAAGACCGCGAATGTAGTGACGGGAATTTCGCTGCAGGAAAACCCTGATCGTGTATTCGCCATCGAGCGGAAAGTGGTGGCGAACTGCGGTTCCGCCGCGCGAACCAAACGGAAGATCCTCGCCCATGCGATCTTCCTGGGTGAGGAATTTATGAAGTTCGTACTTTTCGGAAAATGGGCTGATCTCGGGTTCGCCCACAGCCATGCGGCTGATCTTGCGCGCCGCATACATGTAGCGTTCCATCAGGACGGGGGTCACGGAAAGGGCGTCGCCGATATTGTCGAAGCCGTGGTTCACTTCGTCGACTGGCAGCAATGCTTCACTATCGACTTCGACCCCGAGCAAGTCTCGTATCGCGTTCGCGTATTCGGTGCGATTCATCCGGCGGAGAACGGACCGGCCCGGATTCGGCATGGCTGCAGACGCCGCATCAAGTTTCGTTACAAGGTAGGCCGTTAAGGAGTCATTCGTGGCCTTGTCTGGCCGCGGACGGCCGGCTGGAGGCATGGCGCCTGTTCTAAGCTTTTGTACTACCTTCTCCCAAACCTCAGCATGGTCAGCGACATTCTCAACATCGGCTTTGTCGAGCATCAGTCCGGCGGTCGCAGATCGCTCGTTGTGGCATGACACACAATACCGATCGACAACCGCGCGGTTGCTCGAAACGGATACGCTGCCGGGATTGGAAATCTGCGGAATCGGGGTTGCGGGCCGCTGACTCGCCGCCGAGACATGACTGGCGAACAGAATCCCGGTCCACACCAAAACCCTCTTTAACATCAGATATATGCTCCACAGAATTTTGAAGGGAACGTTAGCTCAAATGATGCAGCATGTCAAAAAAACACCGCCAACATGTCGGTAGCACATGATCTGTCCGGTGCCTGTAGCAAATGAAATGTCCGGTCTGAAGGGCAGGGTCGACGTAACGTCACATTCGCACTGGAGGTTAAGAGCGGATGGCGTTATATCCGGCCCGAGCTTGGGAGCGGGCCATGAAGATC
>CAMBFR010000080.1 GCA_945865815.1 Candidatus Sulfopaludibacter sp. SbA3
ATCTTCATGGCCCGCTCCCAAGCTCGGGCCGGATATAACGCCATCCGCTCTTAACCTCCAGTGCGAATGTGACGTTACGTCGACCCTGCCCTTCAGACCGGACATTTCATTTGCTACAGGCACCGGACAGATCATGTGCTACCGACACCGCACACTACATTTGGTTGACGCATTCCTGCGCTTCTGCTAGTAATTGCGGACCTATGAGAACCCTATTCATTGTGCTTCTCCTGGCTGTCAGTGCGTTCGGACAGACGACACCGCAGCAGGGGCCGCCGCCGGGAAACCTGACCCGGCAACCTGACGGCCACTTCAGCGCCAACTCGGAACCTGCAAATCCTGCCGCCTTTGAGGTACACGTGGTGCAGCCGGGCGAGACGTTATCGGGAATTGCCGGGCAGGTGCTGAACAATTCGAGGCTCTGGCCTCAGCTGTGGGAAACCAACGAACACGTGGTTAATCCTCACTGGATCTATCCGAACGACAAAATTCTCGTCCGGCCGATAACATTGATTACCGAGGCAACTCCGCCGGCGCCGGAGCCCGCCCCGGCTCCCGCGGTGGCCGCGCCGGCCGAACCCGCCCAGACGGCGCCGGTTGCGCCGCAAGCACCTGCGGCAGTTCCCCCGGCACAACCAGTACCGCAGCGGCCCCAAACTTTCCTGCAACTTCCGCCGCCCAGACCGGTTCCGGAAGTAAAGGTTTCAGATCTTTACTGTTCGGGTTTCATACAGGTTTCCGCGATCCCGCAAGATACGAAGGTCATAGCCAAGTTCAACGCGGACGGCGGCGCGCTGGCAACCGAGTCGGATTACATCTATCTGAGTCAGGGTGCGGAAGATGGCGTCACCACAGGCACGATGTATCAAGTGGTGCGGCCGACGCGGCGCATCAACCGCTCAGAACGCGGAACTGCCGACGCGCGCAATCTGGGCATGCATTACCTTGACGTAGGCCAGATCCAGGTAGTCCTTACGCAACCTGATTTTGCCCTCGGCCGCGTGGTTAGTAACTGCGATGCAGTGGAAGTTGGCGACCTCATGGTTCCCGTGCCCCGGCTCACTGCGCCGAATCTGCCCCGGCCAAGGTCTTTCAGTCCATTTATGAAAGCGACAGGAGACGTAAAGGGCTCAATTGTGACGACGCTCAACGTGCTGCGTAATTTCGGATCCACGTTCAAGGGTACCGGGAAGATGGCCGGAGTACCGGTCGGAGAACTCAGTCCTCTCAACAGCGGTATCGGCAGCCAGGGAATGATTGTCTATGTCGATATCGGCGACCGCGAAGGTGTCAAGGCAGGGGATCTGTTTATCGTTTATCGTTCGCTTGGTTTGGACAGGCAGCTCTACGATCTGCCGGCTGAAGCCGAGACGCTTCAAGGACAGCGGACGGCGATCGGCGAATTGGTGATTGTCAGGCCTGGAGAGCGCGCGTCTACTGCGCTCGTGACTTACGCGACGGACGGACTTGTTGCTGGCGACTTCGTCGAACGTAGATAAGCGCCATCGTCAGACCAACAACCAGCATTGGAAATGTCAAAAGCTGACCTCGGGTGAACGGGCCGAGGTCCAGCCCCAGGTGGGCGTCCGGCTCGCGCACGAACTCCACCAAAAACCTGAATAAGCCGTAGCAACCCATCAACGCCCAGAACACCGTGCCGCTTTGGAATTTCTTCCTGTAAATCCACCGCAGGATCAGAAACAGGACCAACCCTTCCAGGAAGGCCTCATAGAGTTGCGACGGATGACGGGGGACACTCCCACCCTCGGGAAACACCATTCCCCAGGGTTGATCGGTCACGCGGCCGAAGAGTTCGCCGTTTATAAAATTTCCGAGCCGCCCCAGCCCCAGGCCGATTGGCACGCCGGCGGAAACCAGGTCCGCAATATCCCAGAAATTCCAGTCCTTCCTGCGTGTAAGCCATAGCGTGGAGAGCACGACTCCGATAAACCCGCCGTGGAAGGACATTCCGCCCTGCCAGATCGCGAAAATGGAGAGCGGCTCGCGCAAGTAGTTGGGCAAGTCATAGAGAACGACATAGCCAAGGCGGCCTCCGATCATGACGCCCAGAATCAGGTAGAACATCAGGTCGTACAGATCGTCTGTGGTGAGGTCGAGCTTGCGCCGTTTTGCGTTCCGCCTCAAAACGAAGTAGCCGATGACGAACGACAGCATGTACATCAGCCCATACCAGCGCAACTGCAACGGGCCGATACGGAGAAACACCGGATCGATTTGGGGGTACGTAATTTGCAGCATTATGAGGCCGTAATAGTCTGGAGCCGCTTTTCAGCGAAAACCAGCGCGCTGAACCGGAAGATTATGGCGCCGTCGCGCCATTCGTCCGGACCGAGGCCCGCTTTCCGGCAAGTTTCGGCGAGGAATCGCTCGCGGGTCCAACCATAGGCGCCGGCAACCTGCGGGAGAAGCAGTCCTCGAGCTTCACGTTTGTGGATCATCAACCCATGCATGCCGATCTCAATGTCTTCGATCTTCTCGACAGGTTCCATTGCCGAGAGTACGGAGATTTCGAACGTGACACCTGGAAAATCGCGGCTGGTCAGGGGCATGAAGCGGGGATCAGCAACCGCGGCCGAGATGGCGCACTCCGCGGCGATGCGGTATAGAGGGCCGGCGGGATGAACATTGCCGATGCATCCGCGAAGCTCGGCGCCTTTGTGGATGGAAACGAAAATTCCATGGGACTCGGCGAGCACGCCTCCCGCGATATCGGGCTGGACGCGCGTTTCCCCCGAAAGATGTGCCCAAACCGCATTTCGCGCGTGCCGCAGGAGCAGTTCCTGCTCGTTTTCACTGAGTTGGAACATGTCGACGCTGTCTCTTTTTCAGAAGAATAAGGCGGCGCCGTTCGCGGGCTTTGAATCGATCGTCGATTTTTGTCCAGAACGTGCGGAAGTAGTCGATTGCGGACCAGATGGCAAACAGGACGACGAACCAGAGCGCGATCCCTCCGACCTGTGTGAAAATCGTGTACTCGTTTCCGAGAATCAGGAGCGTAATGGCTGCAACCTGTGCCACCATCTTGATCTTGCCCAGTTCGGACGCATCGATGGTAAAGCCCTGGCTGGAGGCAATGCTGCGAAGCCCGGTTACGGCGAATTCACGGCCTATGATGATGGCTACCATCCAGGCGGGAACTATCTGAAGTTGAACGAGCGCGATGAAAGCGGACGAAATCAGCAGCTTGTCGGCGACGGGATCCAGAAGAATCCCGAGTGTGGTCACCTGCCCGCGCTTTCGGGCAAAGTAACCGTCCAACAGGTCTGTCAGGGACGCGGCCAAAAAGATAAGGGCAGCCAGCAGGACGTTGTACTTGGTCAGGAGCAACGCCACCAGCAGCGGGACGAGAAAGATTCGAACGAGTGTTAAGCCGTTAGGCAAGTTCATGTTTTTAGTGCGCGATCGGGCGGCAGTCTATCAAATTATCGGCCATCCCACCACTTTGCGGGCTGAGATTTTTAGTGTATAGAGCGGATAGCGAATCATGAAGGGACTCATACTGGCCGGTGGCAAAGGCACCCGCCTTCGGCCTCTCACCATCAACACTCCGAAGCCGATCGTACCGGTCGCAAACTCGCCGTTCCTCCTTTATCAGGTAGATCTTATGAAGAGCGGAGGGATTGAGGAAGTGATCCTCAGCCTTTCGTATCAACCCCGGAAAATAGAGGATCTGCTCAAGGATGGCATGGACTACGGCACGCATATTCGATATGCCGTGGAAGGAACGCCTCTGGGCACCGGCGGCGCATTCAAGAATGCGGAAGAGTGGATCGACTCCACGACGGTCGTCTTCAATGGGGACGTCCTGACTTCCATCAATCTGGGCGCTGTAATCGCCCACCACCGCAAAAAGGGTGCGATCGCGACGCTCGTACTGACTCGCGTCGAAAACCCATCAGCCTACGGCCTGGTAGAGACAAGCCCCGAAGGTTGGGTGCAGCGGTTCATCGAAAAGCCCGGCCCGGACGAGGTCACATGCAACACGATCAATGCCGGGATCTACGTTCTGGAGCCTTCGGTCCTGCGGTACATGCCGAAGGGCGAGGCATACTCATTCGAGCGTGGACTCTTTCCCACACTGCTCGAAAACAAGGAACCCGTGCTTTCGTACATTCTGGACAAGTATTGGATCGATATCGGCACGCCCCAGAAATATCTCGAAGTGCACCACGACATTCTCGCCAAAAGATTCACCTCCGCCCGGGTTGCCCGAAGCCTTCTCGATCGAAGCTCATTGCCGGCCGGCGCAATAGTCGACGAAAAATCGATCATCGGCGAGGGTGTAACGATTCGGGGCAACGTCCGGATTGAAAATTCGGTGATCGGGCGCAACTGCAAGATCGACGAGGGCGCCCAGATCATCGATTCCGTTATCTGGTCGGGAAACACCATTGATGCCGAAGCGCGCATCGTTCGCGGGATCGTCGGCAAAGGCTGTTTCATTGGCCGTTCCGCAACGCTGAAACCCGGAGTGGTCCTGGGCGACAAGACTGTCGTCACCGACTATTCAGTCCTGTGAGCCTTCCTATCAAATTCGGGACCGACGGCTGGCGCGCCATCATCGCCGACACATTCACCTTTGAAAATGTCCGGCACGCTGCGCAGGCGACGGCGGACTATTTCCAGACAGTCACCGGCACGGAGCGGGGTGTCTTCATCGGATTCGACGTTCGCTTTCTTTCGCGCCAGTTTGCGCGGACGGCGGCGGAAGTGTTCTCCGGAAACGGTTTCAGGGTAGTCCTGATGGACCGGCCTTACCCGACGCCGTACGTTTCGTTCGAGGTTCGCAGGCGGAAGTTTGCGGGGGGAATCGTGATTACAGCCAGTCACAATCCACCGCAGTTCAATGGTTTCAAGGTAAAAGCCTCGTTCGGTGGCAGCGCCACGCCCTCGATCACTTCCCAAATTGAGTCGCGGCTCGGCATAATGCCGGTGCAACGCTCCGAGCAGGGCATTGAGGTCGTGGGCCCGGATGAACACTACGCCGCTCATCTGAAATCCCTGGTGGACTGGGACCGGATCTCGAAGTCGAATCTGAAAATTGTCGTCGACTCGATGCATGGCAGCGGCGGCACGATTCTGGAAAACCTGCTCGAAGGAACCTCGTGCACCGTCAAAACGATTCGCGCGAACCCGGATCCTCTCTTTGGCGGCATGAATCCCGAGCCGATGATGCCGCAACTCGAACCGCTGGCCGAGGCTGTTCGGAATACACAGAGCGACATCGGACTCGCCACGGACGGTGATGCCGACCGCCTCGGAATTGTGGATGAAACCGGGGAGTACGTGAATACGCTGCAAACGCTCTCGCTGCTTCTGCTCCATGTGTACCGAAACAAGGGTTGGCGCGGTGCGGTCGCGAGGACGTATTCGCAGAGCCTGCTGATCCCGCGGATCGCTTCTAATTTCGGTCTGCCGCTTTTTGAGCTTCCGATTGGATTCAAGAATATCGGGGAGTTGATGCTGAAGAACGAAATCCTGATCGGAGGAGAAGAGAGCGGTGGAATAGGCCTGTCGCGGCATCTGCCCGAACGCGACGGAATTTTTGTCAACCTGCTGATGCTGGACCTTCTGGCCACGTCAGGAAAAACATGCACGCAATTGATTCGCGACCTGTGGAAGGAATTCGGTGAGTTCCACTTCGATCGCCGCGATCTGCATGTCCCGATCTCGGCCGGCCAGGCTGTCGTCGAGAAATTGCGGACGGATCCGCCGGCTACCTTCGCGGGACGGCGGGTTCAGGAAGTGGGAACCCTGGACGGCACCAAGGTATTTCTGGAAAAGGACAGCTGGATCCTCTTTCGGCAGTCCGGCACAGAACCCCTGTTGAGAGTTTATTGCGAGGCGCCCACGCAGTCTGGCGTACTCGAAATAATGGGTGCGGGCCTCCGATTTGTGGAACAATTTGTACCACGCGGTGTCTTATAAATTGTCTCGGCCGGAATTCAGATGCGCAGAGAAATAGCCTACAACGAACTCGACGAGCGGGTCGGTGGCGTAAGCGCTGAAGAAGCGGCGTTTGTCAGCCGTCTGCAGGCCAACGAAGACAGTGCCTACGATGAGTTGGTTCGTACCTATCACGCCTCCATCTTCCATGTCGCGTACCGCATGTTGGGGGATGCCGGAGAAGCCTCCGACGTCGCTCAGGACATTTTCCTGAAAGTGTTCCGGAGCATTGGCGGATTCAAAGGCCAGGCCGCACTGAAGACCTGGATTTTCAAGATCGTTTTCTCGGAAATTCTAAACCGTTTGCGATGGTGGAAGCGGCGTTATCGATTCTCGACCGTCTCGCTCGACGACGACCAGAACGGTAACGGCAGCGGGTACCACGTAACGGATACCAGGCCCACACCGGAACAGGCGTTGGAATCCAGGGAACAGGAAACTGCCATACAAAAGGCGCTGAGCACGCTTTCGAGCGATCATCGTTCGATCATCGTGCTGAGGGACATTGAGGGCTTTTCCTACAGCGAGATTGCCGATGTGCTGGGTGTTTCGATCGGTACTGTCAAATCGCGCATCTGCCGCGCCCGCGCTGATCTGAAGCGAGGCTTGATGCAGTACTTGTCGGTACAACGTTTAAAAGGGTGACAGGAGTTTATATGAGCAGGGTTTTTCGCGGAGCGGTTGCAATGTTCCGGCCTGCCGCCAGGCTGGACTGTTCGGCGGCGCAGGAGATCATGACTCCATTCATCGATTCGATGGCCTCACGAGAAGAAACCGGACGGCTGCAACTTCATTTGTCGGAATGCGAAGCCTGCCAGCGGCAGTTGCAGGCTTTTATTTCCGTAAAGAACCTTCTGTTAAGCGTGGAGCGGCCCAAGCCGCCTGCGGACCTTGAACTGGATACGCGCGTCAAGCTGTCGCAAGCTCGAAACAGCAACATATTGCAATCGCTGGAAACGCGGCTGGGGAACCTCTTGAAGCCGGTGGCGATACCGGCAATCATGGGTGTTTCGCTGACGATGCTTTTCTTCGGAGTGTTACTCGGCGCCCTGGTATCGAATACGACCGTGCTGGCGCAGGCGCAGGAGCGGCTGGAGTCGCCGATCTTCGCTTTGTACAAGCCAGTGCGAACAACCAGTCCCACGATGGTCCGATTCGCGAATGAGGCTCCGAACCTGACCCAGGGCCTGACCATTGAAACGCACATCAGCGACAAAGGGCAGGTTATCGATTACGAGATCATCTCGGGGCCGCAGAGCCCGGAAGTAAACCGCAGAATCAGCCAGCTGTTGTACTTCGCGCAGTTCACTCCCGCCACCGCTTTCGGTAAACCGGTGGCGTCGAGAATCATCCTTTCGTTTGTTGATGTGCGGAGCTGACAACATCCGAAACCGCCTGAACGACACGGTCTGCTACCTTTCCATTGCCGAGCTGTCTTCGCAGTTGTTCGTAGTTGCCGCGAATTCTTGACTGAAGCCAGACGTCATCCATCAGTTTCAGCGTGGTCTTGCTGACCGCTTCCGGCGTGAAATTGTCCTGAAAAAGCTCCGGGACGACTTCTTCGCCGAGAATGATGTTCACAATTCCGAACAGCCGCACTTTCAGCAGAAATTTTCCCAGAAACCATGTCACCGAGGAGATGCGGTAGACGATGACTTCCGGCGTTCCGAGCAGCGCGGTTTCCAGCGTCGCGGTCCCGCTTGCCACGATGGCCGCGCGCGCGTATCGAACCGCATCGTAAGTCTCGTTTCGGACGATCGTGATTTTGCGGCCCTGGATAATCCTGTCGAGAAGCGCCCGGTCCAGGTCCGGGGCCATCGGCAAGACGAATTGAGTATCCGGCTTTGCGGAGCGAATCCGGTCAACGGCCTGGCAGATCGTCGGCAGAATGTAACCGACTTCCTTGCGGCGGCTGCCCGGAAGCAGCGCCACGATTGGCTTTCCGGCATCGAGATGATGGTTGCGGCAAAACTCGTCCTTGGTCATGCTGGGCCGAACCATGTCGATCAGTGGATGCCCGACGAACTCGACATTGACGCCCGCTCGCCGATACAGTTCCTCTTCGAATGGGAAAATCACCAGCATCTTGTCCACAAGATTGCGGATCTGTTTCACGCGGCCCTCGCGCCACGCCCATACCTGCGGACTAATGTAATAGATCACCGGCGTACCGGCTTCCTTGAGACGTTTCGCCAGACGAAGGTTGAAATCGGGGAAGTCAATCAGTATGGCGGCGGTCGGCGGTTCTTCTTCGGCTCGCTCGCACAACCGGCGGAACACCCGGTAGAGGCTGCCCAGGTACGTAATGACTTCAAAAGGCCCTACAACGGCGGTGTTCTTGATGTCGCCTTCAAGCTCGACGCCGAAGTCACGCATGCGTTGGCCGCCAAGACCGTAAAGACGGCAGCCGGGGAATTTTTGCCGGAGTGCGCGCGCGACCTCGACGCCATACATATCGCCCGAGGCTTCCCCTGCAACCATCAGGAACCGGTAGGAACTCACGGTATGCGTGTTTTGAGCTCTAGAAACTGGGGGACCGAGCTTTTGACGGCTACCGGCTCCTGCCAGATGAGTTCCTGGCCGCCGGCTCGACCCATGGCAATGACCTTGTAGTCGCCGAACGGAACGTTCTTGAACTCAAAACGTCCTTCGCCGGAGCTCTGCTGGAGGAATGCGGTAATTCCTTCACGAAGGTCGCGGCGCATCCGGTTAACGACAAACTGTATGGAATCCAGGTATGCCATTCGAGAAATTTCCGTGAAGAACTCCTTGTTCTGGGCAAACGCAGGTTTGTAGCGTTCCCAGTATGTGTCGAGCCGCTTCTGGAGATCGCCCTCCCACAATTCCACGTACTGGGGCGAAAACAGGACGATCTGCAGCGGCTCGGAAACGGTCAACGAACCTGGCGGAGCTACAGAACCCACAATGATGCCGGATTCCACCGTTTTTTCGGATTGCGCTGCGGCAAAGAGCGCCGCCAGGAGCAGGAACTTCACCATGGACACGCCTCAGGTTGTGGACGGAATTCTCTCACAGCCGTCCGGCAAACACTATACTCCGCGCCCACAGGTAGTGTCTCAGTTTGAAATTCTCTTCTTGTAAGGGCCGCGTGGTTGCTTCTCCGGCGCTGCCGCGTCGATAATTCCTGCCAATTCCTCGAACGTCCAAACCCGATCCGTCAAACCTGCTTCCATTGCCGGAGTCACGCGAAGGCTCTTGTGGACCTTCACGAAGTTATAAAACACCGCGTAGAGCGCGACCATCCAAACGTGATTCGCAAACTTCTTGCTGAATCCGTTTGTCAGCCGCGTAAACGGTCGCATGTGCATTCTCATCGTTAAATTTTGCCGTTCAACGTGAGACGTACTGATATGGTCCGCATCGGGATCGCCAGTTACCACGTAGGTCCGCGTGCCGATGCACTCGGACGGGCTGTACTTCCGCTCTGGGCTGTCGCTCTGTGTTTCGCCATACAGCTTCACGAGCATCGCGAAATCAATGTCCGCGCCGAAAGCATTCTCTACCGCGTTCAAGTAGGGCTTGTGGCCGTCTGTCGTTAGCTGGATGCGCTCGGTCACGCGGTTCTTTACGTCGTCCATGAGAATCTGAGCGTGGCGTGCATCGCGCCGACCAACCAACCATGAGACAAGCAGCTTGCTGTCGCTGTCCAGCGCGGTCCAGGTCCACGTATCACCAGATCCGGCGGGAGCCGCTTTTGCCCTTGCGACGTTCTTTTGCTTCGCGTAGGTGAAGCTCCAAATCTCATCACACTGCACGCGCTTCGCTTTGACGTTGACGACGTTCGTATCGTGAAAAGCAATGCAGGCTTGACCGGCATCCACGAGCATCTTGGTTACGGTATTGATGGAAACGTCGGCCATGCGGGAGATAGCGCGAAGCGAAACACCTTCGCAGAGCATTGAAAGAATCTGAACTCGCTTGGCAATAGGTAGATGATTCATACTGAGCATTATGCTTAGATCCAGACCCGGAATCAAGCATTAATGCACAATACTTTATTGCGTGAATGCACAAAAGTATATTACTATTCACTGCGAGGTGATCAGAAATGCTTTTCATTACACCAACGCTTACTGATTTAGAGATGCGTGTCCACGGCGAAATAGATCAACTTCGCGAGAAGTTGGTGTATTCGGTTGGATCGCGGCGCTGGTTCGGGCTGCTTAGCCGAGTATCGCGAGCTAAAGCGATTCAAGGTTCAAATAGCATTGAGGGTTATAACGTTACTGTCGAAGACGCATTGGCGGCCGTAGATGGCGAGGAACCCCTCGATGCCAAGGACGAAACTTGGGCAGCCGTTATGGGATATCGGAATGCAATGACGTATGTATTGCAACTCGCCGATGATAAGCATTTCGGCTATTCAGCGGACCTGATACGAAGCCTTCATTACACGATGACACATTACGATCTGACTAAGCATCCTGGGCGCTGGCGACCCGGATCGATATTTGTCCAAAACGAAGCAACAGGCGAAAGAGTCTACGAAGGACCAGACGTCAAGTTTGTTCATGATTTAGTTGAAGAACTAGTAATTGAATTGAATGGCAAGAATGATCATCCGGTGATGGTACGCGCGGCAATGGCACACCTTAACCTCGTATTAATTCACCCATTTTCTGATGGAAATGGTCGAATGGCCCGCTGTCTTCAAAGTCTCGTTCTGGCTAGGGAAGGCATTACCAATCCTGAGTTTTCTAGTATTGAGGAATATCTCGGACGGAATCAGCAAGAGTATTACAGCGTCTTGGCCGACGTGGGCCATGGCAGTTGGCATCCTGAACGTGATCCAATGAAATGGATTCGGTTTTGCCTGACGGCGCATTATCGGCAGGCCATGACTATGCTCAGGCGCAGTAGAGAATTCAATCGGATGTGTAATGCGGTAGAGGAACTGGTCGCTAAGTTCAAGCTTCCAGAACGCACTTTTTATGCCCTCGCAGATACGACACAGGGATTTCGTCTGGTGAATTCTCGATATCGAAGCATAGCGGAGATCTCCCAGAATTTGGCAAGCCGGGACTTAGCTCATCTTTGCGCATTGGGTCTACTTGAGGGCCACGGTGAAAGACGCGGTCGGTTCTATACGGCCAGCGCGATCACTAAAGAAATCAGGGTAAGAACACGAGAGCCGCGCTCAATAATTCCTGATCCGTTTCAAGGCAATCAATTACTGGATGAATCTAAGAAACCACAACCAACTCTATTTGGCTGAACGATTCCAACGGGCAATTGCAGCCTCTCTGGCAATCTTCTTTCGTTTGGTGGCAGTTAGTTTCCGAGCGCGCGCGATACCGCCCTTTACGCCACGCTCAATGGCCATCTGACTGGAAGAGTGCTCCTCTTCTTCGCCGGTCGCGATACGCATAATGTGAACGGCGTTCCCGATCACATCGGCGGGACGTTTCTGGCCTTGTGGTCCTTTAGGCATGAGGCAAGCATAGCAGGATCGACAGCGGATTTAAGGGGGCCGGATTTCAAACTGAGACACTACCCGCCCACAGCGCCCCACAGCGCCCGGAGTTGGAGATGAGGCGTTTTCCGGGTGGCACACTCAGATCCTTCATGGCTCTGAACCAGCGCCGGCAGGCCCGTTGGTCGCCGGTCGAGTCAACAACGTCCATTTATGCGACACCGATACACGACCCACTCGCTTGGAAACTACCCTCCGCTCCGCTCGGCCCTCGTTTCACCTGCCGGCGTTGCCGCAACCGAAAGGCACTCAAACTCAAAACCGGTAAGTCGTCTCGATGTAGGCCAAATGCCCTTTCTTGCCGTGCGGATAGATGGCGCGGACGGCGCTGCGGCCTTGCGCGTATCCAAAATACCCTGCGATGGAAACCTTCGGATTGACACGATAATCCGTCTGCACGTCATAAAGATTTGCCAGCGATCGCGCGCCACCGGCGGCGCGGCCCGCGTAACCGAAAGTCCATGGTTGAAATACACCGCCACCCGCATACCAGAGATCGCCGGGATTCGTCAGCCGCAGGGAATGATACTCGCTCGACACCGTCACCCTGGCGTGTGGGCGAATGACCAGAGAACCGAACCGGTCTTCCGTATTCATCATGTTGAAAAAGGGGAAGCGCGCGTATAGCCGCGGCGTCGGAACCAACTGAAAGAAGGTCTGGTGTTCGCCGTCACCGGGATTCTGGTCGCCGGAACCCCGCGTGAACCCTGCGCGAAACGCGGGCTTCAGCGCCGGAAGAGCCTTTGGCTGAAACCCCGCTTCGATATCCACGGACCACGCGCGGTGCTGCTCGGCGCCCCAGCGTCCTGTTTGCGCCGCTCCCCAAGCCAGAAGATCCACCGTTCCTCCACTCGTGGTAATGGAATGGAGCGAGTGGCCACCGAACGTCTCAATTCGGACGATTCCCATGTCTGCTCGGCGGACCGCGGACGGACGATTGTCGGTTTTCAACACGCGCCGCCAATCGGCATACTCGATGGCGAACACCCGGGTTTCGGCTGCATGTTTGCTCCCGCCCCATTCGCGCGTGTAGGCGGCATAGCCGAATCCAACACGGTTCCAACCCCAGCCGTCAGTTTGAAAAGAGCCGCGCGTCGGAACAGCTGCGACGAGCGTGAAATTGCCGGCCTTTCGATCCAGCGAGTATTGAACGCCATCGAAGCTCCGGCCGGTGTGCGAAAAGGCGAACGCTCCGATCAGGCGCTGGTTGATCCGATCGCGCTTGACGGCCGACAGAACGGTATTCGCCGGCGCCCGTTCGCCTCCGTCGGCGAATTCGAATCGCCCGATTCGCACGCTCTGTCCGGCAACGCCACCGGCGTTCTTCCAGCGGAAGAACAACTGTTTGGGAAAGATCATCGCCGTGTTCCGGTTTTGCCGATTCGCGGCAAAGTAGCTCGCGCCGAGCCCGAGCTGCCCCTGGGTTCCCGGTGCTATGGCGCCGGCCGGCAGACCCAGCAGGAACGGCACCGCCAATTCCGCCTGCCAGTCCCAGCGTTCCGCCGATTTCGATGCGCTGAGGCGAAGGATGTTTCCGGAATAGGCATACGTGTTTTCCGCGGAATCCGTCTCAAACCAATTCCAGACTTCCACGCGCGTGCGGAGGCTTCCCTGCAGGATGATCCCGCCGCCCGGTTGCTGCGCCATTGCCGGGCCCGCGGCCAGGAACATACATAGGAGCAAAGCCGCACACGCGCGCATCACGATTCTCCGCACTCAAAGGCGCAGGTTCCCGCATTAGGAGCATCCTGATCGAGGAGGTCGAAAATCTGTTTGCGGACGGGACCGGCATGGCGAAGCAGGGCCTTCCCCGCTAGTTCCAGGTACCGTTCGCCGGAGTGATCCAGCGCAAAGCTGAGCGGCTCTGCAATGTTGGAAAGATGTTCCTGGAGGAAGCGCTCCGCGGATTCCGCGGCAATCGCGGCTTCGGCTTCCGAGCCGTTGTTGAGAGCGAATGCCTGTTTCAGCCGAATAAAACTCATGAATCCGGCCTCCACCGAAACGTGATCGGGCGCTTCTTTCGCGGAATTATCGGAAGCCGGCGAATATGCGAAGGCGTCGTAGTAGGCATTCAACTCGGACATCAGGTAGCCCAGTTGAATCGTGCCCTGGTAGCTCGCCTCGCGAGCCGGCGCCGGACCTCCGGGGCCAAAGATCGAATGAAAGCCGCCGTCGTTCGCTTCCGTGACTGCGAACCTTGCCGCCGCGCGAAGATCCCCGTCCCGAACTTCGCGTGCGAGCGACTTCAATTCCTTCTTCCAAATGTTTGAAGGACAACGGAACAGAAGTTCGATCAGGCGCCACTCGGCGGCTTCAGCGACCAGCGCCTGTACGGTCTGGTTCAATGTAGGTGTGCTGCTCATTCTGCCTCCCTTATGGCAAGTGGAATCCAAGCGGACCGCATCTTCCGTGCGCCGACTTCATCCAGTGAACCTTCCCAGATCGCGAATGCAACCTGGGTCCGCGTCAGCGGCGCGAGGCCCTCGGGCAGGGAACGCACGATCACGACGGACCAGCCCGGCTGGCCGTAAACGCCGCTGGCCCGTGAGGTCGTGCGGGTTGCCGGCGACAGTGTTCCCGGCCCTTCGGCGAGGAGGTCCTCGACCGGATTCGGCCTGGCGCCTTCGCGCCGGTTTCCAACCGCGTCCGCGGGGGCGTAACGCTTCGCGAATTCCTGCTGTTCCGGCGAGCCGGGCTGGAGCGGCGGCGCATCGTATGGGTAGTGATCGATCGCCGCATTTGGGAACAGCGACTTGATGCTGTCCTCGCGGCCGTTCACCGACGCCTGCCAGTCTGCGCGCCAGTAGGCGATTTCGACCGGCTTACCAGGCATTCCCATCTGCGGATCAGGCAAGTCCGGCTCAATCCTCGCCGGAATCTGAATGGCACAGGCATCGATGAACTGGCCTGCTCCGGGCAGGTCGCTCTTTGACGGATCAGTCCACTCCAGTCGAAATGCGATTTCGCTGCCGGCGATCACCGCGCGCACCAGCACTTCGGCCGTCGAGGCTTTCATCAGCCGCGGGTCTACCAGGTCCTGGGGCAAAAGCTTTGCCGCATACTCGGGTGCGTTCCGCCAAATGGGATCGCTGGGATCGGCGGGAACAGTGCCGGCGGCAACAGCCACGACCTCGTTCGATCGAGGCGCGGGACTTCTGCACGCTGCCGCCAGCAACATCGTCATGATCAAAACCCAGATTACCGCTCGCATCCGGAGCCTCCTTTCAGGCGGGTTGTGGGAGAGTAGGGCAAAAACTCCCCTCCTGGATTAGGAGGGGTGCCGTTCGCGCGTTTTTTAGCGAACGGCGGGGTGGTGTACATGCTGCGAAGCCACCCTATAGATATTCGCGCAGCGCACCGATTTGAATGAGCGCTACGCGAATATCCATAACGTGGCTTCGCGTCATTCCATACCACCCCGTCTGCGCCAATAAGGAACGGGACCATTCCCCTGGTGGCGCAGCCCCCCCTCCTAAAACAGGAGGGGGGTTCGGACTCACGTTTTGCTTGCTCGACATACGTGGGCTTCAGCCCCGTGCCAGGATCAACCCAAAGGCTGCGTCCATACATTGCCGCCTCCTCTTACGGGCAGTTCGTCCGTTGGACCTGATACAGCCGGTCGAACGCGGGACGAATGTGGACCGGCTCGTTCATCGGCACGCGCACCAGTTCGACGCCTTTCTCATCGAGACCCATCACGGTATCTCCCTGCCGCTTCCAGCGCGGCATCATCATTTCACTCGATCCGAGAAGGCACAGCAGGCCCGCCAGGTCACGGTCGTTCGGCGCGTTGCGGTAGGTTCGGATGGCCTCATCGACGCCCGGACCGAACAACTGGCGCGTGAACGATGTGGGCACATGGATCGGAGGGATGTAGTAAACATTCGGCTCGAGACCGAACTGTGGAAACAGCGGCAGCGCGACCTTCTTGATGTGGACCAGGTAGTCGATCGGGTTGTCGGCCCGGGCGTTCTCCGGTTTGGAGATCCATCCCGCCATTCGGATCTTGCCGATGCAATTGACGAAACACTGCGGCTGGATTCCCTGTTCTATTTTCGGGAAGCAGGCAATGCACTTTTCGGAAGTTCCCGTCATGGGATTGAAGAACACCTTCTTGTACGGGCACGCGCGAACGCATTCCTGGTAACCGCGGCAGCGGCCCTGATCGACCAGCACGATGCCGTCCTCGGGTCTCTTGTAGATCGAAGATCGCGGGCAGGACGACAGGCACGACGGGTACGTGCAGTGATTGCAGATCCGCGCCAGGTAGAAGAACCAGTTCATGTGCGGCATCGAGAAACTCGCGCCGCCGTTGACCTGGCCGGAGCAGTCGTCCTCGCCCACGTTGGGATAGGCGTAATCCTGGGTTTCGGGACGCCAACCGAGCGCCCGCTCTCCCGCGGGAGCGGACTCGAAGATCGTCTGCCCGTCATAGCGATTGCCGGTCCACTCCTGGCCGTTGAGCATGTCCAGAAGTTTCAGATCCCATGCCAGGGGATAGCAGCCATAAGGCTTGGACTCGACGTTGTTCCAGAGCATGTACTCCTGGCCGCGGCCGGAAGTCCATGTGGTCTTGCACGCCACCGTGCAGGTCTGGCACGCGATGCATTTGTTGATATCGAAGACCGCGGCGAACTGCTTTTGAGGACGGCTCTCCGGATACCAGTACGACATCTCCCGACCGATTTGCCAGTTGTAGACTCGCGCCATTGTTACCTCTCTCTTGTGGAAATGAATCCGCCCGACAAGTACCGCTGCATTGCGCCGGATTCGTAGCGGGGACGGATCCCCAGGGTTGCCGGCCGCCAGAGCCCTTTTTGATCGATGCCTCCGGGTTCGGCCTTCGTGATTTTGACGACAGCCTCCCGGGGCGCTCCCGTCGGGCAGTGGACGTCGGGCAGGAAGCCTTTGCCGATGCCTTGGCCGAACAGTCCCTTGCGAACCAGCGAGTCTGTCATCAGCGTCGGCTTCAGCCAGCCGCGTGTGGCCGATTGGTGCGACCCTGAACGGAACATGGCCTGATAACCCGTGCGCGGATTTTTGGCCAGGCCGTCGGCTCTCTGTTTGCTGCCCAGCACGGAGCCGGGAGTTGCCGCGTACATGTTGAACCACATGCGAGTCACTCCTCGCGGCGTGCCCGGGTAGTAACGCGCGCGGCATATCAGCCGGGCTATTTCGTAATCGCGTTTGTTGTTCTGCCAGCCGCGGAACGGGCGGTCTTCAGGATCGGGATCGATCCAGACGTAATCGCCGTCTTCAATTCCCAGGTCCTTTGCATCCGACGGATTGATGTCGACGTAGCCCTCGCTCGCAAACGGGCTGCGCTTGTCCAGCCTGTAAAGATCGCCGAACGGGCCGAAGAGGACCGCGATCATGTCCGTATCGATCGGCGTGGTATGCGCGCCATGCCGGTACTTTGGCGTATGAAAAATGAACTTGTAGCCTTGCTTCGCCAGCGGGTGTGATGTGTTCCGGCACTCTTCCCACGTCATTACGACGTTGCGCCCGCAGCGCGTCTCACAGGACAGGTCTGTTCGGGCCACGCCGTAGACTTCCGGGCCCGCCGGCCTCATGGCTTCATGCCGCGGAGCGACGATCACGTTCGGCTCGTAGAATGTCGAGTCCACGGGCTCGCGATGAACCGGAAGGTTCTCTCCGGCTTCGATGAACTCGTCTTCTTCGCGGTAGAACTCGAGCCGGCCCGATTTGGTGTACCAGGGAACCGAGTCGGTCACCTGTTCGTAGCCGACCGCCTTGGGTGAAGTCCGGCTTTCGATGATCGCGGGAATTCCTCGCCGCGCCTTTTCCTCGAGGTCGGCAAACTTGAAACCCTTCGTGTTGGATGAGGCGTCGAGGATCCTCTGCAAGTAGACCTCGACGTTTCCATCGCGGACGAATTTCCAGTAGTCGAGAAAGCGCCTGTCGCCGGTCAACTCCGCCAGCTTGGAGCTGACGAGCGAAACCACTTCAATATCTCCGAGCGTATTAAAAACCCTCCGGAGCGGCGTTCGCGGAAACACGCAGAGAAAGGGATTGGTCACGGACGCTGTCATGTCCGGCTGTTTCAGCTCAGCCCAGCTGTCGACGCCGAACACCACGTCGGACCATTCGCACGAGGTGGACCACCACCACTCGTTCACCGCGACCATTTCGATGCGCGGCAGCGCGTTAACCACCGTGTTGTAGTGCCACTTGACGTTGCCGAGAATCGAATTGGCGTTTGCGAACCACAGGGATTTCGTAGGAGTCGGAATGTGCGTGGAGCCGGTCAGCAGCTTGTTGCCCACCCGCAGCGGATGATCCTCGTGGTTGTAATAGTGAGCCGACTCGGCGCGCCAATACTGCCGTGGTCGCGCCGGTTTCGCCGGATCGAGCTCGATATCGAAGGGGTTCTCGTTGATGTACTGGGGCGCGCCGTTGAACATCGCCACGCGGTAGTTGCCCGCGAAGGACCCGATATTGCCTCCGATTTTTCCGACGTTGCCGGTCAGCGCCGCCAGCAGGAACAGATCGCGGTCTTTGTTGTCGTTGTTGAAAAACTGATTGGGGCCCATGCCGATTGTGAACAGCGTGGTTCCCGGAGCCGCGGCGAGTTGCTTTGCCAGTTGTTCGATGGCGGCGGCCGGCGCCCAGGTGATTTCCGCGGTTGTCGCGGGTGTGAAATGATCGGCGTATTCGCGGATCAGGTCGAAGTTCGGGCGGCAACGAACCTTCGTGCCGTTCGCCAGCGTGACCTCGACGGCGCCGTCCAGCAACGGATCCGTTACGTTGGAGTTCCTGCCCACCATATCGCGCGAGAGCAGCCGCGGCGCATTTGCCCGGCGATCCCACCAGACGTAGTCGCCCCATTCGGCGCGCAATCCGCCAGGCACGATCTGGGTGGTATGAGTACCCGGAGGAGGCTCGCGATCCTGTGCGCCCAGGACCCGCGTGCTTTTCAGGCCGGCGAGTTGGCCGCCGAAAACATCCTGCGCCCGCAGGCACTTGAGCGTATCCATGCGGACCAGCACCGGAAGATCGGTCCATTGCTTCATGTACTCGGCGTCGTAGAGCCGGTCGCGCAGAAGCACGTGCACGAGGCCAAGAGCAAGGGCCGGCGTGGTGCCTGGCCGCACAATAACCACGTCGTCCGCTTTTGAAGACGTGGCGGAATATTCGCAGGCGATCACGACCACGCGCGTGCCTTTCAGCCGCGCTTCGGTGAGCCAGTGGGAATCGGGCATCTTCGTGGTGATCCAGTTCATGCCCCACACGACCACGGTCTTTGCCTGCTCCACGGCGGAAAGATCGAACTCCACCGTCTGCTGGCCCGTCACCATTGGATGTCCCGGGGGGAGGTCCGTGTGCCAGGAATAGTTGTCGAACCCCTTCCCGCCCACGGCCTGGTCCGGCCCGACCTTCCGGATGTAGGAATCCAGGAGCGCCATGGAATTGGCCATGCGGTACATGCCGAACACTCGCGTCATGCCGAGCAACGGCATGCCTCCACGGAACTTGAGCACCTGCGTGCCGGCGCCCTGCACTGCCGCAATCGTGGCTTCATCGTAGTGTTGTGCTTCGAGGAGCCGCTTGCCCTCGTCTCCCGAATACGTTTGCGCGATGTTGACCAGCGCGCGCGACACGAGGTTCGCGCCCTCGTCGTGCGTAACGCGCACCCATTCATCGCGGCCGCGATTGAAATATTCCACCGGCGGCCGTCCGTCCGAACCGCGCGGAAAGCCTCGTTCCACCCAGAGCTTGAATCCCGCCCGGACCATGCAGCCGTTGACCCTCCGGTCTCCATAGAACCGGCGCGTCAGCGCAAGTCCCTTCTGGCATACGCGCGGGTCCCAGCGGTGCGTGGTGCGATGGCCGCTCAGATCGGTGGCCTTGCCATAGCCCATTGTCGGCCCGATGCGCGTAACGACTCCCTGGCGCACGTACGCATTCAGGATGCAGTTGTGCGTATCGTTGGGCGCGCAGGTGAACGTGAAACTGGAGTCGTGTTTCCAGAGGTCGCGGTACGCCCGCTCCCATCCGCGGTCCGGGTAGGAGGCCAGCGGGTTTGAGGTTCCCTGGAGTCCCCAGGAATCTTCCACTGACGCCAGGAACGCCCCGAAACCGGCGGCCGCAACCTGAGTAAGAAAGTCGCGGCGGGATTCATTTTTGCCGTTCATTGTCTGCCTCCTATGGGGACTTGCCAGGATCGAATGTAGGCCGCAACGGATTCGATCTCTTCCGGAGCCAGCGAAGGATGCACCGGCGACGCCTCGGCAAATGCCGGCATGCTTGTTCCACGGCGGCCGCGAGTAATCGTTGCGATAAGGTAGTCGTCGGTCGCGTTGCCCAGCAGCACCGCATTGTTCAAGGCCGGGCCGTCACCGCCCTCGCCGTTCATGCCGTGGCATCCGGAACAGGCGCTCTCGAACAATCGCCGGCCTGTAGGGGAAATGGGAGATCTGGGGACCGACTCCGAATTCCGAAGTTCA
>CAMBFR010000081.1 GCA_945865815.1 Candidatus Sulfopaludibacter sp. SbA3
ACAGAGAAAATGGGAATTCACCCGTCAGACCCCGAATTAAACCTATGCCATAATGCTTTTCTGAATTTCCGCCGAAGGAGACGATATGAAGCGTCGACTCGTTGCCACCTTCCTTATGGGGCTCTCACTCATAACAGGGTGCAGCCGTCCGGACCGGGCCGCCGGACCGGCATCCGGAGCCGGCAGCCCTCCGGAACCGGGAGATTGGATCGTCGTCAGGTACGAAGGGGAGCCGGACACTCTCAATCCGATCATTTCAACGAACGCGATGGCGAGCTATGCGCAATACGGAGCGAACAACTCGCAGATCTCCGAAATGCTTCTCCGATACAACATGGAGGATTGGACGTTTACGGAACCCCTGCTCGCCGAGTCGTATCCTGAGGCTTCCGAGGATCATCTGGTCTACACGTTCACGATTCGTGAAGGTGTGAAGTGGCATGATGGCCAGCCGTTTTCTGCCGAAGATGTTCTGTTTTCCGCGAAGGCAGCCATGTCTCCTCTTGTCGATTCAGCGCCCATGAGGAGCTATTTCGTCGAGTTAAGCAATGTGGAAATTGTCGATGGCCGCAAGGTTCGATTCACATTCGCCAAGCCGAACTTTCAGAACGTGTGGAATATCGGCAGCAACCTTTATATTGTCCCCAAGCACGTCTACGACGCTCAGGGCGTGCTGGATGCCTTCACGTATAAGGACATGATTGGCTCGAAAGGGCGCACCGACGAAAAAATCAAGGCATTTGCCGACCAGTTCAACAAGCATGCCGCCAGCAGAGCCCCGATCGGGACCGGACCGTACAAGTTTGAAAAGTGGGAGACGGGCCAGGAGATCGTGCTTGTTCGCAACGAGGACTATTGGGGAACGAAGCCTTACCTCGACAAAGTGCTGGTGCGAATAATCAATGACTATCCTGCCGCCCTGACCGCGCTGAAGGCGGGTTCGGTAGACTTGAATCCTCGATTGACCACCATCCAGTATGCTCAGCAGACCAGCGGCGCGGCCTTCGACTCGCAGTTCGCGAAAGCTCGATACTCGATTCCCAGTTACTACTATATCGGCTGGAACCTGGACAGGCCGTTCTTCAAAGACAAGCGTGTCCGTCAAGCGATGACGATGCTCGTCGACAGGCAGCAGATCATTGATACGGTCCGGTTCGGGCTCGGCAAGATCATTGCCGGACATTTCAATCCGAATTCGCCGGACCTCAATCCCAATATCCAGCCGCTGCCGTATGATCCGAAGCGCGCCGCCGAACTTCTGGATGAAGCAGGCTGGAAGGATTCCAACGGTGACGGCATTCGCGACAAGGATGGCGTTCCGTTTCGTTTCGAGTTTCTGGGTCAGGCGGCGAGCACATTCGTCGATCAGTTGATGCCCATCATGAAAGAGGAACTAAGAAAGGTCGGCATTGATATGGTCGAGCGGCGGCTGGAGTTCAATGTCCTGATTGAAACCATCAAGGACCACAAATTCGATGGCTACTCGGGAGCCTGGGTTTCGGGCCTTGTTTCGGATCCGTTCCAGTTGTGGCATTCGAGTTCGATCGCCAACAAGGGCTCCAACTACGTGAGCTTCCGCAATCCGGAGGCAGATGGGCTTTTGGAACAGGCCAGGGTCGAATTCGATGCCGAGAAGCGAAAGCAGCTCTATTGGCGCTGGCAGGAGATCATCCACGACGAGCAGCCCTACACCTTCCTCTTCGTGCCGGAGGAATCCGCTGCGTATGACAAGCGCTTTCAAGGCGTGGCGTGGCTGCCCCCCCGGCCGGGTTACGACCTGAACGCGTGGTTCGTGCCGAAGGGTTCGCAGAAGTACACGGCGGCGCAAACGCCGTAAGGCTCAATAGAGCATGCCCAGCTATCTGATCAAACGCCTTCTGCTGGTCATTCCGACTCTTCTGGGCATTTCAATAGTCTCTTTTGTCATCATTCAACTCGCGCCGGGCGATCCCGCTACTCTGCGCCTGGGCAATGCCGGACAGGGAATTTCCGATCAGGCGCTTGCCGAAAAAATCATTGAGGAAACGCGGGCGCTATATGGACTGGATCAGCCGATCCACATCCAGTATTGGCGCTGGCTGACACGCATCCTGACGCTCGATTTCGGATACTCGCTGCGCGACCAGCGGCCCATCATGGAAAAGCTGATGGAGCGCATTCCCATATCGTTGCAGTTGAGCGGGCTGTCCCTGTTTTTCGCATATCTCATTTCCATTCCACTGGGCATCTATTCCGCGACGCATCAGTACTCCAGTGGGGAGAGGCTCACAAGCGTCATCCTGTTCATGCTGTATTCGCTTCCAAACTTCTGGGTCGCCACGATGGCCATCGTGTATTTCGGAGGCGGCGATTTCTGGGACGTGTTTCCAGTGTTTGGACTGCAGTCCATCGGTGCCCAGAATTGGACGATGTGGGACAGGATTGCCGATCGGATCTGGCATTTGATCCTGCCGGTGACGTGCATGACCTATTACACGTTTGCGGCGCTGTCACGCTACATGCGGTCGAGCATGCTGGAGGTGATCCGGCAGGATTTCATCCGGACCGCGCGTGCGAAAGGGCTCAGTGAGCGCCTTGTCGTCTACCGCCATGCCCTGAGGAATTCCCTGATTCCGATCGTAACGCTCATGGCCGATCTTCTGCCCGCCCTCATTGGAGGCAGCATCGTCGTGGAGTCGATTTTCTCGATTCCCGGAATGGGCCAGCTCAGCTTTGAATCGGTCCTGAACCGCGACTACCCCATGATCATGGCCATTTTTACTGTCAGCGCGTTTCTGACGCTGGCCGGGATCCTGCTGGCGGACTTCCTTTACACCATCGTTGATCCGAGGATTGCGTATGAGCGGCAATCAAGCTGAGACTCCTCCATCTCATGTCTCGGAAAATTACTGGAGTGTCGCTTTTCGCCAGTTCCGAAGAAACAAAGTGGCAGTGCTCGGCCTGAGTATCATCTTGTTCCTGTTCTTTGTCGCATTTGCGGCCGACTTCATCGCCAGTGATAAACCCCTCGTCATGAGCTATGGCGGAGAATTATTCGCGCCGGCCCTCCGGGACTACGCGGTATGGCTGGGGCTGGTGCAGTGGCAGCAGGCGTTTCAGAACATCAACTTCAAGGACTTTGCGGAGGCGCAATTCAAGGAGCAGGACTGGGCCATCTTCCCGCCGATCCCATTTTCGCCGAATGAGGTGGATCTTACGTCAGCCATACAGCCTCCCTCGGCGAAACATTGGCTCGGGACGGATGATATCGGAAGGGACATTGCCACACGCATCGTTCACGGCTCGCGGGTCTCTTTGTCGGTTGGTTTTGTAGCGGTAATGATTTACGTTCTCATCGGAGTGGGCATCGGAGCGGTGGCCGGCTATTACGGTGGCGTGATCGACATCATTATTTCGCGCCTGATCGAGATCATGCTGACCATTCCCACTTTCTTTCTTATTATTACGGTGGTTGCGTTCCTGCCCCAGAGCATCTTCAACATTATGGTTGTCATTGGACTGACGAATTGGCCGACGGTGGCACGGTTGACAAGAGGGGAATTTCTGCGATCCAAGTCGCTTGAATATGTTGTGGCTGCGCAGGCCCTGGGCGCCTCGGATTTTCGGACCATTTGCCGGCATCTTCTTCCAAACACACTGGCGCCGGTATTCGTGGCCGCCACGTTCGGGATCGCATCCGCAATTCTCGTCGAGTCGACCCTGAGCTTTCTCGGTTTCGGCGTTCCGCCGTCCACTGCAAGCTGGGGTTCCATTTTGTCGACTTCCCGGCAATTGCTTCCCAGCGGCTGGTGGCTGACTGCGTTTCCCGGCGCTGCAATCTTTCTCACCGTAACGTCGTACAACCTGGTAGGCGAGGGTTTGCGCGATGCGGCAGATCCCCGGTTAAAGGGTTAAGGCGTGGGGCTGCCGAAATGGAACGAGTCGCAACTGCCGGCCGCCCCTCCATTCAATTTTCGGAACTTCCTTCACATTATTGGTCCGGGGACGATTCTGCTGGCGACATCCGTTGGGAGCGGGGAATGGCTTCTGGGTCCAGCCGCGGCGCTCCGGTACGGCGTGGGAATCCTGGCGATCGTGCCGGTCTCTGTATTGCTTCAAGTGATGTTCAATATCGAACTGATGCGATACACGCTCGCCACCGGCGAGCCGATCTTCACCGGATTCATGCGCCTGGGGCGCCGCGCCTGGCCGGCAGGATTGCTTTACGTGATGCTGGGGTGTCTGCAGATCGGCTGGCCCGCATTCGCAGCCACTTCCGCGTCGGCGCTGTTTGCCGCAGTGTCGGGCCGGCTCCCCGAGGCCGGTGACGCAAGCGCGCTTTACTACTACGGATTGTTCACGTTCCTGCTGGCCTTCCTCATTCTGATCTCCGGGCGAACCATCGAGCGGACGCTCGAGATCGCGTCTGCCGGCATGATGATCTGGGTATTCGGATTTCTGATCATCGTGAACGTCGTGTTCGTTCCACTCTCCGTTTCCATCGAGACCGCCAGGGGATTTCTGTTTATGGGCGATATTCCCAGCGGCCTGGATTGGAGGCTGATCGGCGGCTTTGCCGCCTATGCGGGCGCCGGTGGAGTCGTGAACCTGCTGCTCTCGAACTGGGCCCGCGACAAGGGATTCGGCATGGGTGCGTCGATGGGAGCGATCACTGCCGCAGCCAGCGGCACAGCCCGCGTCAAGCTGTCACCCACCGGCAGCATTTTCCCGTGCGATGAGGGCAATCTGGCGCGCTGGCGCCTCTGGCTTAAATACCTTCATGTCGAGCAGTTCGTCGTGTGGGGACTATTCTGCGTCGTTGGGATGTTCCTGACGGTGAATATGACGCTTGCGTTCGTGCCGCAGGGAGTGGACCTGACCGGAATGGCCGCCGGCGCCTATCCGGCCGAGTACCTTTCGAGAACCGTGGGAAGCTGGATGTGGCTTCTGACGCTTCTGAATGGCTTCTGGATTTTGTTTTCGACCCAACTCGCCCTCATGGACGGCCTGGTGCGGCTCACGACGGACATTCTATGGACCGCATTCCCGGGCCTGCGAAACGCCGTCCGCAACGATGTGCGCCGGCTGTACTACGCGCTGCTTGTCGGCTTCGTCGCGTGGGGATGCGTCGCCTTGCGGCTGGCGCAACCGATCACCTTGATCCTGATCAGCGCCAATGCGGCCGGCTTCATCCTTGTGGTCTCTTCTGTTCACGTATTGTTGGTTAATCGCCGCCTCCTGCCCGAACCGCTCCGGCCGTCGCGATTCCGCGAGGCGTTCTTAGTAGTGACCGCGTTGTTTTTCACGTTTTTCGTCGTGATGAATTTGGTATAGCCGGGCTTTAGCTTGGGCCTCCTCCGATTTATAATCGGGCAATGCCGCAGATAAGAACCTTCTATGACGAGCTGGGCGTTGGCCGCGATGTCAACGCCAGTGCGATCAAGCATGCGTTCAAGGAGATCGCGAAGGTTTATCATCCCGACAAGAACCCGCCGGAGAAGCAGGCGTGGGCTCACGAGCAGATGAGCCGGTACAACTTCATTGTCGCGACGCTGCTCAATCCCGAGACCCGCAAGGAATACGACGAGCTTGTACAGAAATACGAAGCCATGCCCATCAGCGCACACCCGCGCCGGTCGCGGCATGAGCAGAACGCGATAGAGCGGGAGTACGCCACGGTGTCGGTAGAGATCATGAATCTGGCGGGCAAATCCTCGAACTGCCGCCTCAAAATGACCATCGGCAGCGTTGTGGGCAGCATCGCCGCGCTGGCCCACATTTCCGCTTACTTCAGTCCTTTCAGCGAAGTGTTCGATGACTTTCCGATGACTTTCGCATTCACTTACTTCATCGCCCTCATCGGCGGCATGATGATGGTCTTCGGCATATCCGACTACCTGGGCCGCCGCGAATACGAGCGCCGCATCGACGAACTCCAGGAACGCCGGGCCTTTCTTCGCCAGCGGATGTTTGAAGCATTCGTGTCCTGAAAAGGGAAATGTCGAGGCTCGCAGGCTGAATGTCTCTACAATGACTCATGGACATTTCCAAAGACGACGCCGTAGCGCATCTTGCAAAGTGGCATAACGCAGACACCGAGATCCGGGCGGCTTTTAAAACCATCAGCGGCAACTCATCTATTGTCGGAAAAATCGCAGAGCTGACGCCGGCATCGATCAAGATTGCCTGCAGCGGTTGCGAAATGCTCTTCTATTTTCGGACCACGTCTACGTATAACTACAATGATGTTCGCCAGGCGCCCAGTGCGGCGACCAAGGACAGAATAAACAAGTACCCCACCGTCATCGATATCAAATTTGGCAACGGTGACCGCCTGGAAATTGTCGAGAACTTCGGCGAATAGACTTGTCCCGCAGGATAGAAGGGAAGTGCCGAGGGACGGAGTTGAACCGCCGACGCCGGCCTTTTCAGGGCCGCGCTCTACCAGCTGAGCTACCTCGGCTCAGGCAACCCTACTAAGATAGCGAAGACAAGGCGGCGGGGTAAAGGCGGATTTTGAAAAAGCGCCCGATGGTTACCGATGTTGCAATGAAGGTTAGCAATCCCAAGGACCCCAGCCTTGCCCGCCAACTGATATTCCTGGTCGATTCCGGCGCCATCTATTCTGTCGTTCCGAGACGAATTCTTACCGAGATTGGAGTTGTTCCCGACAGTGTGGAATGGTTTTCGTTAGCCGACCTGACGCAGATCGAAAGGGACGTAGGCCAGGCTGCATTTACGCATCGAGGCCGGACGCGTGTTTTACCGGTTATGTTCGGGGAAGAAGGCGACGCCACGTTGCTCGGAGTGATGACTCTCGAAGCGCTGGGCCTCGTCCTGGACCCGGTCCGGCGCGAGATTCGCCCGATGGCCATGCGTCTGTAGATTCTAAAATTGGACGAATCCAGTGGGGTGAACCCCTTTTGTGGATTCGTCCAATTTCAAAATCTCTCGAAAAGAAATTCACTGAAAAGCGATTCAAAGGCAGTGCGATTCGCCTTCACCGCCACTTTCATCGACGATCGATCATCCCAACGGACGAGCCTGGTTTGTCCGGCGTTCTTCCCGTCTTTTACGATTTCCAGGAATGCACCCCGGCATTCGATAACCCGCGGATGGAGCATCCCGACCGCGGCCAACGGATCCCACGCAAAGTACGCACCCGAATCGATGAGCGTAAGCGACGACGTGAGCACTTCCGCTACGACGCGGCCCAGCGCGGTGAGTTGATGCGAAGCCAGATCCTCGACGAACGATCGAGTGATCGGCAAGTCGTTGGTTGCATCCAGGGGAACGAGCACACGTCTGAAGTCCATCCTCAAAACAGCGTCCGCGGCGTGAGGATCGGCATAGATGTTCCATTCGGCGACATCGTTCTCCGCTTCTTCGGGATTTCCGCCGGCAAGATTGCCTGCCACTTCAACGGCCCCTCCCATGATTACGATTTCCTTTACGCATGGAGAGGGAGTGGGAACGCCATTCAAGGCCAGCGCCAGATTTGTGAGTGGACCCAGTGCGAGAACCCGGACGGGACGCTGTTCTTCTGTAAAGCGCCGTTTCAGGAATGGTACGGCGCTGCCGGGGTTGGCAAGGTTGGCTTGAACCTGCGGCAACATCACACCTGGCAGGCTGTCTGTCCTCAGGCGCCACTCCGCCGGGAATGGCTGCCCTCCTTGTAATGGAAGTTCTTCACCCTCATACACTGGAACATCTGTGCGTCCCGCCAGTTCAAGCAGTCCTCGCAGATTGCGCGCTCCATCCGATACGTGAGCCAAGCCATGGACTACAGTTATCGCCTCGATCGGCACATCCTGTGCGAGAAGGTACGCGATGGCCAAAAAGTCATCCGTGCCTGCATCGGTATCGATGATGATCGGCAGGGAGCGGCCGGAGTCCGCGTGTTTCATGGCGTGACCGGCGCTGGCCAGATCGGGCGCGCTCCTACCCACCTGACGCCGATGTCTGCCTCAGCACGCAGGCGGGCTGCGAGTTGCGCCGCACCGTGTTGAATGTGACGTATGTTGACGATCTGATGCTCCAGCTTGGAGACTTTGGACCGAGTGAAACCGCTTTCGGGGCTCAGCGGGTCGAGAGCATCTACCGCACTGTCGACCATTTCATCGCATGCGCTGCAGTACTCCAATATCTGAGTTCGTGTGTACGGATCGGGTATCAGCGGCAACGTGCTGTTCGGGTCCTTCGGCCCGGCGATACCATCCGGGTGTTGAACGTCTGCCTGATGATGTCTCCAGGGGCGAAAGGCTGCCTCGTTCGGTTGCATGTACAAATGCGCAAAGAATAGCGTGTGATAGGCGAGCTGCCAGAACGCGTTGATATGCTTGTCGCTGGACCAAATGGCATCGGGGCATCGTTCGAGTGTTTCTCGCAGCATGGCGAGAGAAGCGTGGTATTGGCTCTTTAGAACGAATCGAAGCGCTTCAGTGGTATTCGTCACGTTTGTCTCCAGGGATGGCGCGCCGTTACTGCTTCCGCATTTGCAGCACCAGCAACATCGGCCAGCCGATGTATTTTTCTGCCCGGGGGTATTTCGAGGCGAAGGCGGCGTCGGGCGCATGCTCGCCGATTCCATTCATGAGAAAGCCGGCCTCTACTGCGGCCATGACAAAGTCGCCGAGGCGGTACGCCACACTTCCCGGTTGTACGACTTCTCCGGACCCCGGATCTGTGAATCGGGCCTGACTGCCGCGAAGGAACATTGCCGGATGGAGTGTCGACATTATGGCGCAGCCGCCCTGCCGGGTCACGCGACAGGCCTCGCCAAAAAAGCATTCCAGGTTGCGCGCATGCTCCAGTACGAGTCCGCTGATCACGAGATCGAACTGTTCATTCGAAAATGGGAGCGGCTCATTGAGATCATGAATCAAGAATCGTACCTTTTCCGCCTCCGGCTTTCGACGGGCGTGGGCCAGCATGCCCTCTGAGAAATCAACGGCAGTCACCGTGGCGCCGGCGGCCGTCAGCCACAGAGCGTGCCGGCCTGTGCCACAGCCAAGATCCAGTGCCGCCAGGCCGCGGACGTCGCCGGCGGCCGACTTCATGTAGGGTTCTTCCAGGGCCGGAAGGGGATTGGCATCGTGGTCGTAAACTGCGGCCCACCGGTTGTACCCTGCTCGGACGGAAGAGAGCTGTCCCGGTTGCGGATTAGTCGTCATTCCGGATCCCTTCACTTGCCGATCATAAATCAGCAACCGTCGTTGCGCTCAGTTTATCGAGGTCGAGCACAACGTCGCCGGAAGCATCCAGAGAGAAAGCGGAAGTAAACTTCGCGCCCCAGATGAGTTCGTCATACCGATAGGAAGAGCGTGAATGGACGGTCTGGCTGAACGTGTCGTCATACCCCTTGATGAGGATCAGAAACTCTGCCTGTAGATTCTCAAGGTCTGATGACGTGAAGCCGCGCATGGGACTGGCTTCGTCGATGGGATGAACGATGGTCCAGGTCAGCGGCAGGAAGTGTACCTTTTCGCGTTCGAGCGCGAGCCGGTGATACGTGCGCGTTGCCTTTGCAGGTGGTCCTTCAACAGTCATCAATAGAAGGCTGGCCTCAATGTCCATCAGCACATTCGGGCGCAGGTTCGCGATTCGGAACTGAAGGCTGTTTCCGGTCTGATACGGCGCAACGAGCATCCGGTTACTGAAGCCGATTCGGGCCGAAGGACGGGAAACCCGGCCGAAGAGCAGGCCGGTCGCGACGGCGAATCCCATGAGTCCCATCAAGGCCTCGATCGCCGCCAGCAGGTTTGCCGCCGTGCCCTTCGGGGCCAGCGTCCCATAGCCGACAGTGGTCAAGGTATGCGCGCTGAAGAAGAACGCATTGAGAAAGTGGCCCCACTCCGTCTGCGCGTCTGTTCCTTGCAGCGCCCCGGGGCCCAGGATCATGTAGATCGCCGCGAAGGCCATATTCACCAGGAAGTACGCCAGGAATATAGCCGCGAAAAATGCCGGCCACGACATGTTGATGATGTAGAGGTAGGGATGAAAGTGCCGCCATCCCGCCTGTCGCCGCCGTACGTTGAAAGTGCCGTCTCTGTTTATCGCACGCCGCAGGACTCCGGATACCTGCTGTGTAAAGCCGGGATCGAAGGTCGTTTTGCTCATGGGTCAACTCCGCGAATCGAGATCCAGGAATGGTACTGAGTTTTGGGAACGGAATGTTACCAGTATGCGATCATGCGGCCTGCGCTGACGGCAGTGAGCCAGCACAGGAGGGATACGCCGCCCGTCACCGCCAACTGCAATTGTTCAGTCGATGAAAGGTCGCGAGTCTTTCGCGCTTTCCAGGCCGGCAGTAAATTCAGTGCGGCGACATTGAGGATGCCCAGTCCGATGGCGGGAAACTTGACGTAGAGGAAGGGATTGCCCACGTATTCAGTCGCGTTGGTTGCAATCATGCAGGCCCCGCTTGTCACCGCGACGGCGAACCCCGTGAATGCGACAGGAACGGTGGGGCGGGCGATCTGAACGAGCGGTACGCTTCGCCATGCGCCCAGCAAACGAAGATCAAGCATCAGGACAGCGCCGAACATTGAGGATACGCCCAGGATATGGGCGAGATTGACGATGCCGTAAGTCCACACACCCGATTCGCGCATGGCGTGACCCAGCAAAGAGCTTTCGAGCCACGCCAGCAGTTCGGGCACGCTATGTACGGTCTGGGTAGACGTTGAACGTGCGGCCGTTATAAGTGACGCGCTCGGTCTTGACCTCGAAGCGCTTGAGATCGCGGTTGCGATGGCCGTGTACGGTAACCTTGGCCCCTACCGGAATGACGCCTTCCTTCAAGCCGGCCTGATTCGTCCGGTTGCCCGGCGCCAGCGTGATATCCCATACCTGGCCATCGGCCGCTTTTATCTTCATGGACCCGTGCGGTCCGGCAAGGCTGACGGCGGTTTCGAGCGTACCCGTGAGTTCGAACTCCTCGGTCATGTTCCCACCCCAACCGTGATGGGCCAGTACCGGAACCGCCGAGAGTGAAAGCGCGAGAATGCACGCGCCAAAGGAAACAGCGAATCGTGAACGCATGGAAGAACCTCCTCGGAGGAGCTTACAGAACTGTCCATCATCAGCCAAGGCTTTTTGTCCTGAAAACACGAGGGCCGTTCGCGGGCGAGTATAATGCCGGCTGAACAGGAGGTGTCATGTCATACACGCTCAAAGCTCTGGTGGGAGTCGCGCTGCTCGTCATGGTCTCGGACGGCGTGACGGCGCAAGGTGTCGTCACGCAGCGCAATTTGTCACTGGCCATGGCGAAAACGATTGCGGAAGCGACAGTCGCGGAATGCAAGGCAAAGGGTTTCAGCACGGCTGCGGCTGTGGTCGACCGCGCTGGACAGTTGATCGTGCTGCTTCGTGATGAAGCCGCGACCGCACAGATGGCGGAGATGGCGCGACGGAAGGCTTACACCGCAAGGATGTTTCGCATTACGACGCTGGAATTTCAGAAACGCACGTCCGATCCTGCGTTCGCTCCGCAACGCGACCTCGTCGATATTCTGGCGCTCGGAGGAGGCGTACCCATCCAGGTGGGCAATGACACCATAGGGGGTGTGGGAAGCGCCGGCTCCACACAGGAAACCGACGACGCCTGCGCGAAGGCAGGCATCGCGAAAGTGGCGGATCTCCTGAAGTAGCGAATTGCGGGCGAGCAAAGCTTCTGTGGGCGCAGGGCTTCAGCCCCGCGCCCACAGTTAAGTGGCGAGTCCATTACTGGCCGTCGCGGGTACGTCCACCATTCAACATGTTCGGGACAGCCTGGTTACCTTCGTGACAGGCGTACTCGAAGATCTGGTACTCCGGATCGCTATTCATGGGAATAGACGCTGTCCAGGGTCTAGTGAAGGCGTTCGGGTCGTCGACTCTAACCTCGTAATCGATCGTTTCCGCGTCGATACGCGTTAAGCGCTCCACCACGTGCGCCGCTTCACTCTGCGGAATTCCCTTGATACGCCCGGCTGCGGCGCTGGTAGCGATCCAGCCCTTGCCATTGAAGTTTGTCGTGTCGATGACCAGGGTATTGCCTTCCCATCGGCCGACCGAGTCGCCATTCCAGAGCCGCACGCTCGAAGGCGCATGGGGACGGCCGTCCACTGGAATGACGCGGGCTTCGTGAATCATCTCGTACAGGATCATGACGTAGCCGGGCGTCTGTATGATCTGATACGCGTTGTTATAGCCGGCGGGGATCATGCCACCCGGCACGCCGCGCGTGATACACCGGTCCCACAGGCTCATGTACTCATACGAGTCGGCGTTGTGCGCCAGGTCGTAGTCTCTTTTTGCCTCCGCCTCCGGTTTTAGCGGAATTCTGCCATCCGGCGGATCGAAGACCAGCGAAGTCCTTTTGCTCTTTACGACTCGTGTTCCCGGGTCGGACCAGAACTGGTTATACGTGCCGGTGTCGCCTTCTCTCGGAGCGCGATCGACGCGATTCGCGGCCCCGCGCGCTTCCAGTTCAGCCGCTTCCGTCTCGGTGAGAAACTCTTTTCCCGCAAGTTCACCGGGGCGTTCAAGAGGCGTGAGCGTGTTGTTGGTCCACATTCCCTGCAGGTCCGGCTGCCCGTCCGGCGTGCGCGGCGGAGTCCAGGCCCTTGCCTGGCCCGCAATGAGCGACGGGGCAAGGATGGTGATCAGTATTAGTAGTACGAACAATCGGGCGTTCATCCGCAACTCTTAGCGCTCCCCGGGAGCGCCCGGTGAAGATCCGCCGAGGAACACCTTTCGTCCATCGGGGAACGTCACATCCCGGCCGTTGGCCCTGTTCGAACCGTCTTTCGACTGGTAGCCATCGACAACGATTTCCACTCCGATCGGCAGCGAATCCTTCTTAATGCCTCGTCTGAACAGCGTGTTGGGTGTACCGCCCTCGATGCCCCAGTTCACCACTTTTCCGCTCGCGTCTTTCACGTCGATATAAATCCATGAATGTGGATTAATCAACTGAACCTTTGTGACCATCCCACGCAGTTTCACCGGCTTGTTCGCATCGAATTCCGCTGTGAAAGCGTGATGGGCCAGAGCGGGAATTGCCGCCATCAACAGGCCAATAATCGTGATTAGCGAAATGCGTTTATTGCGCATTGAATGTGCCTCCCTCCTCAGTTCTTTTTTGCAGCTTCTCTTTCCGCAGTACGAGCGCCTGTGAGGATGCCGGTCATGCCGGAATTGCCCTCGTGACAGGCGTACTCATAAATCAGTTCCGGGTTCTTCCACAGGGGAATTTCCACTTTCCATGGCCTGGTAAATGATTCGGGGTCGTCGACAGTAAATTGATAGAGGAGCGTGTCTTCGGCGGTTCGTGTGAACCGTTCGGTCAGCCGAAGGTTTTCACCGGATCCCCGGAATGCCGATTTGCCGGTGAAACCGGTTGTCTCGACGACCAACGTGTCGCCCTCCCAATGGCCGCGCGAGTTGCCCAGCAACTGGCGGACATTTGGGGGAAGTCCCTGTCGCCCGTCCAGGGGAATGATGCGCGCATCATGAATCATCTCGTTGACGATCACGACGTGGTCCGGAGTCTGGAACAAATAGGCATTGTTGTTGTATGCCGTGGGAACCATTGGCGCACCGCCGGCTCCGAATAGAAGGCAGCGTTCGCCGAGCGAGCGATCCTCCGGGCCGTCGGCAGGGCGCAACCTTCTGGCTTCAGCGCGGTCGGCCACTCTTTTCTGGGCTGCCGGCGTCAGAGAAGGAATCTTGCCATCCGGCGGATCAACGATCAGCGATGTTCGACGAGTCACCACCGCTTTCGTTCCACGATCCCACCAGAAGTCATTGTACGCACGCGTCACGTCCGCTTCGGCTCCGCCATCGCGGCGATCCATATTCATTTCTGTGAGCCTTCGCTTCTCATAGTCCACGACTTCCTGTTGGGTGAAGAATTCTTTTCCTGCGAGTTCTGGCGGCCGCTCCAGGGGTGTAAGAGTCGCGAAGCTCCATATTCCCTGAAGATCGGGTTTGCCGTCGGGCGTGCGCGGCGAAGTCCACTTTGCCGTCGGCGCCTGGGCTGCGGCAGGAATCGATACCACCAGCGCCGCCGTCATTATTACGGTCAAAGCCGCAATGGAAACAAAACATCGATGGCTCATCTTAACCTCCGTCACTTATTGGCTGCGCCCTATCGGGCTTGCATTCGCAGCCGCTCATCACTTCGCTGGCTGTTTGCGGAGATGTCCATACATCAACTCTTCCACAAACTCGACACATTTGAATTCCATCAACCGGGCATTCTTTTCCACGCGCCGATATAGAGGCATGCTGATCTTCCACGGACGCGTGAAGACCTTCGAATCCTCGATGGTGGCCTCATAAAGAAGATGGTCGGCGCTGATCGGCGTGTAGCGTTCAACCACATGCAGGGCATCGCTATGAAAGTTTCCAGCCCTGTCGAACCAGGTATCCTCGCCGAGGCTGGTCACATCGATGACCAGCGTGTCCCCTTCCCAGCGGCCAACAGACCAGCCCATCCATGAATCCGCCGGAGCGGAGCCCGGATTGTTCATGTAGATTGTGCGGACGGCGCCTGCGTACTGATAAGCGATCAGAAGATCCTTTGAAGTCTGGAAAATCTGAAATGGCTGGGGCATATAAGCGGCTCGCGGCACGCCGGGCAGGTAGCACTTCACCTCGGGGTCGAGCGACAGGCGGTTTTTGTAGTTCTCCTTCTTTTTATCCAGGGCCCATGCCTGATAGGGAATTGCGCCACCCTCGACCACGCCTGGTCCCGGCGGAGTTGCACCGATCGCGCCGGTTATGGGAATCGGCCCTGGCGCCGCGGCGTGAGCCTCGATGTCCCAGTTAGCGTCGTTGAACGCCTGCCAGATACCGTTCAGGTTGGGTTTGCCGTCCGCCGTTCGTGGCGCCTTGTAGGCCGGCGTCTGGCTCATGGCCGGCGTGGCGGAAATCATGAGAGTGGCGGCGACGATAATGACTAGAGTGCCTAAAGGGATGGTTACGTTTCGCAAGGTCGGACTCCTCCTCAAAACCGATACCATAGTCGTGTTTTTCCTGAATGTCGCCCAAAGTGTACGTGCAACCGTTGACGATGTCCAAAGATTGAATGCAGATTGATCCCGGGAATTCACAATTGACGGTGTCCGACACGAATTGCTAAAGTGTCAGACATGAAGACTTACAGATTGTCCGCGCGCGTCGATGAAGAGACGTGGGGAAGACTCGAACGGCGCGCGCGAGTCGAAGACAAGGATGAATCGCAGATTGTAAGAGAAGCTTTGGCGGCACATCTTTCAAGAGATGCTGAAACAGCCTATGAGGCATTACAGCGCATCGGTGGAATCGGGACCGCTAAAGGACTGCCGCCGGACTTGAGTACAAGCAGGAAATACTTCGAAGGATTTGGCCACGATGCCAGCACGCGTTCTTCTGGACACCGGACCACTCGTCGCGCTGCTCGCGCGCGATGATTTCCGGCACCGCCAGTGTTCTGAACAACTCCATTCGCTCGTTCCTCCCTTACTGACATCCTGGCCGGTCATCACCGAAGCCGGCTGGCTGCTGCGCGGCAGCGAGCCGGCCGTTCAACAGATGATGACGTGGGTCAACGCGGGGATCATTACGATTCTGCCCATGGGAGACGAGGCAATACCGTGGATCATGACTTTTCTCAGGAAGTACCGGAAACTCCACGCGCAGGTTGCAGGCGCTTCCCTGGCCTATCTGGCGGAACGTGAAGACATTGATACCGTATTTACCCTCGAGCGCCGCGACTTTTCAATCTATCGATTCGGACGTAATCGCCGATTTCGCATTGTCCCGGATTGACCCGCGACCGGCAGTCGCCCCAGGCATCAAATTATTGCCGGGCTACGCCTTTGAAATGCCGATGTTGCAGGTTTCGCCGTCGATTTCCGATTGGGTCCAGTGCTCGGCGCCGTCGCGCCCGGAAAGGACCTGTGTGGCGAGGGTCTCGGATTTGACGTATTCGGTCATGGCCCCAACCGCGTCGGAGACGCGCTGCGGGGCTTCAAAATGGATGCGAATGCGGTCGGTGACTTCCAGGCCGGCGTCCTTCCGCATGTTCTGAACGCGGTTCACGAACTCACGAGCGAGGCCTTCGTTGAGGAGTTCCGGCGTGAGTGTGGTATCGAGCGCGACAGTCAGTCCGTCGCCGGACTCGACAAGCCAGCCCTCCATGCTTTGAGCGCTGATTGTGACGTCCTCTTTCGAAACAGTGATTCCTGTTCCATTGACTTCCATTGCGAAAGTGCCGTCCCGATCGAGTTGTACAACTTCAGCAGAAGACATTTCGCGGATGCGTTTCGCGACAGCGTTCACCTGCTTGCCGAATTTGGGGCCAAGCTGCTTGAAGTTAGGACTCGCGGTCTTGCTGACGATCGGCGACGACTCGTCCACGAACTCGATGGCCTTCACGTTCACTTCTTCGAGAATCACGTCGTTCATCTGTTCGATCAGGCGCCGCACGCCGGCGGCTGCCGGAACCGCGATGCGTGAAAGCGGCTGCCGGACTTTCAGATTCGTTTTCGCGCGCATCGCGCGGACAAGGCTGACGATCTTCTGCGCCACGTCCATGCGGCGTTCCAATTCCTCGTCGATCAGGTCCTTCCGGCTCTCGACCATCGGGGCCATGTGAACCGACTCCCAGGCTTCCCGATGAGTGGCGTCCATCAGCGTTCGATAGATCTCGTCTGCAAGGAATGGCGCAATCGGCGCCGTCATCTTGACGATTGCGGTGATGGCTTCGAAAAGCGTCTGGTAGGCGGCCGTTTTGTCCCGGCCCGGCTCGCTCTTCCAGAACCGGCGACGATTGCGGCGCACGTACCAGTTCGAAAGCTGCTCTGTGGTGAAGTGGCTCACCAGGCGCGCAGCGCGTGTGGGGTCGTAAGACTCCATGGCGTCGAGGTAATCGCGAATCGTGCTGTTCAGCAGCGAGAGAATCCATCGATCGATATCGGGCCGCTCAGCGATCGGCACGTCAGGCTCGCTGTGGTCGAACCGGTCGATGTTGGCGTAGAGCGAAAAGAACGCGAACGTGTTCAAGAGCGTACTGAAGTACTTTCGCTGGACGTCGGCGACGGCATCCATGTCGAAGAGTTTCGGCTTCCATGGCGGGCTCGACGAGATGAGGAACCATCGCACGGTGTCGGCGCCGTACTTGCCGATGACCTCAAACGGATCGACCGCGTTGCCGCGGGTCTTCGACATCTTCTGGCCGTTCTTGTCCAGGACCATGTCGTTGACGATCAGATTCCTGAAACACGGTTCCTTGAACAGAAATGAGCTGATCGCGTGCAGCGTGTAGAACCATCCGCGGGTCTGGTCCACGCCTTCGGAAATGAAATCGGCAGGGAAGGAGTGCTTGAACGTGTCCTGATTCTCGAATGGATAGTGCCACTGGGCGAAAGGCATGGAACCCGAGTCGAACCACACATCCACCAGTTCCGGAATTCGCCGCATGTCGCCGCCACACTGGCACTTCAAGACGACTTCGTCGATATAGGGTTTGTGGAGGTCCATGGGCTCGCGCAGGGTGGCGCCCTCTTTGCGGAGTTCTTCGACGCTGCCGATGGAGCGTTTTGCCTCGCATTGCTGACACACCCAGATCGGGATCGGCGTGCCCCAGTAGCGGTCGCGTGAAATCGCCCAGTCCTTGTTTTCTTCGAGCCAGTTGCCGAATCGTCCTTCGCCGGTCTCGGGCGGATACCAGTGGATCTGCTTGTTGTAGGCAATCATGCTGGGCGCGTAGTCGGTGGTGCGGATGTACCAGGATTTGCGCGCGTAGTAGAGCAGGGGCGTTTCGCAGCGCCAGCAGTGCGGGTAGCTGTGCGTGTAGGTTTCCTTCTTGAGGAGCAGGCCGCGCGACTTCAGGTCGGCGGTGATCTCGGGATCAGCGGCCTTAAAGAACTTGCCTGCGTAAGGGCCGGCTTCTCCCAGGAATTGTCCTCGGGTGTCGAGGGCCTGGATCATCGGGAGGCCGTGCTTCTTCGAGGCCTGGTAATCGTCCTCTCCATATGCTGGAGCCATATGGACGATGCCGGAGCCATCCGTCGTAGTGACGAAGTCACCGGTGATCACGTACCACGCTTTCACATCGACAGGGAAGTAGCTGAACCACCGCTCATATTCTTTACCGGCAAGGTCGCTGCCTCGCATGCTCTCGACCACTTCGGCGCCTTCGGGCATGACGGAAAGACGCTCTTTCGCCAGGATCAGGAACTCATCCTTGTAGCGGACCTTGACGTACTCGACATCCGCGCCCACCGCGAGCGCGACATTGGAGATCAGCGTCCATGGGGTCGTCGTCCAAACGAGGAAGTAGGTGTTCTCTTCGTTTTTGACCCTGGCCTTGACGTAGACGGAGGGGTCCTGCGTGTCGCGGTATCCGAGCGAGACTTCGTGCGTCGACAAAGGCGTGCCGCACCGCGGGCAATAGAGTTGGATCTTGAAGCCCTGGTAGATGAGGCCTTCCTTGAAGTAGCGGTCCAGCGCCCACCACACCGACTCGATGTACTCGTTTTCGCACGTGATGTAGGGATGCTCCATGTCGAGCCAGTAGCCCATCCGCGACGTGAGGTCTTCCCACATCCCCTTGTATTCGAAAACCGATTTGCGGCATTCGGCGTTGAACTTCGCCACGCCGTAGGTTTCGATCTCGCCCTTGTGTTTCAGCCCGAGCTTCTTTTCGACTTCGATCTCCACCGGCAGGCCGTGCGTGTCCCAGCCGGCCTTGCGGTGAACCTGGAAGCCGCGCATGGTCTTGTACCGGCATACAAGGTCTTTGATGGTTCGCGAGAAAACATGGTGAATGCCTGGACGGCCGTTGGCGGTTGGCGGGCCTTCGTAAAACGTGTAGTCCGGGGCGTTTTTGCGGGATTCGACACTCTTCTTGAAGAGATCGTTGGTTTTCCAGTGGTCGAGGATCTGCTTTTCGAGGTCGGGCAGACTCACCTTGTCCGAGATCGGCTTGAACATCCGGTTAATTTAACACGAGCGGAGGCGGGATCGGCTTCTCAGAGCGTCCAGTGGAGGAACTATAACAGCTTGAATGTGGAAAGCTTTCGAAGCGCGAGATCAAAGGTCGTGGTGACCTCGGCTCCCAGCGAGTGGTGAATCCGTCCGATAAGACAATCCGCAAAATCCACGCCGGCCGATCGGTAGTCATTCAGGGCAGCCCACACAACATCTTTGGCTTCGAACCGAAATGTTCCCGTTAGCAGCAGCTTTTCCAGCGTTGTATCGATCTCTTTCCTTGAATACCCGTAAGCTGCATCCAGGACCCAGACCATTACGCATAGGACGGCATTGCTGATGAGGATCTGATTGCCGGTCTCCGCCTCGTCCTCAATGAACGATGCGGCCTTCCGAGCCTGAGCGGGATCATCCTGCACGAGGTAGCGGACAATCACATTCGTATCGATCGCTTTCATAGTGCTTTCATCGCGCCTTCATCGGCTCTTTCCGAAGCGCCTCCGCAGCGCCTCATTCATGGAATCGATCGATACCGGTTTCATTCCCTTTCGGTGCAGGATACCTTTCAGTTCCTTGACTTGAAGCGTTGCGGGACGTAGAACGACGGAACCGTCGGCCTGAATCACAAAATCGATCTGATCGCCTGAGTTAAGACGGAGATAGTCTCGAACTTCCTTGGGAATCGTGGTCTGCCCCTTGCTTGTCAGTGTCGACACCGGCATATGAACTCCTTACATAATCGCTATTCCTTACTTCATGGTAAGGCATCCACAAGATTTCTTGCAAGACCGGATCAGATCACGTCGGCGGTTTCGTTCAAAATGGCGCTGAATGTGGAGGCACGCTGTGGGCGCGGGGCTGAAGCCCC
>CAMBFR010000082.1 GCA_945865815.1 Candidatus Sulfopaludibacter sp. SbA3
CAGACTCCGAATTCCTGAACCTCGGAATTCGGAGTCTGTCCCCAGATCTCCGAAACAGCACGCGTTGTTACGGTCTGGCGGGCGGGGGAGTCGGCCGCACGACCTCCACGGGAACGTTCTGCTGGACCGACTGGACTTTCACGGTTTGAAAGCCGAGTGTGCGAGCGATCGTCCATGTGAAAGGGAACGCAGCGCCCTGCACATTCCGGATATCGGAATAGTCGATCCGTACGACGTTCTGTCCGTATACGTTGTCGAGAAGGTAAACGAGGCGAAGAAGATTTCCCGAGTTCGGATTGAAGGAAAGCCGCACAGGCACGCGGCCAAACGCCGTTCCGCGAAGCTGATAGACCTCCTGATCGCCTATTCTCTGCCGCCGGGTCTCGACGTTGGTGAGCATCGTTTTCAAGTGGGTGGCGATATAGAGCGGATCCTGGAGTCTCAGCTCATCGAATTCGTACTCCCGTCCATCGCGGACGGCGCCATTCGCCGCGCCCTGCCAGGAGTTGTTGCCGGCATGACCGATGACGGCGTCGCCGTTGTTGCCGCGTGTAATGGACACGCTGCTGTCTCCCTTGGAGATCAGTTCCATGTTCGCCACTCCGCCGACACTGTTTGTGGCCGTGTACTTCACGACGCGGCTCGTGATCTTTGCGAGTCCGGCTTCTCCGCCCTGCGTCTTCAGGTAATTGTCGATAAGTTGAGCGGCCGGGGGGCCGGCGACCGGAGGAAGGTCCGGAACGCCATTGGCGCCGTCGGGCGACCACGGCTTGTAATTCTCAGTCGCGAGTTCCGGATTCGCCTCCGGTTCCGTCGCTCCACGATGGCACGAATTGCAGGTAACTTCCTTCGCGCCATTGAAGGTGCTCGCATTGATGGCCTTCACCATCGTCATCATCCGGCGCGTGGTCTCCTTCATTGGAGTGCTTGCGGCGCGATCAGCCAGGTGGCAATGGACGCACGTGACGCCGAGGGCCGCCTCAAAATGCTGCATGCTCGGAATCAAGTGGTCCGCCGCCGTCCCCTGCATCACTTTGATGTCCTTGTAGACTACTTCCGCCCTTCCGCCCGGGAGGTTCTGAGCAAACGCGCCGGTGACGGCGACAGCCGCGACCAATATTGAAATAAGCGCCATTCGGGCAATTACTGTCTGCATATCTACCTGCCTTTCATCCTCATGAAGAGTTGTGTTCTTATAGTGGCCGGACAAGTCTACGTGGGCCGTTGAGCCAAGTCCAAGATTCTCACGCGCGGTTGATGGTGCGCGGGTCGGCATAACCAGAATTGTCCCTACTGAAAACGTCGTCGGCGTGATATTTTTTGCAGTAACGCGGCGAGACTGAGTGAAGGAAAGGAATCGCAGAGAAACGCTTGAACAATTCCACAAACGCAGAACCCAAAAATCCCCTGCCTGACGTCACTTTGGAACAACTGCCGCCGCGATTGCGTGAAGCTGCCTCTCGCGCGGGCTGGACCACACTCATGCCCGTGCAGGCGCGCGGGATACCCTACGTGCTGGCCGGCCGCGGCATGCTGATCCAGGCGCGGACGGGAAGCGGCAAGACCGGCGCCTTTCTGCTGCCTATGCTGGAGCGGCTCGATCCGGCCCGGCAGCACTGTCAGGCGCTCGTGCTCGTTCCCACGCGCGAACTCGCAAGGCAAGTTTGGCAACAAGCCGAAGTGATGTGCGCCGATTCGGGTTTGCGGACAGTCGCGGTGTACGGCGGCGTCGGCTACGGGCCGCAGATATCGGCGCTCCGGCAAGGCGCTCACATCGTGGTTGGCACGCCGGGCCGCATTCTGGACCACCTGATCCGGGGTACGTTGTCGTTGGATGGCATCCAGATGCTCATCTTCGATGAAGCCGACCGCATGTTGTCGATGGGCTTTTACCCGGACATGAAGGAGATTCAGAGTTACCTGCCCCGGCGCGCTTTCAACGCCTGCATGTTCTCGGCAACCTTTCCGACATCGGTTATTCAAACCGCTCGCGACTTCATTCGTGAGCCGGAGTTCATCACGTTGAGCGGCGACCAGGTTCATGTCGCCGATACCGAGCACGTCTTCTACACCATGCCTGGAACCGATAAGGATCGCGCCCTGATCCGCATCATCGAGATCGAGAATCCCGCCTCCGCCATTATTTTCTGCAACACCAAGGTCAAGGTTCATTACGTTTCGGTGGTGTTGAAGCGATTCGGATACGATGCGGACGAAATCAGCGCCGACCTTGCACAGCGGGATCGTGAGCGCATTCTGGAAAAGGTTCGGCAACGGAATCTGCGGTTTCTCGTGGCGACCGACGTTGCGGCCCGGGGCCTCGACATTCCGGATCTGTCGCACGTGATCCAGTTCGAATCGCCTGAAGATCCTGAAGCATATGTGCACAGAGCCGGCCGCACGGGAAGAGCGGGGGCGTCGGGGGTTGCCATGTCACTAGTGACCGAGCTCGAGAGGATGGAGCTCCTTCGCATCGCCAAACGCTTCAACATCGATATGCAGGAGCGTCCTGTACCGACGGATGCCGACGTCGAACAGATTGTGGCCGAGCGCGTGACGGCGCTTCTCGAAGCGCGGCTTCGGTCAAGGGATAACCTTCAGGTTGAGAGGAGCCAGCGTTTCGTGCCCCTCGGCCGGAGCTTCGCCGAGAGCGAAGACGAGTCCGCCATCATAGCGATGCTTCTGGATGACTATTACCAGCAGACGCTGCACTCGCCTGTGCCGCAGCCCCCGAACCCGCCCGAATCGCCTCAGCAAGGCGCCCCGGGTTCCAACCCCCGTAGCCGAAATCAGCGGCGTCGCCGGTAGAGATTGGTGTGGTGTTTCCCAATTGCCTTTACCGTTCTTCCGGCGGAACGGTGCCGTCTTCGTTGTCGCTCCTCGGTCACAATGAATGAGCATTGCTCCCTCGTCGCTCCTAGAATCCGGCGCCGTTGCGCTCGGAACAACGGTAAAGGCAATTAGGAAACACCACACTAGCCGACCGGCACTTCAAACGCGTCGATGGGTTCGTCCAGGCCTTTGACTTTGATCTTTCCGATCGCGCGGGTGGGGATCTCACCACCAAGGAGGTCCCGCGTACGCTGCGATATCAGGATTCCGCCCAGCGGAGCATTCGATTCGAGCCGCTGAGCCAGGTTCACGTCCGCACCCAGCGCCGTATACGAAAGGCGGCGGGCGGAGCCCATGTTTCCCACAACCACCACTCCGCTGTTGATCCCGATGCGGAGTTTCAGAGGCGTCTCACCCTTCGCCAGCCATGATTGGGCGAGCTCCCGCATCTTGAGCTGCATATCGATCGCCATGCGCACACATCGCAACGCGTGATCCTCGTGAGGCACGGGGTCTCCGAAGAACACCATCAGTCCGTCACCCATGAACTTGTCCACAGTTCCGTCATAACGGAACGCGATGTCCACCATCGCTTCGAAATACTCATTCAAGATCGTCTGGATTCGGTCGGGAGCCATCGTAGACGACATACGGGTGAAGCCGGCGATATCGCTGAACATGATGGTCAATTCCTTGCGTTCCCCGGTGGTAATGAGCTCCGGATTCTCCATGATCCTTTCGACCACGGCCGGCGGAAAATACGCTTCGAACGTCCGTCGCAGGAAGGCCTTGTTGCGTTCTTCGACAATGTAGCGGTAAGCGACATTGGATGTCAGCGCGAACGACAGCATCAACATCGGGCGTACGATCTTGAACACAGCCTGGAAGTAGAAAAATGCCGCCGCGGAAACGGCCAGGTAAGCGACGGCCAGCCCCGCCACTCCCAGCGAAAACTGAACCGGGGAAAGTTTCAGCGACAGCGCAAAGACGGTCGCGAGCAACCCCAGCTCGACAACCAGCATCTCAACGAACGACAGTTCCCTTAGGAACGATCCGGTCAGGATGTTGTGCATGACGTTCGAAAGCAGTCCGCTCAGCGGAAAATTGCCGTCCGTCGGCACCGGGCCGACGTCACGTGAGTTTGCCGACACGTCGGCGACAGTCACGATCTTGCCCGCCATCTCCTTCCCGAATAACTCCAGCTCATCGCGATCGTCGGACGCGCGATAAACATCGGAAAAGTTGTAGTGCGTCATCCGGTCCCATGCGCCGATAAAGTTGATTCTGAAATTTCCGCCCGCGTCGATCGGGATCGAGATGTCGTGAGCCTCTTCACCCGGCCGGTGCGCTCTTTGAAGCGTAATAGACCTTCCGGCCTGCAACACGACTCGATCCGGAGCTACATCCAGATATTCCGCTATCACTCTCAATGGAAGACTGGGATAGAAAGCGCCGTTATATCGCACCAGCATGGGGAAGCGTCGAATCACGCCATCCGGATCCGGCTGCACGTTCAGCGTGCCTAATCCGCGCGCCGCGTCGGCCAGCTCATGAAACGTCGGCAGGGGATTGGTTCCGATTGGCAGGCTGTCCGCATCGCCTTCGACTCGAATCCGCCAGCTGGTCATTCGTAGGTATTCCTCGACAGCGGGATCCCGGTAAGTGCTCTCCTGAGAACCGGACAATCCGAACGCCACGCCAAAGTAAGCATTACCCGCCGCTGCCGCGGCTTCCGCCATTTCCTTGTCTTTGGCGGGATCCTGAGGGAAAGCAAATATGAAGTCGTAGACCTGCGCAGCGACCCTCATTTCCTGAAGGTTGCGGGTTACTTTCGCGTAATGGGAGCGGTCGAGGTAGAACTCCGACAGGTCTTGCAGGCTGGTGTTGTTGAGGTCGAGGTGAACGATCGTGTTGTCGTACGACGGCTGGAGGGCCGCATTGCGGCTACGAATCCGGAAGAGTTGATCGAAAGCCTGGGAGTTCCAGGAGTCGAAAACGTCAGGCAATAAAAGAAACAGCAGGTAAGCCAGCGCAAACGAAGCTGCAAGCAGCAACAGCGGGATCTTCACGCCGCCGCGGCCAGCCTTCTTAGCGGTGCTCGATCGTAAATGTCCTGGCATAGAACTGGCCCGCGGCAATTTCCACGGCAATAGTGGCCACATCGGGCAGTCTGCGCGCCGGTGCCTCGTCGATGCCACGAACATTCCCGCCGATGCTGACGGGACGTTCGGCCTGGGCGGAGAAGTTGCGGTTCTGGTCGCGCAGGCGCCGGATCTCGGCGACTATTTCGGCGGAAATAGCGGTCCGTCCTCCCGGCGCGGCGTTGTTATATCGGTTGATGATGGACTCGATGCTGGTGAGGCGTTGTACCGAGGCGAGAAGGTAGAACGTCTCACGCCCGGTGGTTTGATCGAACTCGAGCCATTCGTCGCCCGCAGGAACGTACTGCCTCTGCCCGGTCCGGACAGTCTGCCGCAGATCGGCAGGGAACAAGAGGCTGATTTCGTTCCTGGGGTCGTGGTGAAGCAGGTAGACGAACGAAGGCTGATCGAGCTCCACCATGAACTTGATGCGGTCGCCGGAGCGAAGCGGAGTGTCCTGGCGGATGGAAATCAGCCGCGGGTTGTCGCGTGGCCCCTCGAGGGCGCCGAATGCCCAGCGGAAGCGGATGGCGTTGGGAGTCTGGGCGTGGGCGAGCGGTGCGAGGAGAGTAAGAGCCAGGGCTAGAATGAGAACCAGCCTCAAGCCCTTACCCGCCGCTTCGCGGCACCCTCTCCCGGAGGGAGAGGGACCAGCCTGCCAGATAGTCCTTCTCCCTCGGGGAGAAGGTGGCCCGAAGGGCCGGATGAGGGTTCCCACTTCCTACTTCACCACAACGCGGAAACCGAGATACCCTTCGGCCTTGATCGGTTCCATCCGTGAGCGGCGAGCGACGCGGAGTTCGTCTTCACCACTCTGGAAGTGGCCGCCGCGAAAAACTCGCTCTTTGCCGGCAGCGGGTCCCATCGGATTTTTCTGCGCGGGAGCCCTGTAGGAATTTTCGGAATAGTAGTCCAGCACCCACTCCGCCACGTTTCCGGCCATATTGAACAAGCCGAATTCGTTCGCCGGGAACGCGTCACGCGCCACGGTCTTTACTCCCGATGGATCGTTATCGCTGTATCGCGCCCTGGTCTTGGCGTCTCCGCTTGCCCACGGGAACAGGTAGTTGTCGTGACCACTACGCGCCGCATACTCCCATTCGGCTTCGGATGGCAGGCGGGCGGTCGCGCCGGTCTTCTGGCTGAGCCATTGGCAGAAGGCCAGTGCATCGGCGTATGTGACGTTCACAACCGGGAGATCCGGATGCGTGGCCATGTAGTTCTTCACAAAGTCCGGGTCTCGCGGCGCCGGGCGCCGGGTCTCTTCGACAAATTTCAGGAACTGGGCATTCGTGACTTCGGACCTTCCAATCATGAAAGCGTCCAGATCCACGCGGTGCTGGGGCTTCTCGTCACCGTCGCCTTTTTCGTTGCCCATTACGAACGATCCCGCCGGCACGGCTTTGACATCGGCGAACGCCAGCCACGTCAGCTGATCCACGCGCCGCCTGGCATCGGCGAGGTACGCGCCAGCCGGATATTTATCGGCGTATGCCTTCCAGCTATCGAGGCTGTCGGCGGCCCGAGCCGCCTTGTACATGTTTTCTTCCTCGACGCGGCGGACAGCGTCGGTTCTCTTCCGCATCGCCTCTTCGACGAACCGTCCGGCCGGGTAATCCTTGATATACCGATCCCAGTCCTCGGGCATGTTCTTCTCGAGCGCGGCCGTGTAGAGCGTGTTCTCTTTTTCGCGATTCAGTTTTATGAGATTGTCCAGCCGGCTCGTTGCGATCACAGCCAGTTGGCTTGTGGGGAATTGTTTGATGAAGTTTCCCCATCCTTCTTCGGTGTTCTGCGACTCGGCCACAATGTAGGCCGCCGGCTCCATTTTCGCCTTCTGTGCGATTTCCTGAAGCTCTGTCAGCCGGCGCCGTGACTCTGCTACTCGCGGGCCGGCGGGAAACTGGACCAGATACTGCTCGTATCCTCTTTCGGTATCACTGGCCTTAGCGATCTCATATGCCATGTTCTCGGCCATGCGTTGCCGCTCTTCGGCTTCCCGAGCGGCGCGCTGCGCCGCCAGTTCATCCGCGGATGGCCCCGCCGCGGGTGCTGAAGCTGTCGTTCCCGCATTGGCGGCAACGAGCTGGCGAAGCTGGCGGAAATAGACAGGCGTCAATACATTGTTCGCCATGTCCAGGTACAACTTTCGCAGTTCGGGATTTCCATCGCGCTGCGTGAAGAGCCTCTCGGCTTCTCCGATTTCATCGACCGAGATCTTCCCATCCGAATACATCTGCTTCAGCAGCGTCAGGGTTGCGCCCGCCGCCTTTGCGGGATTGATCGTCAGAGGGAATCCGTGCTCGAGACGATCGGCCAGGAAAACCGGAGTCTGGCGATTGCCGGCGTCCGCGGCCGTTTTCTGGACCCTGTCGCTGAGGTAGTTCCAGACTTCGTCGAGTTCCACGACTCCGTTGCTGTTGCCGTCGGCCTTGCCTTGCAGCGCGTCGAGCAGGTGAAACGTGAATGCGCCATGCCCGCCCACTTCGACCGACTTTTCCTGTCCGGTAGACGCGGTGATCGTGACAACGCCTTCTCCCTTGAATTCCTGGAAGACATCGGCGGGAACGAGAGCCTTGAAGCTCTTGGCCGTGGCTTCACTGAAGCAGGAGTCGATCAGCGTGAGTTTCCGCTTTGCCGGAAGCTGTGCGATCAGTCTGGAAATTTCCTTGTTGCCGAGGGCGGAAGAAAAAAGATCTTCGACATCGGCATCGTGCGTCACCCAGTAAGCGTCCTGTCCAGGTCCTAAAGCACCATGTCCGGAATAGAAAATGAGAACGCTGTCTTCAGGACGCACACGAGCTCCGAGCCATGTGTTCAGGGCGCTCATGACGTTCCGGCGCGTGGCTTGTTCGTTGATGAGCAGGCGGACATTGTCCGGGTTGAAGGCGCCGACCTCGGGGTCGAGCAGGAGCTTTTGCAGGGCCGTGGCATCGTCTGCCGCAAAATTCAGGTCAATCGTGCTGTTTGCGTACTTGCTGATGCCGACGAGCAAGGCGTAACGCTCGCCAATCCCCGCCTGCTTCCCGAGTATCTCCGCGGGTTTTTCTTCGACTGTGAAACTCCTCGTCTGCTGGGCAAGCAGGGCAGTCCCGCAAACCGTCAGCAGCGTCACAAGCAGGCAAGCCTGTATTCTGGACATCTTCCACCTCATCTTCCTGATGGCTGCGCCCTATCGGGCTTGCATTCGCAGCCGCTCATCTCTTCGTCTCCAGATATGGATTAATAAGGTAACGTGGATCGCCGATCTTCTTGACGCGCAGCGGGTCTCGCCACCAGCCCGTCTTGAAGAAAAGGTTGTCGCGCCAGTTCCACGGCGGATTCACTCCGCCGCCAAACCGTCCCAGACCTCGATACTCACCCCATAAAGTCTGTTCTTTCGTTGTGCTGGAGCCAATGTACACAAGTTCATATCGGTGTTTGCTCGACACCTGATCAAACTTATCGGTCAACGGATACTGGGCTTTATCGAAAGAGGGCACTGTGAACGTCGAATTATCGAGGTAATTCGCGTAAACGATGTACCGGGACGGCTTGATTTTCTTAGGCCCGTACTCGCCATGTCCTTTCGTTTCAATGTAGATATCCTGATGTTCTTTCGCGGCCGGCTCGCCGTCGCGCCCGGCTTCCATGGTCAGGCTGCCCTCGATCGCGCGCCCGTCATCCTCGTCGATGAGGCCTCGCGCTTCCAGTGACGGGTCCACGAGCACCTGGATGTTGGGCTCGGGATCCTCGTCAAGGCTGCGAACGACTTCGACATCGTCGTGGGCCAGCGTGAACGCGGCCACCATGCGCTCGGACTGCCGATCGACAACAACCGTGGTTCCTTCGAGGTCGCCGGTGTGTCCCATCATTCCTTTCCAGTCCTCGGCATGGAATACGACATAGTGGAGGAAGTAATGAGTGGGTGTCGTCAGGGCGCTCCAGTACACGTGCGGACGCAGATCCAGCCGCGATGTCTCTCCGGTCTTCGTGTTTCGGATCGAAAGAATGCCTTCTCGTTCCCTTGTCCTATCCATTTGCAGATCCGCGTTCGGAACGAGCAACGCATCGAGGTACCGGTTGCGCTCGCGTTTGTTTTCGTCCTGGAACTGCGGCGGTTCGGGCCAGTTCGGGCCGCGATCCGTCGTGTCGAAATCGTACCGGACAATGAAGTCCTTCCACGGGCGGAAGTCCTTGTCGAAATTCCCGCTCACGTCCTGCCAGAAGACCGGCGAGAATCGCTCCGCAAGCTGTTTCAACTTCGCGAAGAGCTCGGGTCTGCGTTGCTCGAGGTCGGTCTGGTCTTCGCGGCTCAGGTTGGCGTCGTCGATCCCTCGCGCCGCGGCCGGCGCGGAAACCGGCGCGGGCGGCAGTGCGGGCGGCGCCGGCAGGGCCGACGGCTCTGCGGCGGCAACTTCTTCAACTTCTACTGGCGGTTGAAAATCCTTCGGCACAATTTCCAGGACGATCTTCTGGCTCGACCATCCGGGATCGGAGTTTCCGGAGACTGCGGCGTCCTGCAGGCGGCGCAACTGATCGCGCAATCCGGCCTTCTGATTCTCCGCGATGGGTTGGAAGTTTGTCGGCAGTTGCAAACGATCGGCTTCCACCCAGGGTTCGGCCGTCACGATGGCCGTGATGGTGCTGCGGCCCCACGGTTCTCCGGCGCGGAACTGATATCGATTGCCGGGCTCCGGAATTGCGCGGACTTCCGCGGCTCGAATTCGATTCTCGGTCGTAAAACGGTTCGGGAACAGTTGCGTTACCTTCTGGGCCGGATCGACATCAAAAATGTAGAGGTAGCCCGCGCGTTCGCTTTCCACGAAGAGCTGAAGGAGTTCCCCGTCCCTGAATTGATACTTGTTGCTTTCGAGTTGCACCGCGAAAGCCTTCCGGGAGCTTTCGAGGTCGGCGATCTCGCCGGCCGGCGGGGGATTGAAGAATTGATCCACGGTCCGTTTGCCCAGGCCGTTGGTGGAGCGAAACGTCGGCGTCTGGCTGGCGAAACCGTGACTCAGCATGTCCTGCTGTATCTGCCGGTGCAGTCCTTCCCAGCTGACCGTCCGCTGCCATCCCGGCCCCGCGGCTCGAATCGACCGCAACAGGCTGGCGGTGAATGCGCCGTGTCTTCGTCCCTCGAATTCGCCGAGGTCCGAGGCGGTTTGCACCGGCGACGCGGCTGAAACAAAGACCATCGATCCGCTGAGATCCAAAGTCTCGCGCGAACGCTTAATGCCTCGAGTCTTTGGCGCTTCGGGCGGGAGATATCCTTCGTAGAGCGAGCGGCTTTCGGCGTCTCCGACCGCGCGGGTGCCGGACCCGGAGTGGCAGCTGTCGAAGAACACCACGACCTTTCGGCCGGTAAGGTCGGCCAGCGAGCGGGCAATCTCGTCGTCGCGCAACATGGTGGGATTGGGGTCGGTAGCGCGCTCGCGGGGCCATGGACGGCCGTCGAAGGGAACGAGCACTTCGTCGTAGCGGTCTTCGGCATCGTCCACCGCCTCGTCGCCGTCTTCATCCAGGCTCATGAAGCCGTGTCCGCTGTAATACCAGAAGAAGGAGTCGCCGGCTCTGCTGCGCTCGGCCACGCGTGCAAGCGCGGCCAGGATGTTGGCCTTCGTCGCCTGCGCATCGATGAGCGTTTCAATGCGGTTTTCCGAAAACCCGAGTTCCTTGACGAGGACTTCGCGGATCTGTGCGATGTCGTTGAGGGAACCCTGCAGGTCGCGCGCGTACTGATAATCGTTGATGCCGACGAGCAGCGCGTGTTTCTCGGCGTGCAGCGGCGTCAGGGATAGAGCTAACGCACAAATTGCCAGTAATGCCGGCAGCCTCATGAAGACATCCTTATCATCAGTGAGCGTCCTAAGTGATTTACTTTGAGGCAAGTACTATACCGCAAGGTCCTGGCACGGTCTAGCATTCGTCGACTGGAAACAGACGATTTGGCGTTCTAAACTCTCCGGGCGGCGCAGGCCATTCAAGGTGATGCCGTTCGACCGAGCAACACTCTCGCCCCCTCAGTGAGGCTTCTGGATCAAACTGTGCTTCAGCCGAAATTCCTCGATTGAATCCTGCGCCGCGTTCCAAAGATCTCCCAGGCGTTCGCGAACGCTGTCACCTTTGCTTATATCCTCACCTCGAGCTTCAAACACGAGAGGACCGTTGTAGTTCGCCAACACCAGTTTCTCGATGAAGGCGGGCCAGTTCATGGTGCCTTCGAACGGCCAGAGGTGCTCGTCATCAATGCCGTTGTTATCGTGAATGTGGGTTGTGTCGATGTGCTGGAGTCCGTCCGCCGGGTTCAGCAAATGCCCGTGTCCGGTGTCGTAACAAATGCCGATTTCAGGTACTTCGGCGACAGCCTTGAATTCGTTGATGCGCTCGATCGTTGATATTTCGTTGGGAATGTTTTCGACCATGATGCGAACCGCCGAGAAGGAGCGGATCACCCGGATCAGGGCGTAAGCATGATCGAATACCACGGGGTGGAACTCCTGACCCGGATTGCCGAAATGCAGCACCAGGTACTCCGGGCCGACCTGGTCTGCCAGTTCGAGAGATCGTTTGATTTCATCCATTGCCGCCTCGCGAGTCCGCTTGTCCGGATCGAGCGGTGAAATCCACACTTTTTGCCTGGGGCCGACGTGTTCGACGAACGGAAGGTGAATGGAGGGAGCAGGCATGGCGTTCTCCCGGAACCACCTGCCGATGTCCCGCAGGAGCGTTTTATTGTGAAAGTCGAGGTGCGGCCGGTTGCAGAAGAGCTCGATGCGATCGTAGCCCGCTTTCCTGATGGATTCCAGGACGTCGAGACTCACGGCCTGCTTGCGAAAAATTTGCGTGGAGATGCCGAATTGCATGAAAGCATTGTATTATCTGCAGCATGTTTTTGAGGCATTTCATGGTATTGGCGCTCATTCTGGTCGCCGTCCGGACCGCTCCCGCGCAGTCATCCAACGTCATTATCGACAGCGACCTTAGACTGTTCACGGTGATGGGGGCGTTGAATGCCGCCGGTTTTGATGTGGAAATCGCGTCGCAATATCATCCGGTCCGGGCGGAGGTTCGGAAACTGGCGGAAGGGATTGATCCGGACCTGCGTCAGCGGCTCAGGGCCTTCTATACCAGCCGCAAAGGGACCGAGTCCGACGAAGCTCAGTACGCGAAGTACGTATCGCTCGCCGTTGTGCTGACGAACCCGCCCGAGTTGAACGTTGTGTTCCGGGAAGAGCTTCTGCCGCCGGATGCAAGAAGTGTTGCGGGTTTTGCGCCTCTGGCCCGGGAATTCTACGAGCAGGCGCGCGTCAGCCAGAAATGGGCGGAATTGCGGTCGCAGTATGATCAGGTAATCGACGCCCTTGGACCGCGGCTCCGCGAAACGATCCTTCGCACCGACGCCTATCTCCACATACCTTTTGGGGCAAGCACGCTGCGGACCCTCGCCATCTATGTGGAGCTTGCGGCGCCGGTGAACAGCGTGAACGTGCGGAACTACCAGGACGACTATTACGTGGTGATGGGACCGACGAACGCTCCGCAGCCGGAAGATGTCCGGCATACCTATCTGCACTTCCAACTCGATAGCCTGGTGACGCGGGACGTAGCGAAGATCCGGAATGGCGCGTCTCTGTTGGCGCTGATCAATGGCGTGCCGGGCGTCAATCCGGCATATTCGAACGACTTCCGCATTATGACCACCGAGTCGCTGATCCGCGCCATCGAAGCACGGATAGACCGCTTGCCACCGGATCGCGCCCTCGAAAGCATCAACGGTCACTATCGGTCCGGTCTGTTGTTGGCGCCGTACTTCTACGAAGCCTTGACCGGCGCCGAAACGCGCGAGGATGGAATCCGGGAATACTTTGACGAGCTGGCTGCCGCCCTGGACGTTAAGAAGGAGGAGCAGAGATTCCAGCAGGCGTTTAACCAGATTCCGATTCCCCAGCAGGAACCGGTGTTTCGCGCCGAAGCTCCCAAGGCGCCGGTTGCGCCTCCCACGGATCCGGTTCGCGACCTGCTGAGGCAGGCGGAGACCGCATTCAACGCCGGCGACATCGAGAAGGCTCGCGACGCGTTCCAGAAGGTCCTTTCCGATTACGGAAACAACAATGGTTCCGCCTTTTACGGTCTTGCATTGATTGCCAGCAGGGAAGGCGATAGCGAGATTGCGCAGCAGAACTTCGAGCGCACGGTTCAGAGTCCGTCGGCTGAACCTTCCATGAAGGTGTGGTCGTTTATATACCTTGGCCGGATTGAGGACCTGGAGTGCAACCGGGACCGCGCGGTCGAATATTACCGGCAGGCGATCCAACAGGGCGATAACACGAGGAATGCGCAGGCGATCGCGCGCGAAGGCGTTGACAAGGCGTACGGAGAGGCTTGCAGATAGTGCATCTCCTCCTTGACAGTAAAGCCCTGGATGAATAATCTTTGTGTCCTTCGAGCCTACTAAACCGATAAGGAGATTTTTCCCAATGATGACAAAAAAGGGTATTACGTTCGCGGTGATAGCCCTCACTTTGGCGCTTGGCCAAACGGCGCTGCAAGCACAGAGAAGGAATAATGACCGTGAGCAGGCGCAGGCAGCGGCAGCAGCGGCGCCCCTGGGTCCGGTGGCCACCAGCCAGCCTGAATTGGACGCGTTCCAGGCGCTGACGAAGGAGACCGTTCCGGCGAACAAGCTCACTTTGGCGGATGCCTTCCTTGCGAAATATCCGATGTCGGAAATGGTGGGCTGGATTCATCGCTTTCGCATGGAAGCGTTGGGACAGCAGAGAAAGTATCCGGAAGCCATCGCGGCCGCCGAATCCGGTCTCGCTGCCGAAATCAAGTTCATGGAAGGCATGATTGCCAAAGCGGACGCGGACGCAAAAGTCGACCCTCGCAAGCGCGACAAGAACGCTCCTCCGCTGATTGACAAGAATTCGGACGCATTCAAGAAGTTCGCCGCGGATACCGAGAAGGCCATGATGTACTACTACCAGAACATCATGAATAACTATCAGCAGCTGAACGACGCGCCCAAGCTCATCGAGTACGGCGAGAGGGCGTTGGGACAGGATCCGGAAGACCTCTTTACCCTGCTGACGCTTTCGGGCGTCCTTTCGGAGCGGCCTCCCACGGAAGCAAAAGCGCTGGAAACTCAAATGAAGCGCGCGGAAGAACTTGCCAAGCAAGCGTTGCAAAAGGTAACCGCGATTCCGGAATCGGCGCAGAAAGCCGGTCTCCTCAGCACCATTAATCAAACCATTGGCCTGGCGTACCTCCACCAGAAGAAGTTCGGCGATTCGCAGAAGTCATATCTGGCGGCTATCGCGTCCAAGAAGGACGACCCGATTTCTTATATGCGGCTGGGCATCGCTTATGTGGGGGAGCAGAAGGTGGATCCGGCGCTCGACGCCCTCGCTAAATCGGTTTACCTGAAGGGTTTTGCCGAGGCTCAAGCCCGCGAGTTGCTGACCCAGGTCTATCAGGCGAAAAATAAATCGCTCGATGGGATGGATCAGTTCATCCAGGCTGCCGGCCAGAAGATCGGCCAGTAACAAGGCGTACCAGGATTAAGGCCAGAGTGAGAAACTCTGGCCTTTTTTTATGAGAACTCTTGAGGATTTAGAGCGCGATCTCGGTTATCAATTCAGCGATTCACGGCTGCTGCAACAGGCGCTCACGCACAGTTCTCATGCGCACGAGCAGAATCCCGAGCAAGGCGACAACGAACAACTGGAGTTTCTCGGCGATTCGATTCTCGGGTTCGTTGTCAGCGATCTGCTGTATCGAGCGCATCCGACTTTGACTGAGGGACAACTTTCAAAACTGAAGGGTTTCCTGGTCAGCTCTGCTAATCTTGTGAAATACGCCGAACAGCTTCGACTCGGCGAATACCTTCATCTTGGAAGGGGAGAAGAGAAGACAGGCGGTCGAACGAAGCAGGCATTGCTGGTGGATGCCTATGAGGCGATCCTGGGCGCCATGTACCTGGATGGCGGCATTGAAGCGGCCCGCCGTTTCATGCTGCGATTTTTTGAGCCGCAGATCGGCGATGTCGGAGACTCGACCCGGCATTTTACCGATTTCAAGACCGCTCTCCAGGAAACGCTCCAGGAGCGGCAACAGAGCCGCGCGGAATATGTCGTGAGCAGTGAGATCGGGCCTGACCACGAGAAACTGTTTACGGTTGACGTGATGGTCGGCGGCGAGCGGATCGCTCGCGGACTGGGACTCACAAAGAAGGCGGCCGAACAGGCCGCGGCGCGGAAAGCGCTCGAAAAAGTGTGAGCATGGAAGAGGAAAGGGGCTCAATGACGGAAGCGGCGGCTTACAAGAAATCAACCGTTCGTGAGTATTTCGAGTCTTTAGTCATCACCGTGATTCTTGCCCTTTTCGGCACGACCTTCATCGTGCAGGCCTTTAAGATTCCGACTCCATCCATGGAGGACAATCTTCTTGTCGGCGATCACCTGCTCGTCAACAAGTTCGTATTCGGTTCCCAGGGATCGATGCTGGACGCAATACTGCCTTTCAAGGACGTCCATCGCGGCGACGTGATTGTCTTCAAATATCCGAAGGATTTGACCAAGCACTACGTGAAGCGCGCAATCGGCATGCCGGGCGATAAGTTGAAGGTCGTCGACCAGCAGGTCGTTGTTAACGGGGAGCCGCTGAATGAGCCTTACAAGGTTCATAAAAGTTCTCCCGGTTCCTACGCGGATCCCTTCCGCGATTTCTTCCCTCCAAAACCCCATCCCGGACGTGTCTATCGCAGTCTTGAGGAAGATCCCTATTGGTATGAGGAGTTCGAGAAAGGCGGAGAGATAATTGTTCCGCCCAACCACTATTTCGCCATGGGCGATAACCGTGACAACAGTTCCGACAGCCGCTATTGGGGTTTTGTTCCGCGAGAGTCCATCGTCGGCAAGGCGCTCATCATTTATTGGTCGTATGAAACGGAGTCCGATGAATACACCCGGACCGCAGTCGGAGAACGTTTGCAGCAATTCACGGATCTCGGAATCAATTTCTTCAAGAAGACGCGGTGGTCGCGTACGTTCAGCGTCATCAGGTAGCTCATGAAGAACATGAGCGGCAGCGAATGCAAACCCGATAGGGCGCAGCCATCAAGACTGAGGATTGCTCTCGCAATCGCGCTGATCGCTTTCTTATGCGCGGGAGCCTTCGTAGCCGTTCGCGCCGTCAGCGAAGAGGAAGTTTCAGCCGGCGCTCCCGCGGAGGTTTCCGCCAAATCCGCCGAAGAACTTCAGGTGAAGATCGATGCGGTCAAGGGCAAACACGCCGCGGCCGATCCTGCCGCCGGGTCCGACCAGGTTGAGTTGTTGGAGACCGAGCTCGAGTCTTATGTCTTGTTCGCGCTCCGCGAAGATATTCCCGCACAAGTGGACTCCATCGATGTGCAACTGGACGAGGGAAGCATTGCGTCCGACACGCAATTGACGTTTAACTCCAGCGGCACGGGCAATCCCATTGCGGATGCGCTGTTTGGCGGAACGCACAACCTGTTCCTCAAGGGAAGACTGGCCGGCGAAAACGGCCGTGGAAAGTTCGATCTCGAGGAAGTGCGGGTGGACGGCATCCCGGTGCCGAATATCCTGATTCAGACCGTCTTCGCTCAGTTTGTCACGCCCAGGTATCCGGACGCCGATCTCAAAGAGCCCTTCGACCTGCCTTGGGGAATTGAGAGCCTCGCGATAGTTCCGGGCAAAGCGACCGTCGTTTATTAGGGACTGTATCGAAGGACTAACTGGCTCGTCTCACTCTAACGCCGGCATCGGTAGATGTAAGCGGGAGGGATATTGCGCCACACGATGGGGCTTCGGGACACTTCGGAGAAATAGTCCGGCAGCATTTTGGCAAAAAGATAAGATGCCGGAAACAGCAGCCCAGTTAAAACGCCGAAGGTTACGAACTGACCGCCCGGCTTCAGTACACGCATCATTTCCTGTAAATATTTAACCTGAGCTTCATGGGGAAATACTGCCCATGGAAGGCCGCTTACAATGCAGTCGGCCTCCCCGATGTCATATTGGTCGCAGATGCTTCGAACGTTTGCGACGCTGCCGTGATGAATGCTGACATTCGGGAATTTCGTGCGAAGTTGCCGGATAAAGGTAAGGTTCGATTCGATTCCAAGGAACTGGCAGGAACTGGGTATGGCATTCAGAATCTCGGTGGTAAAGGCACCGGTGCCACAACCGTATTCAAGGACAGTTTGAGAACTTTTCAGCGGCAGTTCCCGGACAATTTCTTTTGCCAAAGCACTCGAACTCGGGGCTACGGAGCCGGTAGCCCTCGGGTCCGTGGCGAATTCTTTGAGAAAAAGCGCGATACTCATTTTATCGTTCCCGAACACATTGAAATGAGTCTCTCCTCGTAAACGCGAACGCCGTGCACCTGGTGATTTCCAGTGCATTGCGTTCAGACCGCAAACCCATCGTTATCAACACGGTGCAAAAAACGGATTCACAGATTAGGCTACAATGATGTCGAGGTCAATATGCAAAAAGCCACCTTTGCCGCCGGATGCTTCTGGGGAGTTGAAGCAGCATTTCGTCAGTTGAAAGGCGTCACTTCAACGTCTGTCGGATACACGGGAGGACACCTGAAGAATCCCACCTACAGGGCCGTCTGTACGGGTGACACGGGCCACGCGGAGGCTGTTGAAATCGAGTACGATCCGTCCCTGATCACTTACGACGACCTGCTTCAGGCGTTCTGGGAAACTCACGATCCAACGACCCTCAATCGGCAGGGACCCGACTTCGGAACACAGTATCGATCCGCCATCTTTTTTCACACGCCGGAACAGGAAAGCGCCGCGCGCGCCTCAAAGGAGAAACTCGAGGCGAGCGGCCGACACAGGAATCCGGTTGTAACGGAGATCGCGCCGGCGCCCGCGTACTACCGCGCCGAGGAGTACCACCAACAGTATTTTGAAAAACAAGGCATTTCTCACTGCCGCTTTTAAGCTTCTAAAGGCAATTAGGAAACACCACACCAGAGGATAGGCGGTTTATCGCGCCAAGCAAAGCTTGGGAGAGGGGGAGTCCAGTGAGCGGATGAAACCTTTCGATAGAATCCAACTGGTGAAAGTCCAGTCCGGCTAAGGCTGTAGCGGGCGGGCCGGTAGCGAGTCTTGCCTTCCGTCGGGCGACCTGCGGAAGTGAAGCGTAGACAGCGAGGAACTGGGCCGCGAGGATTCAGCTCCGAAATTTATGACATTGCGGAAGCCGAGGCTTTTGAATCGGCCGAAGGCAACATCCTGGAACCGGTATGCGAGGTTCACAGGAGCCGCCGGAGTCTCTAGCCCGAGGCACGTTTTCAAAGGGATTCTCCAGGAACTTGGGAAAGCCTCTCCGTCTCTTCGGATGTATGCGAGGTAGCTCATGGTCGAGGGCAACCAGAGACTGCGGGCGATGGATGGAGAGGAATCTTATGAGCCCATATTACCGTTGAAGATGGGGAACCGCAGGGCCACGGAAGAAGTGGCGGCCACGGGACCCATTGGAGGGAAGGGGCGAACAAACGAACGGATCGGATGAGGGAAACATGACGATACTCCGAGATCGAGAAAGCATGTCACCGGAACGCATCCGAATAGCTGAACTGGCGAAGGAAGACCGGGAGCGGAAGTTTTCATCGATCGCTCATTTTCTGACGGTGGAAGCGCTGCACGAGGCATTCAAGAACCTGCGGAAAGATGCCAGCGCGGGCGTGGACCGTGTGACCTATGCGGAATACGCAGTGGAAGTTCGGGAGGATCTGCAAGAGCTCCATGATCGTTTAAAACAAGGGCAATATCGCGCGCAGCCCCTGCGCCGGATCTATATCCCGAAGGAGGACGGACGGCAAAGGCCGATCTCGATCCCTTCGCTGGAAGACAAGATCGTGCAGAAGGCGGCAGCGGATTTGCTTCAGGCGATCTACGAGCAGGATTTTCTGAACTGTAGCCACGGGTTCCGGCCAGGCCGGGGACCACAGGACGCGCTGGACGAAGTGGGCCGGATCATTTGTCGTCGGCCGATTTCGACCATTCTGGAAGCGGATATTTCTGGATACTTCGATGCGATCGTCAGAAGTTTGCTCATGGAGATGATCGAGAAAAGGGTCTGTGACGGAGCCATCCTGAGGCTGATTGGGAAATGGATCAACGTTGGAGTGATCGAAGATGGGCGGCTGCTGATCAGTGAGACGGGGACGGGACAAGGGCAGGTGATCAGCCCCTTGCTCGCCAACATCTACCTTCATTACGGTGCGCCAGGGCAAACTTGGTGCTTCCAGCGGGTGAAATTCCCGCCCCGACAAGAGGTGCAGCCGCCTCACCGGGAATCGAGTCTTGAGTCTGAAGAGGTAACGAATCGGACTAAGCGTAGACAGAGCGACGCGCGAGCCGTAAC
>CAMBFR010000083.1 GCA_945865815.1 Candidatus Sulfopaludibacter sp. SbA3
CGCATCGAGATGTCCCGGAAGAAGTCCGAAGTCGAGCTCCAGAAATCGAACATCCTGCTGATCGGACCGACGGGCACGGGCAAGACGCTGCTGGCTCAGACGCTGGCCCGTCTTCTGAGCGTTCCCTTTGCGATCGTTGATGCGACAACGCTCACCGAAGCCGGATATGTCGGCGAAGACGTTGAAAACATTATCCTCCGGCTCATTCAGAACGCCGGCGGAGACGTGGAGCGGGCCCAGACCGGCATCATCTATATAGATGAGATCGACAAGATCAGCCGCAAGGACGAAAACCCCTCGATTACGCGGGATGTATCGGGCGAAGGCGTCCAACAAGCCCTTTTAAAGATGTTAGAAGGAACGGTCGCTAATGTTCCTCCCCAAGGTGGCCGAAAACATCCTCATCAGGAGTTCACGCAGGTCGATACCTCAAACATCCTGTTCATTTGTGGCGGGGCGTTTGTCGGCCTCGACAAGATGATCGAGAAGCGGCTGGCGGTTCGGAGCACCATGGGTTTCCATGGCGACATCAAGGTCAAATCCGAAAATCCACGCTCCGCGCTCCTGGAGCAGGTCGAACCGGAAGACCTGATCAAGTTTGGAATGATTCCGGAGTTCGTGGGCCGTGTGCCCGTAGTCGCAACGCTGCATGATCTGGATCAATCAGCGCTTGTGGACATCCTGACGCGGCCCAAGAATGCGCTGGTCAAGCAGTATCAGAAGCTGTTTGAGTACGAGAACGTGAAGCTGCGATTCACGGATGATGCCCTTGAAGCTGTTGCCCGGGACGCGATCAAGCGTAACGTTGGCGCCCGGGGACTTCGAATCATACTGGAAGAGCTGATGCTGGACCTGATGTACCAGCTGCCGCAACATCGGGATCATCGGGAGCTCACCATCACGAAGGAGATGGTGGAGCAGAAAGAAATTCAACTGCCTTTTGAAAAGGCCGGATAGAAGGATTTCGAAGTTCGAATTTGCGAATTTCGAAATTCGCAAATTCGAACTCTGGAATTCTAATTATGAGCGCCAAGGAAAAATACGAACAAGTAAGGCTGCCGATGGTACCCATCCGGGACGTCGTTATCTTCCCCTTCATGATGGTTCCGTTTGTCATCGGCCGCGAGTCATCGGTGCTCGCGCTGGACGCAGCGCTCCAGGGCGACAAGAGAATTTTCCTGGCAACTCAGCACGACGCCACAGTCGACATTCCCCGGCCGAACGAGATCTACCAGGTCGGAACCATCTCCAATATCATTCAATCGCTGCGGCTCCCGGACGGGAACACGAAGGTGCTCGTCGAGGGCATCGAGCGCGCCCGAATCCTTCAACTGGGCGAAGAGGACGGTTATTGGAAAGGCGTGCTTCGCCTGTCGCCATTCCGGAATCAATCCTTTACCGGCTACGACACGCTGGCAGCCAGGCTTTCTCAGCAGTTTGAGCAATACGTCAAGCTCAGCCAGAACCTGAACGCCGAGCAGGTCCTGTCGGCCATCAAGGTGGACGACCTTGGACGGCTTGGAGACATTGTCTGCGCCAACATGGTGTTGTCGATCGAGGAGAAGCAGGAACTGATCGAAATCTTCAATCCGGTTGAGCGATGCAAGCGGCTGGCGGACATTCTCGATATCGAGATTGAAAAACTCCACGTCGACCGTTCCGTCCAGAACCGCGTAAAGCGGCAGATGGAACGCGCGCAGAAAGAGTATTACCTCAACGAGAAGATCAAGGCGATTCAGCGAGAACTCGGCAAGAAGGACGAAAAATCGGAACTCGATGAACTGCGGCACAAAGTCGAAGCCGTGGGAATGCCGAAGGATGCTCATGAGAAGGCGATGCAGGAGCTGAAGCGGCTCGAAATGATGCCGCCGATGTCTGCGGAGTCGACTGTTTCACGCAACTACCTGGACTGGCTCCTGGCCATGCCATGGAAAAAGAAGTCGCGGGAGATCCGGAATATCGACGCTGCCGAAAAGATCCTGAACGAAGACCATTACGGTCTCGAGAGGATCAAGGACCGTATCGTCGAGTTTCTCGCCGTGCGGCAGCTCGTAAAGAAACCCAGGGGATCGATTCTTTGCTTTGTCGGTCCGCCGGGCGTGGGCAAGACTTCGCTGGGCATGTCGATCGCACGTTCGACCGGCCGTAAATTCGTGCGGCTCGCCCTGGGCGGCGTCCGCGACGAAGCCGAAATTCGTGGTCATCGCCGCACATACATCGGAGCGCTGCCCGGCCAGATTATTCAGATGATCAAGAAGGCCGGCACGATCAACCCGGTTTTCCTGCTCGACGAAGTCGACAAGATGAGCATGGATTTTCGTGGGGATCCATCGGCGGCCCTGCTGGAAGTTCTCGATCCGGAACAGAACTCGACGTTCCAAGACCATTATCTCGATGTGGAATACGACTTGTCGCAGGTAATGTTCATCGCAACGGCAAACGTGCTGCATACGATTCCGCAGCCGCTGCAGGACCGCATGGAAATCATCCGCCTGCCCGGCTACACGGAATACGAGAAGACCGAAATCGCGCGCAGGTTCCTCGTCCCGAGGCAGATCGAGCACACGGGCCTCAAGCCGAGCCAGCTCTCGTTCACCGAAGAAGGCATTCGAACCATCATCCAGAGCTATACCCGGGAAGCCGGCGTTCGGAATCTCGAGCGGGAGATCTCCTCTATTTGCCGCAAGGTAACGAGAGATGTGGTGAAGGGCGGAGCGACGCTGGCGGCCAATGTAGATGCAGAAAATGTAGTTGACTACATTGGTATTCCGAAGTACCGTTCCAACCGCCACGAGGTAAATAACGAAGTCGGATTTGTAACGGGACTCGCGTGGACCGAGGTGGGCGGCGAAATACTTGCCATCGAAGTGACCTTGATGGAAGGCAAGGGCAAGCTGACGCTGACCGGAAAACTCGGAGACGTCATGCAAGAATCGGCCCAGGCTGCCATGAGTTACGTTCGGTCTCGGGCTCACATGTTTGGAATTCCCAAGGATTTCTACCGTCGTCTGGATCTCCATATTCACGTTCCCGAGGGCGCCATTCCGAAGGACGGTCCGTCAGCAGGAATAACGATGGCCACTTCAATTGTGAGCGCGCTCACTCACATTCCGGTTCGTTGCGACGTTGCGATGACGGGAGAGATCACACTCCGAGGAAAGGTTTTACCAATCGGAGGCGTAAAAGAGAAAATGTTGGCTGCACATCGGGCCGGGATTAAGACGATCATTCTGCCTGCAGACAATCAGAAGGATCTGGCGGATATTCCAGCTAACATTAAGGATGAGTTCTCGGTTCACTTCGTCGCGAATATGGATGAAGTGTTGAAGATCGCGCTGACGAAGGCTCCCACGCCACTACTGGATGAAAGCATAAGCCCTGAGAAGTTCCAGCCGGGCGTCGGGGAAGATCCGGATCTTCAGCAGGGATCGGTAATGCATTAGGCGGACTCTATTGAAGACTGCTACAATAGCTTCAGTTTCCGTCCTCGCGCACTGCCACTCGTGAAAATCAATTCCGCCCGGTTCGTCAAGAGCGCAAAACAAGCGGATGACTTTCCCCGTGACCAAAAACCCGAGATTGCTTTTTGTGGTCGTTCGAACATCGGTAAATCCACTTTGCTCAACACTCTGACCAACTCCCGGGGACTGGCGCGAACGAGTTCAACTCCTGGGCGGACGCAGATGATCAACTTCTTCCTGATTAATGAAGGAATGTATTTCGTCGATCTGCCCGGTTATGGATACGCAAAGGTTTCAAAGGCCGTGAAGGAGACCTGGGGTGGGATGATCGAGAACTACCTTCGGGATCGGGAGCAGCTGAAACTTTCTGTCATGCTGGTAGACTCCAGAATAGCTCCGACGGAATCCGACTCGATGATGAAGAAGTGGCTCGACCATCACCAGATACCCAGCATAGTTGTTTTGACGAAAGCCGATAAAATTTCGCGAAACCAGCTAGACAAGGCGCTCCGTACAGGCGCCGCAAACTTGAACACAAAGGAGATAATCCCGTTCTCGGCTGTGACGAACCTCGGAAAGGACGAAATCCTGGCCAGGATCGAAGCAGCCATTTAGAAATTCCCACATTGAGAAAAACCCACCTATGAGTAAAAAATTCGTTGCCTCCGATCGCCCAGAAGGCGCACCCACAATGGATATCGCTCAGCTTAAGGAGATGAATATTTCCGCGCTGACGCAGATCGCCAAAGACTTAAACATTCAGGGAGCTTCCGGAATGCGGAAGCAGGAACTGATTTTCAAAATCCTGCAAGCGCAGACCGAAAAGAGCGGCTTCATTTTCAGTGAAGGCGTTCTCGAAACGCTGCCTGACGGTTTCGGGTTCCTCCGGGCCCCGGACTACAACTACCTGCCAGGACCGGACGACATCTACGTTTCGCCGTCGCAGATCCGCAAGTTCGACCTGCGGACCGGCGACACGGTATCCGGCCAGGTTCGGCCTCCGAAGGATGGCGAGCGTTACTTCGCTCTCATCAAAGTTGAGGCCGTCAACTTCGAGCATCCGGACGAAGCCCGGAACAAGATCTTCTTCGACAACCTGACTCCGCTGTATCCGAACGAACGGCTCAAGCTGGAGACACCGAGCGCAAAAGACAATCTGTCGGCCCGGGTTCTCGATCTGCTCACGCCGATCGGAAAGGGTCAGCGCGGCCTGATTGTCGCTCCGCCGCGAACCGGCAAGACCATGCTGCTGCAGACGATCGCGAACTCAATTACGGCAAACCACCCCGAAGTGGTAATGATCGTGTTGCTGATCGACGAGCGTCCGGAAGAAGTGACAGACATGCAGCGGTCGGTCAACGGCGAAGTCATCAGTTCGACCTTCGACGAGCCGGCTTCACGCCACGTCCAGGTTGCCGAGATGGTGATCGAAAAAGCCAAACGCCTTGTGGAACACAAGCGGGACGTTGTCATCCTGCTCGACTCGATCACACGTCTGGCGCGCGCGTACAACACGATCGTGCCGCCGTCGGGCAAAGTGCTCTCGGGTGGCGTCGATTCCAACGCGCTTCAGCGGCCGAAGAGATTCTTCGGCGCGGCAAGGAACATCGAGGAGGGTGGAAGCCTGACCATCATCGCGACCGCGCTCATCGATACCGGAAGCCGCATGGACGATGTCATCTTCGAGGAGTTCAAGGGTACGGGCAACATGGAAATCGGGCTCGACCGCAAGCTTGTCGACAAACGCGTCTTCCCGGCAATCGATATCAATCGGTCCGGAACGCGCAAGGAAGAACTGCTTGTCCCGAAGGATGAACTGAACCGGATCTGGATTCTGCGGAAGGTTCTGAATCCTCTCTCGACAGTGGAAGCCATGGAACTTCTGCTCGAAAAAATGAGCAAGTCCAAGAGCAACGGCGACTTCCTTGCTTCGATGAGCGGGGGAGCGAGGGCCTAAAGATCTGGGGACAGACTCCGAATTCCTGTACTTCGGAATTCGGAGTCTGTCCCCAGATCTCTTCTATTCCGCCGCTGAACGCCTGCGGCTCTGCAATTTCTTCAGCAAATCTCCGGAAGCATCAAAGTTTACCATCATCGATAATCCGCTCTGCTGAACCTGAACGCCGTCCAGAAGCTGGATCATGTCGGGCTGTCTGGATACCTGAAACTTCGCCACGGCCACAAGGCCACGCAACAGGTCGCCCGCCTTGCGCGCACTCTCGGAGTCGGCAAACTGGCCGGTGGCTGCAACGTGTACGTCTGAATCCACGCGCATCTGGTAGGTTCCACTCTTCAACGCCTGGATGAACTCGCCAATCTGCGGCGGCGTGCCACGCTGGATCCCAAGCAAACTTCTGTCGAACTCCCCGACCGCCCAAACCTGGCTGCCGGCTTCTACGGTCCTGATGGCGTTCACGATGTCCGCATTCTGAAGGGCGTTTTCCGCCGGGGCGGCCAATCGGTCGATGACCTGCTTCACTGCGTCAGTCTGACCGGCAATCACCATGTTGTCGATGAAACTGACTCCACCTTCGCCGCGCGGATGAAAGATGACGCGGCCGAGGTATGTTTCCGTCGATATCTGCTTGTCGTTGAGGTACTGCTCAACCTTGAAGGTATCGTACGTTGCATGCGCCACAGCCACCATCTGGCGGTTTTTCAGGCGGGCGACCGTCACACGATCCAGGTCGCGATCGACGACAAAACCCGTGGCCTCGCCGAACTGCGCCACTTCGGGAGGAAGCTTGGCTTTGAACTGTGCAGCGACCGCCTCGTCATAAAGGGGTGCGGATCGCAATGATGCCACGTCGATGAAAGCCAGGCCGGCCGTCTCCCTGGGAAAAAGCTTCAGAGTGGCTTCATCCGGCGTGATCGTCTGCGCCGGAACGGTCATGGTAGCGGCCATGCCAACCACAACAGCAATAGCGGAAAAGCCAAGGATCCATTTCATATCAATAATCCTTTCGTGTGAAATACACCATCGTGATGATGTAACAACCGATGGCGAACGCTGCCGACGTGCCTACGACCCATTGCAGCTCCAGCGGCCGGTCCATTATCAGACGCCGCATGGCGCCGATCGTCTCAGCGCTTTTCGGTACCACCCAGTAGAGCAAACGAAAGATCTGGCGGTAAAGTTCCCTCGAAAGTACCGGCGTGATCTGCTCGTGCGCCGCCAGGACCGGGCTGAACATCAGAAGCGTGTACGCCACAAGCAGGCCCACCGGCGCGTTCTCGGATATCACGCTTGCCATCATCACGACGGAGAACAATACGATAAAGGCAAAGATGATCAAAATCGCCGAAAGGGGAAATCCATCGACCCAGACGCCGGACTTCAAGCCCAGGACGAGCCAGACTCCAACCATCAGATAGACGGCATTAAACGCCATGATCGACACGCCGCCCAGGAAACGTGACGTAATCAGACGCCATCGCGGAATGGGCCGGCACAACAGCAGGTCAACGCTCCCCTTCAACAGCATCTGGGGGAACAGCGTTGAGGTCGCCATCAGGGCGATAAACAGGCCGATTGTCGCAATCAGCATCGCGAGGCCGGTCTGGACTTGCACGATGAATCGCTCCAGCGTCATCCGCGAATCCATCCGGAGCTCCGTGCCAAGGATGTCCGCGCCCTGAAAGACGCCGTTGACGATATCCATGTTCAAGGCCAGGCCGATGGAACCAATAACGAGAGAAGACACCACGAAAAAGAACAGGAACATGTGGTTCCGGAACGATTCCTGAAATGTGTCCAGAAAGACGCCGTGTCTAAACATTCAATTTCACTCCGAGACCCGCTCAATGAATACGGATTCGAGCGTTCGTCTGTTGACGGTGAGGGATTCGATCTCGAAGTTATTCGCGCGAAGATCGTCGATCAGGCTGTTCGCGGCGAAACGATCGCCGAGCTCAACATGAAAATGCCCGTTCACGGCGGCAAAGGTGACGCTCTTCTCGAGTAACCAGCTATTCAAGCCGTCGGCGACGGGCACGACCAGTTGATAGCCGACGGTTCCGGCAGTCACCTCCGAAATAGTACCGGCCTCAATGATCCGGCCGTTCTTCATCAGGGCTATCCGATCGCAGATCACTTCGATTTCCGCCAGGATGTGCGAGTTTATGAAAATCGTCTTCCCCGCGTCGGCCAGCTCACGGCAGATACTTCGCACTTCCATGCGGCCCAGCGGATCCAGTCCGTCGGTGGGCTCGTCGAGGAATATGAAGTCGGGATCGTGAACAAGCGCCTGGGCAAACGCAAGACGCTCGGTCATGCCCTTCGAAAATTTCGAAACCCTCGTATTGGCCCACTTCCCGAGATCCAGACGCTCGAGCCACACTTCCGAATTGCGGCGGACGACCGAGGGCTCAGCGCCGCTCAGGCTTCCATAGAGCCGCAAAACCTGCCTTGCGGTCAGGTGTGCCGGAAAGCGGGGATTCTCGGGCAGGTAACCAATCCTCCGCAGGATCGATCGGTTCCGGTTCGGTTCACCCAACAGCCGGATTTCTCCGGAGTCCGGGTAGGCAATGGTCAGGGCAAGTTTGACCAGAGTTGTTTTTCCTGCCCCGTTCGGTCCGAGTAAGCCAAATATCGTTCCAGGATCCACGCGGAACGACACATCGTCCAGGGCACGGACAGCGCGCCGCGACCACCACCGCCGAAACGTCTTGGAAACGGATACCGCCTCGAAAGCAGGAAGCATTCAGAAATTATACGCCCTGAAAATTCGGGGTCTGACGGGTCAATTCCCATTTTCGAGGCTGAAAATGGGAATTGACCCGTCAGACCCCGAATTTTGCCCGTGCCAAGGGACAGTCAGATCGCCAGCACTGATGTCAAATCCTTGAGTGATATAGGTTCTGCTGACACTTCCTACAGGCTGCAAGCCATTGAAAAATAGTCGCCAGACCTTTGGACTGCCGCTTGCCTTATCGACGCCGGAATGAAGACGTACCAGGAATCCGTTCTGATGGCGGAGCCGGCCAACAGAAACGCACGAGGAGGGACTTGCCCCACGCTCACTACCTGGCCGAACACGTGGTGGACATCACACCGGTAACAAGAAAGTACCGGAGGAGATAAGTGAAGTTAAGCATTGTCATTCCGACCTACAACCGCAACGACGTGCTCGGCGAGTGCATCCGCTCGCTCGAACCGAACAACGCGGAAATCATTGTGGTCGACGACGGATCCCCGGTCCCGGTCCAGGCGCCTTCGCACGTTCGCATCATTCGCCATGACCGAAACCGAGGCCGCGCCGCGGCATGCAATACGGGCCTGAGGGCTGCGTCAAACGATCTGGTTCTTCTCATAGACGACGATATCTACGCCGCACCCGATATGGTTGCCCGGTTAGTAGACGAATTCAGCTTCATGAACAATCCGAAGCTTGCGTTGATCGGGCGTGTTGTCTGGGATCCGGACGTTCCCTCGACGCTCACCATGCGATGGCTCGAGGATTTTGGACCGTTTCACGACATCTCCGAAACGTACTCCGGTCCGGTCAGTAACCTCTCCACCGGAAACACGCTGCTCTGGAAGCCTTTCGTGCTCGAACACGGCGGTTTCGACGAAGGCTTTACGCACTACGGGCTGGAAGACGTTGAACTTGGGCTGCGGCTCAAGCCGCAGGGCCTCCAGGTACGGCTCATCGCCCAGGCCGTCGGCTACCACCACAAGGTGATGCGCGTGAGCGATCTCGTCCGCCGCGAGGTTGCCGAAGGGCAGTCGGCCGTCTATTTGTATTCCAAGTTCCCGGAGTACGTGCCGCAGGTAGGAGATCTCGACCTGCTGGTCCGAAATGGGGGCAAGGCGCAGGAGGCCGAAGCGGCCGTTGCGGAAATCGAGTTGCTCGAGGACACCGACGTTCATAACCTGCCGGTCGGCGCCGTTGAATTGTTCGGAACAATCTATCGGCACTACTTCCTGGCTGGAATGCTCAAGGGTCTCAAAGAGACCGGCCAGGTAAAACACCAGCGCCGCAGCACCCACACACTGGCGTTCTACAATCAGGCCTCACACCTTGAAAGTATCGGTGAGTTGGATGAAGCCAAACGCCTGTTTCAACTCGTACTGAACCGGAGGGACGAAGAATACTGGGCCGGCGCCGAATACCACCTGGGCTCGATCCTGACCGCACTGGGACAACCCCAAGCTGGCCGTGAACATTTTGTCGAGTGCCTTCGCCTGAACCAGGGACACAAAAAAGCGCGCGAAGCCCTCAAGATCCCGGAGCTTTTCACCGAAGTTCGTCCCAATGTGTTCGAACGAAAAGGCGAAATAGGCAGACCCAAGATCATGTTTGTGCTGTTTGGAGCGCTGGGCGACGTTATCAACGGCTTTCCCGTGGTTGCCGCACTGAGAGACAAGTATCCCTCCTCCGAAATAGCATGGCTGACGCTACCGGAATACGGGCCCCTGGTGCGCGCCAGCTTCGCCGATGTCGTCCACGAGAAAACACCGCGCGGCATTATTCCGTGGAACTGGATTCACGCCGAGGGGTTCACGCACGTCTTTTACCCGGAAGGCAACGCGAATCACGACGAGTGGGAGCAGAGCGGCCGGCACATGATCGATTTCATGGCCGCCAAGTGCGGAGTCGATTTGGAATCACATCGGGCATGGCTCGAACCCGGTCCCGAAGCGATTTTCGAAGCGGAAAAGTTCCTGAACGATTTCGGCCTGTCGCGCAAACGGTTCATAACGGCATCTCATGTGGGAGTATCGAGCCGGTACTGGCCGCACCCCTTCATGGCCAGAGCAATCAACGAACTCGAAGTGCCGACGGTGCTCTTTGGAGCCAAGGATGACCCGATAATCCCGGGCACTATTCCCTGTTTTGGAAAATCCCTCCTAATGGTTGCCGCGCTTATTCGGTGGAGCACCTTCTATTTTGGGCCGGACTCGGGCGCGTCATGGATCGCAACGACGACCGATACGCCGATGGGAGTCTTCATGGATCCCGAGCGGCAGCGGCGCTTCAACGTCGGCTTCCGCGACGTGCTTCGAAACGATAAGGAAGATATTCAGGAATGGGACATCAACACGCATCCCGATGCAGTCATTAGTCACATTAAGAATTCCATCTCGGAACTCGGATGCGAGAACTCGGACGTGGGCTTCTCAATCCACGAATTCCCGATTCCGAACGCCGACACCACACAGTCGTTCATGGAGGAACAACTATGAGAATACTGGTTACCGGAGGGCTCGGTACCGTTGGCAGGATACTTGTAAAAGAGCTCCGCAGGCGTGGACATGAAGTCTGGTCCTGCGATCTCGCTCACGATCACGACCGCCTGTATGTTCGGTGCGACGTTTCGAAGCACCGGCAGATCCAGCAATTGATCGCCAGCCACCGTTTTGATTTCGTCTATCACCTGGCGGAGGAGTTCGGGCGCTGGAATGGCGAGGACTATTACGAGAACCTCTGGATGACCAATGTTGTCGGAACGAAGAATCTCCTGCGCCTGCAGGAAACTTATCGATTCAAGATGGTGTTCTTCAGCAGTTCCGAAGTTTACGGCGACTGTGACGACGTCATGTCTGAACACGTGATGGACCGACAGGAAGTGCGCCAGCTCAACGACTACGCCCTGACAAAATGGGTTTCGGAGATGCAGGTGATGAATCACTCCCGCATGTCCAACACCGAGAACGTCCGCGTGCGCCTGTTCAATACCTATGGCCCCGGCGAATATTATTCTCCTTACCGGAGCGTGGCCTGCAGGTTCGCCTACTCGGCCCTGCACGATCAGCCTTACGAGGTTTACCTCAATCACCACCGCACGTCGACCTATGTGACAGACACCGTCCGCACGCTTGCGAACATCGCGAACAATTTCAAGCCGGGCGAGGTGTACAACATCGGAGGCAAGGAGTATCACGACATCAAGTACCTGTCGGATCTCATCCTGAAGTATCTCCACAAGACCGACGATTTCGTCGTCTACAAGGAGTCCGAGCCCTTCACGACGAAGGACAAGAAAATCGACATAACCAAGGCCGAACGCGACCTCGACCACCGGCCGCTGGTGAGCCTTGAAGAAGGAATCGGATTGACGCTTCAGTGGATGAAAGACGTTTATAAGGAAACGATCCCATGCCCAGAGTCAGTGTTGTCGTACCCAATTTCAACTACGGCCGGTTCATCGGAGAAACAATTGATCATGTAGTCCGGCAGACGTTTGCCGATTGGGAACTGATCGTCGTGGACGATAACTCCTCCGACGATTCGCGTGAGGTCGTCAGCGAGCGCATCCGGCGCTATCCCGATCGCCGGATTTCGCTTGTGGTCAACCACAACGGACCATCCGGCACGCCGACGCCGATCAACATGGGAATCCGCCAGATGCGTGGCGACTACTTCGCCTGGCTCAGCTCGGACGACATCTTCGAACCTGAAAAGCTCGAAGCCCAGATCCGCGTGTTCGAGACCCGGCCGGAAGTGGCCATGGTCCACACGGCCTTTACGACGATTGATGACCGCGGGCTGCAGACAGGTTCCTTCTTTCCGCCCGGCGAGTTTGAAAGCGACGCATTCAGCGCCCTGCTGGACGGCAACTTCATCAACGGGAATACATCGCTCATCCGGCGCGAGGTCCTCGAAGACATCGGACCCTTCCTCGAAACGGATACCAGGTACCCCGACCTGTGGCGCGCGGCGGAGTATTACTACTGGTTGAAAATTGCATGGAGATTCCCGATTCACTGCATCCCGCTTCCCCTGCATCGAGCCCGGCGGCACCCCGGCAATGCGGACTACAACGGCGGCGGCATGGGCTCGGCTCTCGAGCGGATGTTGATCCGGCGATTCTTTACCGAACACGACGTGCACATAACTCCCGAAATGATCGTTGCCCTCAGCGGGCGCGGCCTCGCCAGCCTCGCTCTCGAATTCTCGATGCGGATGCAGCCCGGCGACCGGGAGCGCACCCTCGCTTTCCTGGCGGAGTTGGAGGCGGATCAGGAGAGCTGGGATATCGGATGCTATGAGGGCGTTCGAAAACTCGACAACGGCCGGATCCGGAGCGCATTCCGCGCAGCCACCGCCATCGAGCGGCGGGCCATGCTTCAGGCGGTCGCACAATTGGAACGCCCTCAAACAGGGCCATACCGCAAGGCGGCCCTGGCCCGGCTGGCGAAAATGGACGCCGACGAGAAATGCCACGCGTAACCGTCGTCCTTCCCTGCTACAACCACGCACAATTCATCGGCAAGACTCTCGACTGCATTCTGGCGCAGTCTTACAACGATTTTGAGATCGTCGCCGTGGATGACGGGTCCACAGACGGCTCTCTCGAAGTACTGCAACGCTTTGAACCTCGAGTGCGGGTTCTCCGCGGCCAACACAACGGACCTGCCGGCCCTGCCGCGGCGCGCAACCGGGCAATCGAGGCGAGCGATTCCGACTTCATTGCATTCATGGATGCCGACGATTTGTGTACGCCTGACAGGCTCGCAGTCCAGGTCAACAGGCTGGATGCAGACCGGCTGGACCTGGTCGCCTCCGAACTGACGTTCATCGATCCTCAGGGCAATGCTCTCGAGGGAAAGTGGTCGTGCCCGCCATACGCCTCGGCCGACTATTGGGGATCGCTTCTCGAACGCAACTGGATCGGAACGCCTTCAGTGACCCTGCGGCGATCGGCGCTGGATTCCGCAGGCTCATTCAACGAGGAATTCACACACGCGGAAGACTACGATCTCTGGCTGCGGCTGGCCCGGAGTTCGGCGGTCGGATATGTCAATGCCCCGCTGATTCAGGTGCGGCGCCACGGAGGCAATATCAGCAGGAACATTGCCGCGCACCAACATTTTGAGAGGCGCGCCTTGCAGAGAGTCAATCCACTCGAAGCATGGGCTGCCTTCAGCCGGCTGCACTCCCGGCGTGACCGTGCGGCTGAAGCCTGGATCTGGTTCCTGCTTCGCCGTGGCAGTGAAGACAATGAGAACTTCGAGGCCGAATGCCGCCGCGCAATCGCCGAACATCCCGGCTCGTCTTCTCTCCGGTTCGCCCTTGGCGTTTTCCTGTGCGATACAGGCGCCTACGATGTTTCCTGGGAACTGTTCCGTGGAATTAAGGATGACGCTGCGAGTCTTAACAACTTCGCCGTGTTGGCCGCTCTACGTGAAGATGACGAGGCCGCACGGTCTGCGCTTGAGGCGGCAATCGCCATGCGGCCAGGGTATCAGGATGCCCAATCCAATCTGTCCGCACTCTCGAAAAACAAACCGCTCGCCCTGACGCGCCGCCCGCTACGCATGCATCTGGTTCCCGATGTGACGTGCAGCTACTAACCTGTCCGTGGGCACGGGGCTGAAGCCCCGCGCCCACAGGTAGAACGAAACCTACCCCCCAACATTGTTAACCGGCCGCGAGGGTTCAAACTGGATGAGTTGCCCCGCGATGTGTCCAATCCTGGCGCCGGCACTGCAGAAACGGTGCAGTTCTTCGTCGTCCACGCAACCCGGGGCCACTTTCTGCAGTCTCGCCGGCGGAATGGACTTTCCGGTTCTGGCGTCTTCCTCGATCTCCTGCATCAGCACGGGCCGCAACGCCACGGCATGAGCCAGATCAGGCCACTTCTCGCACAGCACCGCCCACTTTGCCATCTGCCTGGAAGTGATTGCGGTCTCGCCTTCGAACATCTTCCGTTCCGACGCGATCAGCAGAAAAAGCCGCAACCGATTAATAATCCGCTTGGCATTTCTCGGCAGTGGCGGAAGGTAGGCGATGATCTCTTCTTCCGCGTCGCGCCGCATTTGAGATTCATCCGCGACGACCAGCTGCAGCTGTTCCCGAACGATCTCTTCGTTGATCCGGATGCCGATTTGTTGCTCGACCTGATCGAGCATCTGTGAAAAAGTCTCGCCGGGATGCTCACGCTGCCCGGCCACTAATTTGGCCATTTCCGCCAGAACTTCGGCATCCCTGAGCTGCTGGTCGCGGCTCCGTATCCACGCAACGATTGAGAGCAGAAGGAGCACACCGAACAGGATGTCCGCCAGAATGACCGCCTCGACCGGCCCAAACCGGCGGCCGCTGTAGATCCACAGCAACGGTGAAAGCACACCCAGGGAAAATGCAACGCAAAGGGTATCCAGCACCGAACTGTAAACAACCCATCGCCGCTTCGGCCAGAACGATGGCCAGCCGGCCGGCCTCGGGTATGCCCACAGATCCGCCTTTCCAATACACCAGTGTGGCAAAGCTCCGGCAATACCGGCCAGGACGGAAATGGCCCTGCTACCGCGTGCCGCATTGCGCCAGGCATCGCGGAGGTTGCGCCGAATGTTGAAATCCTGAACCCAGTGGCTGGTAACAGGACTGATTCGCGCCTTGAGTTTTGCTCCCCGTTCCAGGAGCGAGGCTGCAACCTTGAGCGTGGATTCGGATTCCGTCTCGTCCTTTGCTTCCGCTTCTGTTTTCGCAAGGTCCTCGACGAGCTGCCGCATCTTGGCGGGCTGATGCGCAGGCATGTCGAACTGGAGCTGGATTATCTTCTGCAAGTAGGCCCGCCCATACGATGGACCGCCCGGCGCTCCGGTATACCCGCTGGGGACGTACACGGCAGCCAGTTTTTCGTACTTGATCTGAGCGCATGCCGCCACGGCCGGAATATCGGCCATCAATACAGTGATGACGTGTACGTGACCCAGCAACTGGTTGACCACTTCGAGAACATCGACGGATCGGGGCGCCTAGCAACGTTCGATGTCGTCGACGAAAATAATGAACCGGTTGCCTCCTGAAGTCGCCTGCCGGATCAGCATTCCAATCTGTTCCCGCACCTTGTTCATGGATCCGCTGGCGGCCGCCTTCGCAGGGTCCGACACGAAATTCAGGATCGGAGACAATGCAGTCCACACCTTACTCAAACCGACCAGCGCAATGAGGATCAGGCCCAGCATTGAACTCTGTGAGTTAACCGCTGCGATCGCGGGATCCAGGATGTTGCCGCTCCCGGCGGCGGTGCTCATGCCCCGAATCAGCGCGTACAGGAAGGGCAGCAATCCGAGCAGAAGGGCAAGTAAGACCCAGGTGCGGCGCTTCCCTCTCTCCTCCGCGCCTAGTAGCCCGGATGGCAGCGGCTGCACGAGCCGCCTCCACGCCGGCCGGCGGCGGCCGGCGTTCCGGGCGATTTCGGCGGCAAAGGCCGCGCCGAGATTCGGAGCGTCGTCGTGCATCCAAGCGTTGAACCAGCAGATGACGTGCGGCTTCGTGCGCCCGAATGCAGGCAACTTGTGAAGGCGCGATTCGATCATGCGGGCCAGCGTCGATTTTCCGGCTCCCCACGGAGCATTGATCGCCAGCGTCAAGGGCGTCTTCGTCTTCGGATTGTTGATCAGGCGCGCAATCGCATTGGCGTACGGCTTAAAGTCGAGCCTGTCGCCCGCCTCGTCGACGGGATCGTCGGACAGCATGCGGGAGTCGGCGGTTTCGGCAGGGCGCCGGGCGGCCTGCTGCTGAGGCTGCTTCGGATACTGCAGGTTGTCATTGGCCCATGCCCTTATTCGTTGTTCGGCTTCCCCGAAATCGATTCCACGGCCGGCGATCTGCCGCTCCAGTCTGGAGACAAAGCCGCCGGAGCCGAGACTGGCCAGTCTCGCCATCCACTCCCTGATTTCTTCGTCCGGGCGCAACAGAGGACGGGCAAAGAATTCGGCGCTTCCAAACGCGAGCGCCGCCTCGATGTCGCCTCGCAACGCATTCGATAGCGCATACGGAACATTCGACCGTGCGGGGTAGATCCTTTCGTATTCGCGCTCAGGATGATCGCTCAAGGGCAACCGAGCCAACGAAGCCGCCGCGAGAAGTAAATCGTTCTCGCGCGCAACCGAAGATGCCAATTCGCTGAGCGCGCCCGTAAGACGTATATCAACAGGATCTCCCTTGTGCGCCGCAAGGGATGCATAGGTGGTACATAGATCGAGGGCCGCAACTTGCGAAGGCTCGAGGAAACCAAACGATGCAGCTTGCCGGAGCACGTGGCGCGCGGCCACGGCGACGGCCGGCCATTTGGTAAGGGCGGTCAGGTCCGGTGCGAAATCATTGGAAGCGCGCTCTGCCATGGCGCCCATGATTGGCCAGCTGATCACGCCGCGCAATAGAAAAGAATGATGCCGCGGTTATTCCTATGGTCGAATTCAGATCAAGTGCTCGATGAAGCTGACTGCGAGGAACAGCACCATCATCAGCGTGAACAGCCCGGCGCCCAGGATAAGTATCAGCCCAACGTTAACCTCGTCTGCAGCGGCCACGGCGGCCTTTGCGGGTTTCGCGGGCGGCGTTGCGATCTGTTCAACGTGGTGCGCACTATCCGGCACGTCATGACTTGACGGAGTTGACGGACCTGACGGGTGCTGCGCGGCCTCTCCGCGCTTCACCGCGGCCATACTGATAATCACGATGAAGACGACGACGGGGAGCAGAATCGCGGCACTGATGCCGATCGCCGGTAAAACTTCGTTCATGTAATCCCTCAAGATGAATTCGGTTACGTTGACCAAATTCAACACCTCACGAATTTCGTCAACGTCACCGAATGTAAGGCAAGTCCCCGGTTCTGCGCAGCAATATATTTTCAGAGAGTCTGTCCCTCTCCACGCTGGGAGAGGGTGCCGCAAAGCGGCGGGCGCCATCTGCCGGAAGTGACACTATTGGATATTCATAAGTCGTCGTTTCTGTCGACTTCATTGCATTATTGGACTTAATTCGCCATAATAGACGTGTTATGAAAATGACCCAACAGGCCACGGATGAATCCATTCTGAGCGAACTGGGCGGGCGGCTGGCCCGGATACGCCTGGAGCGAAATCTCACGCAGGCCCAACTGGCCGGGCAGGCCGGCGTCTCGAAGCGCACGGTTGAACGGATGGAATCGGGAAGCGTGGCGACACAGTTGTCGGGGTTCATTCGACTATGCCGTGTGCTCGGCATAGTTGACCGCTTCGAAATGCTCGTGCCGGAAACCCCGCCCAGCCCGGTCGAGCAGTTGAAATTGCGGGGACGGAGGCGGCAGCGCGCCTCGGGAACCAGGGAGAAAGCGCCATCGAAGACGTGGCACTGGGGAGATGAAAAGTGACGCTGGCGGCGGTGAAACTCTGGGGACGAACCATTGGAGCCGTCTCATTGGAGGACGGAGCCGGTTTCGCTGCGTTCCAGTATGACCCGGCGTTTGCGCGAAGTGGGATCGAAGTTTCCCCCATCACAATGCCGCTCGGCGATCGAGTCCATGTGTTCTCGAGCCTGCCGCAAAGGACTTTCCACGGCCTGCCCGGTTTGCTGGCCGATTCGTTGCCCGACCGGTTCGGCAACGCCCTGATCGATGCCTGGCTGGCAACACAGGGCAGGACGCCCGAGAGTTTCAACGCCGTAGAGCGGCTTTGCTACACCGGGACGCGCGGTATGGGCGCTCTGGAGTTCGAGCCGGCCCTTGGACCGGAGGCACGGCCGGCCAGGAAGATTGAGATTGATGCCCTGGTCAAGCTGGCCTCGGAAATTCTAAGCCATCGCAGGAATCTGAAGACCACGTTCGCCAGCGAGCGCAGGAAGAACGCATTGAATGACATTCTGCGCGTCGGCACCTCCGCCGGCGGCGCGCGGGCGAAGGCGCTCATTGCCTGGAACCCGGAGACCAATGAAGTTCGTTCCGGGCAGACCGCGGCAGGAAAGGGATTCGGTTACTGGCTGCTGAAATTCGATGGCGTCACGGGAAACAAGGACAAGGAACTCGAAGACCCCAAAGGTTACGGCGCCATCGAATACGCCTATTCCCTGATGGCGAAGGCCGCCGGTCTGACTATGAGCGAATGCCGACTGCTGGAAGAGAACGGCCGGCGGCACTTCATGAGCCGGCGCTTTGACCGCCTCGAAGGCGGCGAGAAGCTGCACATGCAGTCGCTCTGCGCGCTGGCTCATTTCGATTTTAATCACGCGGGAGCGTACGCCTATGAACAGGCGCTGCTGGCCATTCGTCAGTTGAATCTGCCGATGGAAACCGTGGAAGAACAGTTCCGGCGGATGGCATTCAACATCATCGCGCGCAATCAGGACGATCACGTCAAGAACATTGCCTTCCTGATGGACAGGGCCGGACGCTGGTCGCTCGCGCCCGCCTTCGATGTGACTTACAGCTACAACCCCGCCGGCGACTGGACGGCCAGCCACCAGATGACCATGAACGGCACACGAGACGGCTTCACGCTTGCCGACTTTCGAGCCTGCGCCAAAAGCGCCCTGATGAAACGCGGCCGCGCCGAGTCCATCGTAGAGGAAACTCGCGCCGCCGTCGCGAAGTGGCCGGACTACGCGGAGCAGGCGCAGGTGACTGGCGCCCGGCGCAAAGAAATCCAGCGCAATCATCGGGCAAAAATCGGGGTCTGACGGGTGAATTCCC
>CAMBFR010000084.1 GCA_945865815.1 Candidatus Sulfopaludibacter sp. SbA3
AGCTTCTACCTGCTATCCCTTAGGCCGCTTCGCTCCGTACTTCGAGCGCGACTGCTTCCTGTTTGCGACTCCAGCAGCATCCAGCGTCCCACGAATAACGTGGTAGCGGACGCCCGGAAGGTCCTTAACGCGACCTCCGCGGATCAAGACGATGGAGTGTTCCTGCAGATTGTGTCCGATTCCCGGAATATACGTCGTAACTTCGATTCCATTTGTCAGACGAACACGCGCCACTTTCCTCAAAGCCGAATTCGGCTTCTTCGGTGTAGACGTGTATACGCGCGTACATACGCCACGCTTCTGCGGGCATTCCTGCAACGCAGGACTGCTCGTCTTGTACTTGGGTTTCTTTCTACCCTGTCGAACCAGTTGATTAAACGTTGGCACGAACTCAGCTCCTATCTCTCTGCGGCCTCCCCACACCGAACCTGATGTGAGGGAAAACCCTACAATCTTACTGAAAAACAAACCCATTCTTCAACACTCTTTTAAAGAAATTGAGTCCTCAAAGCTGTCGCGATGCCGAAAACTCCACAAAAACGACAGCCAGGCACGGCGGAGGTTACAGCGGGGGCTCGCTCAACGTGCACGATCCGGCCTGAACCGACTTTCAGCCCGGTCAAACTCTGCGCTCTATTTTCGAATCAACAGACCGGCTAAAACACGTACTTCAACGCCATTTGCATGATTCGCTCAGGACCGGCCGACTGGATTCGGCCAAAAGTAGGATCACTCAGCGATGTAACCGGGTTGCCTGGATTCACATGGTTGGGCAAATTAAACGCCTCAGCCCGGAACTCCAGCGATTGGCCTTCTCGAATGCGGAAAGCCCGCGTCAGCCCCATGTCGATTCGGATACTTCCCGGACCGGCAACATTGGCTGCCCGAATCAATGGTCCGTACGTCCCCAGTACCGGCCGCTGGAAGGCGCCTGGGTTGAGCCATTGGTTGATGCTCTTATTGGCAGCGTACGGCGACGCAAGGATCTGCCTCGCCCGGTCGTCCATGCTTGTCGGCGAATAACCAAGGCTGGTAATACCCTGCGATACCGTCAATTGAGCGCCGGAAAGGATACGCACGATGCCCGAAATCCGCCAACCGGTGCCCAACACACGCAACGTGGAGTTCGCAAACTGCGGCGTCTCATAAACGGTTGACGCATTAAAGTTGTGGCGGCGATCCAGTTCGCAGTTGCTGCGATCCAACCCTCGGCGCTCCGGAATTCCTCCACTGGTGGTCTGAATGACGTCGGAGTATCCATTGTCGATACAGTGGGACCAGGTGTAGTTACCCTGTACCGTTACGCCACGGCTGCGCCGCCGCTGAACTGAAAGCACCAACCCGTTAAAGCTGCGTGTTCCACCGTCGCCTATCCGCCCTAGGTTACTGAAGAATTGCCCCTGGGCCGGATTCTCCAGAGCCAACAAGCGCCGCTGATTCGCATTGCCGGTCTGCGAACACGGGGTATAGGTCCGGCCCTGGAGCACGCAACTCGCACGAGGATCGTACATCACCGGGTTGATCTGCTCTCCAGCCAGCTGGTGGATCACACTGCTGCCGAGATAGTTTCCAGCCAAGAGCCAGTCCGTTCCGACTTGTTTCTGGATGCTCAGGTTCCATTGATGAATGTAGGCGGTTTTGAGATCGGTAGGAATGGTCAAGTAAGCGGTGGCCGTCGGGAATGCAACGTTCGCATCAATGGTGACCGGGAACGGACTTCCTCCGGGATACCCGAGCCACGGATCCTCAAAACCACCCACCGGGTTAGGAATATTAACGTTGACGTTTCGAGGCGGCGTGTTCCGCAGTCCGCCAAAGTTATTGAAGTGCGGGTAGTCGAAAAATATTCCATACGCTGCCCGAACCACCATCAGGCCGTCAGCTTTTGGGTCCCATGCGAGTCCGAAGCGGGGCGCGAAGTGCATCCAGCGCGCTTCATTCTGGGCCAACCCGATGTCGGGAACGCCGGAGTCGCCTGCGAACAGCACACCTGCCGGAGCATTCTTGAACACAGTGCTCCGCAAACCCTGATCGAACCACTTCTTATGGAAGCGCGGCGTCCTGGCGCGGGCGTCATACGGCCACAGGAACGGCTCCCACCGCAAACCCGTGTTGAGCGTGAGTCTGGAATTGGCCTTCCAGGTGTCCTGCAAGTAAAGACCGATGTAGTTCTGACGGGGATACTGTGTCGAGGTCTGGCTCTGGCTCCATGCGGACGGCTTTCCAGTCATGAAATCGCCCAACGACAGTCCGGTGTTCGTGGCGTTGAAATTGAAACTGCCTGGTGCCGCTGAACTCGCCGTGTAGTTCATGTTGGAATGGATGAAGTTCGTTCCGAAACCGATCTGGTGCGATCCCTTGATCCAGCTCAGATCCTCAGCAAACTGAAAGACAGTTGAGTTCGTCAAGCCGGGAGTGTGATTCGCTCCAGTGCTCCACGCACCCTGGACGGTGGAAAGCGGGAGCTTCGGGTAGTCTGGCGGATAATAGAGATTCTTCACCCCCATCTCGCTGTAGTTGAAAAGGTCGTCCTTCACGGTTTTCGGGTTGGTCGTGCGGAGCAGCGTCCCGCGGAATGAACTCACCATGTTCGCGCTGAGCGAATAGGTGTCGCCCAGAACAAACGAGTGAGCGCGCCGCGAATAGTCCGGTTGGCTCAGCGAAAACCACGCCTTGCCATCGTAGTCGCTCGGCTGGTCAATGCCTGCAAATTGGTAACGGCCGAACACCGAGTGTTTCTCGCTCTGTTGATAATCCACCCTTCCGACCGTCAAATTTTCGTCAAGGTTGCTTTTTCTCCCGTACAGAAGCTTGCCGCAGGGGTCGCTGCTGGAGGGGGTTCGTTTAATGATGTTCAGAGCCGGCGCCGAGAACAACGCCGGATTGATCCGATTATTTACGAACGGCGCTCGCAACGTAATTTCCCGGCCCTGGTTGCACGCCGCCGAGGCGACGGTTGTCCAGTCACCGGCCAGCATCTGTGCGGTCGGAACGTATCCGGTAAGCTCTGTCGGCGATGAGCGTTGAAGTGTTGTCTGGTGGCCGGCGAAGAAAAAGAGTTTGTTCCTGACGATCGGGCCGCCTATTACGCCGCCAAACTGATTGCGCTTCAAGCCGTCCCTTTGCGCAGCGAATGCGTTACGAGCATTGAAAACCTTGTTCCGCACAAACTCAAACAGACTGCCGTGATACTCGTTCGTGCCCGACTTCGTCACTGCGTTCACGGCACCAGCCGAGTGCTGCCCATACTGTGCCGGCACGGCGCTGGTTTCCACCTTGAACTCCTGCAGCGCATCTGGAAAGGGCAGCGGCAGATTCAGATTTCCGTAGGGATCGTTATGCGTTCCTCCGTCCAACATGTATGTCAGACCGTTGTTCAACCCTCCCCCTACGGAAATGCTGTCTGTGGGCCAGGTTCGGCTTGTGGTCTGAGCTCCACCGCCGATGGCGGCGCCGGAAAGAATTATTAACTCCGTCACCTGCCGTCCGTTCAGTGGTAATTCGAGCACACGCACGTTGTCGATCAGTTGGCCAACACCCGTTGCGCGCGTTTCCACCAGAGCCGCGTCTGCCTGAACTTCTACAGTCTCGGAAACCTGCCCTACTTCAAGGCTGACGTTGATTACCGGATTGCTGCCGACCTGTAGCACGATTCCAGTTTGCGCAAACGTGCGAAATCCGGGAAGAGCGGCCTCCAATCGATAAGGACCGATAGGAAGATTCGGCATTGTGTAGGAACCCGTTTCATTCGTCACGACGGTTCGTGTGAGTCCTGTGCCGGTCTGTGTCGCGGTCACTTCCACTCCGGGCAATACCGCGCCGCTTTGGTCACTCACGCTGCCGCTGATCTGCGCCGTTGACTGTGCCCAGACGGCCGTAGAAGGCAGGCACAAGATCAGAAATCCCACCCACAAACTCATGCAGATTTGACGTTTCATGCTGCTCCCTCCATCATCATCTTGATGGCTGCGCCTTGCCGGACTTGCTTTCGCAGCCTCACTTCGGTTTCACAGGGCGGATTCACCGCCGGCAACTCCCTGCTTTCAAGAGTTCCACGGCGCGACTGTATCCACGTGAAAAGCCCAACTGATAATCTGGTAAGAAACTGACCGGAGTAAATAACACTCCAGAACTCGTGTCAATAGAATCAGGCCTGAATGGGGGTGGGGAGGGCTGTGGGCGCGGGTCTAAACCCACGCCCACGATTGCTGCTAGTCGAACATTTCCGGGAAATAGAACGTCACCATGCGGTTTGCCGCTCCGCTTGTGGCGATGAGTTCCTTATGAGCCGGGACCAAGGTGATTCCAGAGGTCGCGATTCCCGCCAGTTGCTGAACCGGAATTCTCCAGCGAGGCGGAACGTCGCCGTCGTCGTTGACACTCCAGACGCCCAGGGAACCTCCTCCCGCTCCTGTCACGATCCATCCTTTCGGGCCGTAGACCTGAGGTTGACCGCCTCCAGCGACTGCGCTCCTGGGACCCTGGATGACGCGCAGCGGTTTCGTATTGCCGCTGGCGGTACGGTCGAAAATCAAGATCGCTCCCCCGCTCCTTACGATCAGGAGATTGTGGGTGGAGTCGATACCTACGGATGGATGGCCCCGAACGGTTCCTTTAATCCGCGTATCCGGCCCGCCCAGAACTCGTTTTGGCGGCACATTGCCGTTCGCCAACCGATCGAAGACCAAAACGTCAGCTTCGCCGACGCCCCGGTTTGTGGCAACCGGGACGTAGATCTCGCCGTGGACTTCATCGAAGTTCATCTCGTCGTTGCCGTCATAAGCGGTGCCCTGAATCTGAGTGCGCGATCCCTGAATGACTCGAATGGGCGGTTCCTCGCCATTTGCTCCTCCTCGAAATGTCAGGACCGCCTGCGCGAGAGGACTGTTGACGACGATTTCATCGTTAATAGAGTCGTACGCCAGACTGTGCATCGTCCGGCTGATCATTGTCTTCTGACCTTCAAGTACTCGAGTGGGCATGGTATTTTCTTTCGCCAACCTGGCGAAGGCCGCGATTACCGGCGTATTCACTCAGTTCGGCACCAGCAGTTCTTCCCGTTTACTGTCATACGCTACAGCCTGGGGTTTTCCGAATTTCAGAGATCTCCTGCCGAGCGGCGCACTCCGAATCGTGCGGATTGGCGCGGCGTCCCCACTAGCGGACAGCGAGAAGGCCGAGGCGGTCGAGTTGCCCATGTTGGAAACCCAGACCTCCTTGTTCTTGGCGTCGACCGATATGCCAGCAGGGTGATCCAGGCCGGCTTTCGTTCCCTTGATGACTTTCATGGGCGCTACATCGCCGTTATCGGTTCCGCGAAACACAAGAACCGAATTGCCGACATCGTTGGCCACCCACAGATTGCCGGTATCCGGATCCAGCGACATTCCTCCCATCCAGTTCAGCTGAGTTTTGGGCCCCTGGATGGTGCGCAGTGGAGCAGCGTCGCCGTTTGCGTCGAGCGCGTAAATCGTGATCGAGGGAGGAAGGGACTTTCCCGTCCCAGCCACAGTGTGGTCGCTGGAATTGCCCCAGCTACCCACGAATATCAGCCTTCTCTGGCTGTCCACCGCAACCCCGTGGACATCCGAGAGTCCGGTGTGCGGGCCTTCGATGACGCGCAAGGGCTTCTCGTCTCCCGAAGCTCCCTTGCGGAACACCAGCAACCGGGGAGGGTACTGGTTCGTCGAATAGAGTTCCTGTCTCTCCTCGTCGATGGTCACCTGGAAGCCGCGATGAGGGACTCTCAGTATCCGCATCGGCTCGGTATTCCCCTCGGCTCCGGGACGAAACGTGAAGATGGCGTCCGCCGTGTCCATTGCCACGGAATAGATTTCGCCGTTCTTCGGATCGATATAGAGACCGTTGTTGTACTCGTTCTTGGTGTCTTTACCAATGATCTGGCGCTTCGGTTTCGCAGCCTCGACGTTCGCAGGCGTGTTCTCCAGACGATTGAACACCTTGATACTGAACAGATTCGTATCCTGCAGCACGACTTCGTCGCGAATGGGATCGACTGCGACCGAACTGTAAATAGGATAGGTATCAAAGATCGCACGGACCGGCGGACGGGTCACGTCGACGGTCGTCGAACCATTCTGCGCGGCCGCATAAACGGAGGTCGCATCCAGAGTGGCAAACAGGCTGCGATCCTCCAGCGCGGCAATCATGCTGGCATTGGCATCGAACTCCCCGGGCGCACACGCGTCAGCGGACTGGGGCAACTCCTGGATGGAAACCAATTGAGCTGAGCCGCCTGGATTCCTCAGTCCCGAATCCGTTGTTGCCCACTCCAGCCTGTCTGCCACGGACATACAGAAGATACCCAGTATGATTACCGTCAGGACTGCGTTCCTGCGTCTGCTCCTCACCTGCATATGCCCTCCTTAACTAAGAACCGACGAACTCACTTTGAAGTGCTGCTGATTTGCGGAATTCTCCGTCCACGCGTCGATTAAGTCAACAATTGAGACCGAACTGAGAGTGGGATCGGCGAGGGTGGAACTAGCGGGAATTCGGCCGCGGACTGCTGTCGCAATCCGCGGCCAGGAATCTTACGAGGTCGACAGCCGCTCCTGTTGGTGCCCGCCGCCGGAAGTCAACTCATCATCGACATCCAGCTCGGCGCCCTCGTCAAGAGCTGGCTCGGGCTCCTCGGAAATCAATTCGACATTGCGATAGAACTCAAGACCGGTGCCGGCCGGTATGAGCCGGCCCATGATGACGTTCTCCTTAAGACCTCGCAGGTAATCGATCTTACCGCTGATCGAAGCTTCCGTCAGAACGCGCGTTGTCTCCTGGAAGGAGGCGGCCGAAATGAACGATTCTGTTGAAAGCGACGCTTTGGTGATTCCCAACAAGAGTGGCCTGCCGGAGGCAGGCTTGCCGCTCGTTTTCTTCACTCGCTCGTTTTCTTCCTGGAACCGGAACTTATCGACCTGCTCGTCAACGAGGAATTCGGTGTCGCCTACATCCTCGACCTTGATCCACCGCATCATCTGCCGAACAATGACTTCGATGTGCTTGTCGTTTATGTTCACGCCCTGCAGCCGGTAGACTTCCTGAATTTCGTTCACGAGATAAGCCTGCAGTTCCTTTTCACCGAGCACGGCCAGAATGTCATGCGGATTTCGCGGGCCGTCCATCAACGGCTCACCGGCCTTCACGTGTTCGCCTTCCTGGACGTTCACATGAACGCCGCGGGGCAGGGCGTACTCACGCTCGACGCCGTTTTCATTGATGACCAGGATCTTGCGCTGGCCCTTCGCGATATCGCCGTACTTGACGATACCGTCGATTTCGGTAATGACTGCCGTTTCGCGAGGCTTGCGGGCTTCGAACAGCTCCACTACGCGCGGGAGACCACCGGTAATATCCTTGGTCTTCGTGGTTTCGCGCGGAATTTTCGCGAGTACGTCGCCCTGATGCACTTCGTCGCCATCCGCGGCCATCAAGTGAGCGCGCGAGGGAATCAGGTACTTGCGAAGAACTTTATGTTTGTCATCGCGAATCTGAATCGTCGGCTGACGTTTCTCATCCGGGGAATCGGCAACGACCCAGCGGGAAAGACCCGTCACTTCGTCGAGTTCCTCGTGCATCGTCACGCCTTCGACGAGGTCTTTGAACTGAATTGTTCCAGTGACTTCGGTCAAAATCGCAAACGTGTAGGGGTCCCACTCGACGAGCGTCGCGCCGACCTTGACGTGCTGGCCTTCGTCGACTTTAAGTTTCGCGCCGTACACAATCGTGTAGCGCTCTTTCTCCCGGCCCTTCTCATCCATGATTGCCACAACCCCGTTACGATTCATGGCAACCAGGAAACCTTCCTGGTTCCGCACGGTCTGGAGATTGTGGAATTTGAGGGTCCCGACGCTCCTGGCTTCAAGACTTGTCTGCTCCGCGACTCGGCTCGCGGTGCCACCGATGTGGAACGTCCGCATCGTGAGCTGCGTTCCAGGCTCGCCGATCGACTGCGCCGCAATCACTCCAACTGCCTCGCCAATTTCGACCAGCTTTCCTGTGGCCAGGTTTCGACCATAGCAGCGTCTGCACACGCCCCGGCGGGACTCGCAGGTCAACACCGAGCGTATTTTCACGCGCTCGATACCGGCCGCCTGAATCGAACTCGCGAGGTCTTCGGTGATCTCCCCGTTGATGTCGACGATGATCTTGCTCTCATAGTCCTTGATCTTTTCGAGCGACACCCGGCCGACAATACGATCGCGCAACGGCTCGATGATTTCGCCTGATTCCACTATCGATCCGACGAAGATTCCATCGACGGTTCCGCAATCGTTTTCGCTGATAATGACGTCCTGGGCCACATCGACCAGGCGGCGTGTAAGGTAACCGGAGTCGGCCGTCTTCAATGCCGTGTCGGCCAGACCCTTCCGTGCGCCGTGCGTGGAGATGAAATACTGCAGCACGTTGAGACCTTCACGAAAATTCGCCGTGATCGGGGTCTCGATGATCTCGCCCGAGGGCTTCGCCATCAAGCCGCGCATACCGGCCAGCTGCCGAATCTGCTGTTTTGAACCGCGGGCGCCGGAATCCGCCATCAGGAGGATGGGATTGAAGCCGTGACTGGCCTTTTCCGCGCGCTCCATTTCGGTGAACATCATGTCCGAAATCTTTTCGGTTACGTCCGACCAGATCGCGATGACTTTGTTGTAGCGCTCACCATTGGTAATCGCTCCATCGCGATACTGCTGATCGACCTTGACCACTTCGTTCTGCGCATTCTCGACAAACTCACGCTTGCCGGGAGGCACGATGAGGTCATCGATACTGATTGTGATGCCCGCACGTGTTGCATAGTAGAAGCCCAACACCTTGATATGGTCGAGCATCGTTACGGTCATTTCAGGCCCATATCGCAGGTAGGTGTAACTGACTAACTGCCCCAGACCCTTCTTCTTAAGCAGACCGTTGATGAACGGCATGCCCGGGGGAAGGTTGTCGAACAGAATCACGCGGCCCACCGTGGTGTTCAGCATGTGATTCGTGACGTCAATAGCCTCGGCATGAACGATGGCCTGTTCGTCGTAGGCAGTCGTCATGTCGATAATCTGTCCGGTATAGCGGAGGCGGATCGGCGTCTGTGTCTCCACTTCACCGGCATCCCAGGCCATTAGGACTTCGTCGATCGCACCAAACGTCCGGCCTTCTCCACGAGTGCCGACCTTCGCGCGAGTGAGATAGTAAACGCCCAGCACCATATCCTGCGTCGGAACGGCCACTGGCTGACCGCTTGCCGGCGACAGCAAATTTTGTGTCGAGAGCATCAGCACAGAGGCTTCAATCTGCGCCTCGGGCGACAGCGGGATATGAACGGCCATCTGATCGCCGTCAAAATCCGCGTTGAACGCAGTGCAGACCAGCGGGTGAATCTTGATGGCCTTACCTTCCACGAGAACCGGCTCGAAAGCCTGGATGCCCAGCCGATGCAGCGTTGGCGCACGGTTTAGAAGTACCGGATGGTCCTTGATGACTTCTTCCAGAATGTCCCATACGACCGAGTCCTGACGCTCGACCATCTCTTTAGCAGCCTTCACGGTCGTGCAATGGCCGCCTTGCTCGAGCCGGTTATAGATAAACGGCTTGAACAGTTCGAGCGCCATTTTCTTCGGCAGTCCGCACTGATGCAGATGCAGCTCGGGCCCGACTACGATCACCGAACGCCCGGAATAGTCCACGCGTTTTCCGAGAAGGTTCTGGCGGAATCGTCCCTGTTTTCCCTTGAGCGTATCCGAGAGCGACTTCAGGGGGCGGTTGTTTGCGCCACGCAGAATGCGGCCGCGCCGGCCGTTGTCGAACAACGCGTCGACGGCTTCCTGCAGCATGCGTTTCTCGTTTCGGACAATCACATCGGGAGCGTGCAACTCGATGAGCTTCTTCAAACGGTTATTGCGATTGATGACACGGCGATACAGGTCGTTCAGGTCCGAAGTCGCAAACCTGCCTCCGTCAAGCGGAACCAATGGTCGAAGCTCGGGCGGAATGACGGGAATAACATCGAGAATCATCCATTCAGGCTTATTCCCGGATTTTACAAACGCTTCCACAACCTTCAAGCGCTTCGCGAACTTGATCTTCTTCTGCTGCGAGTTCTCGCTCTTCATCTTAACGCGGAGATCTACGGAGAGATGCTCGATATCCACGCGCTTCAGAAGTTCCTTGATGGCTTCCGCGCCCATCATCGCGACGAACTTTCCGGGATATTCCTGCTGAAGCTGGCGGAATTTTTCTTCCGTCAGGAGTTCTCTATCCTTCAGAGGGGCATCGCCCGGATCGATGGTGACATACGCTTCGAAATAGAGCACGCGCTCCAGTTCGCGCAGCGACATGTCTAGCAAATGGCCGATTCGGCTCGGCAGGCCCTTGAAGAACCAGACATGCGAACAGGGGCTCGCCAGTTCTATATGGCCAAGGCGTTCGCGCCGGACCTTCGACAGCGTAACTTCAACGCCGCACTTATCGCAGATCACTCCGCGGTGCTTCATCCGCTTGTATTTTCCGCAGAGGCATTCCCAGTCCGTCACGGGACCGAAGATGCGCGCGCAGAACAGGCCGTCTTTTTCCGGCTTGAAGGTCCGGTAGTTGATTGTTTCGGGTTTTGTTACTTCGCCGTGAGACCACGAACGAATCTTTTCCGGAGAAGCCAGACTGATCCGGATGCTGTCGAAATCGGCGATAGAGCCTGCGCGGTCGTAGGGATTCGATCTAATCAAAGTAATACCCTCCTCGAAGGGAGAAGAAGTCGAAACTAAACAGTCGGTTTCCTTTTCATTAATTCAACATCCAGGCAGAGGCTCTGGAGTTCGCGAATCAAGACGTTGAAGGATTCGGGAACACCCGGTTCCATCGCCGCCTCACCTTTCACGATAGCCTCATAAATCTTGGTTCGACCGTAGACATCATCGGATTTTGCCGTAAGAAGTTCCTGCAGAATATGGGCTGCCCCATAAGCCTCCAGCGCCCATACCTCCATCTCTCCGAAACGCTGTCCGCCGAACTGGGCCTTGCCGCCCAGCGGCTGCTGCGTGATCAGCGAATACGGACCGATGGATCGCGCGTGAATCTTGTCGTCCACCAGGTGCGACAGCTTCAGCATATAGATGTAACCGCAAGTGACTTCCTGTTCGAACGGTTGGCCAGTCATTCCGTCGTAGAGCCGGGTCTTTCCGGTCCTGGGAAGATTGGCCTTGTCGAGCATCGCCTTGATCTCCTGCTCAGTAGCCCCGTCGAAGACAGGCGTTGCGAAGTGCAGCCCAAGCGCATGCGCCGCCCAGCCGAGGTGAGTCTCGAGGATTTGACCGACGTTCATCCGGGACGGCACGCCCAGCGGATTCAGGACGATTTCCACAGGCGTTCCATCGGGCAGGTATGGCATATCCTCTTCCGGAAGTATTCGGGCGATGACGCCCTTATTTCCGTGGCGGCCTGCCATCTTGTCGCCGACCGACAACTTGCGCTTCATTGCGACGTAAACTTTCACCAGCTTGATCACGCCCGGAGGCAGTTCATCGCCGCGCCGCAGTTTCGAAATTCGCTCCTCGTGAATCTTCCGAAGGACGTCGATCTGACGAGTCGTCATCTCCTCGGTTTCCTGAATCTGGTCCAGCGGTGCACCGCCGTCCTTGAACTTCAGTTTGAGCAGTTCGCGCGCGGAAAGGTTCCCGATGACGTCGCCTGTCATCTCGGTTCCCTTTGCCACAATCTTTCTGCCGGTACGCTCGTGGACAAGTTCGTTCGAAACGACCTTCCCCTCCAGCAATCCCAGGAGCCGCTTATTCCGCTCGTCGGTCAGGATGCGAATTTCGTCGCGGAGGTTTTTCTCGAGGCGCGAAATCTCCATGCTCTCGATCGCCTTCGCGCGCTCGTCCTTTTCGGCGCCCTTACGGGAAAAGATCTTCACGTCGACGACGATACCTTCGATGCCCGGAGGACAAATAAGCGAAGCGTCGCGGACATCGCCCGCCTTTTCGCCGAAAATTGCGCGAAGAAGTTTCTCTTCCGGAGTCAACTGCGTCTCGCCCTTCGGCGTGACCTTGCCGACCAGAACGTCGCCGGGCTTGACATACGCACCGATGCGGATGATGCCGGCTTCGTCCAGATCCTTCAGGAAAGCCTCGCTGACGTTGGGAATATCCCGCGTGATTTCCTCGGGTCCGAGCTTGGTGTCGCGAGCTTCAATTTCAAACTCCTCGATGTGAATCGAGGTGTAGTAGTCGTCTTTCACAAGACGTTCGGAAACGAGAATGGCGTCTTCAAAGTTGTAACCGCGCCACGGCATGAAGGCGACAAGGACGTTGCGCCCCAGAGCCAGTTCTCCCTTTTCCGTGCACGGACCGTCGGCAAGAACCTGCCCCTTTGCAACCCGGTCGCCCTTGCGGACAATCGGTTTCTGATTGATGCAGGTATTCTGATTGGACCTCTTGAACTTCGTTAGTGAATAGATGTCCGCGCCGACTTCGCGAGAGAAGTGACCGTCGTCGGCTGCTTCCACGCGGACGATAATTCGTTCCGAATCAATCGAATCGACGGTCCCGTTACGCCGGCAGACCACAACGGCGCCGGAATCCCGTGCCGTAATTTCCTCCATGCCGGTTCCCACCAACGGAGCCGCAGTCCTCAGCAGTGGCACGGCCTGGCGTTGCATGTTGGATCCCATCAGTGCGCGGTTCGCGTCATCATTCTCGAGGAACGGAATCAGCGAAGCCGCCACGGAGACCAACTGCTTCGGAGAGACGTCAACGTAGTCGACTTCGTTCCGGTGCTTGAGCACGAAGTTTCCTGCCTGGCGAACGTTCACCAGTTCGTGCGTCAAATGCCCGTCCTTGTCCATTTCGACGTTAGCCTGGGCAACGAGGTATTTGTCCTCCTCCCACGCCGACAGATAGAAGGAGTAGGGCAGAAATTCCGCACGCTTCTTCCTCTTCGTCTTCAGGGACTCGTTTTCTTCCTCGACGCTCTCTCGCTCGACGTGCTGGCTGACCTTGAACTTCGAGTCGCCTGCGCTGATGATCGTGACGTAATCGATGACCCTGCCGTTCTTGACCTTTCTGTACGGGCTCTCGATGAACCCGTATTCGTTGATGCGCGCATAGCAGCTCAACGAGGAAATCAATCCGATGTTCGGTCCCTCCGGAGTTTCAATCGGACAGATCCGGCCATAGTGCGTCGGATGCACGTCGCGCACCTCGAACCCGGCGCGCTCGCGCGAAAGGCCGCCCGGTCCCAACGCCGACAAGCGGCGTTTGTGGGTGATCTCCGAAAGCGGGTTGGTCTGATCCATGAACTGGGAGAGTTGCGATGACCCGAAGAATTCCCGCACGGCCGCGATGACCGGTTTCGCGTTGATCAGGTCATGCGGCATCGCCGTGACCATTTCCTGATACACCGACATCTTTTCCTTGATCGCGCGTTCCATGCGGACGAGTCCGATTCGGAACTGATTCTCAAGCAGCTCACCGACGGCCCGGACGCGGCGATTCCCCAGATGATCGATGTCGTCAACCTGGCCGATGCTCTTGCGCAGCTTGAGCAGGTAACTGATAACGGCATAGAAATCTTCCTTCTCGAGGATTCTCCGCTCGAGAGGCGTGGAAAGATCCAGCTTGATGTTGAACTTCAGGCGGCCGACTTTCGAAAAATCGTACTTCCGTGGATCGAAGAACATCCCCTCGAATAACGCTGTCGCGGTATCGAGCGTGGGCGGGTCACCTGGCCGCAGCTTGCGGTAGATTTCAATCAGCGCCTCCTGCGTATTCTTGATCGTGTCTTTACGCAGGGTCTGACTGAGAACGATTCCGATATCGTCGCGCTCCGGAAAGAATACCGGCAACTCGGGAACGCCCGAATCGATGATGGTCCGAATGAGGGTTTGCGTCAGCTCGTTGTTGGTCTCGACAATGACTTCTCCGGTCTTGGTGTCTACAATATCGGCAACCGCATAAGCGCCTTCCAGGTCCTCAGGAGCTACCTCGAATCTCTCGACCTTCGCCTGTTTGATGTGGGCGTACGCCGACGAAGTGATCTTCTTCCCCGCGTGAAGGAGCACTTCCTTGTTCTTTGGATGCACGATATCTTTCGAAATCTTCAGCCCGAGAATATTTTCGGAAGCGTTCCAGAAGAGCTTTTTGCCTTCGATGGTAATCCGATCGGTCCTGTAGAAGGTCCTGGATATTTCCTCGTCGCTCTTCAATCCGAGCGCGCGGAGGAAGATGGTCGCCAGAAACTTCCGCTTGCGGTCAATTCGCACGTAGAGAATATTCTTGGCAGTCTCGTATTCGAATTCGACCCACGACCCGCGATACGGAATGATCTTTCCCAGGAAATAGCTCTTGCTCGGCGTGGATTCGAAGAAGCAGCCCGGGCTGCGGTGCAACTGACTGACAATGACGCGCTCCGTGCCATTGATGATGAACGTGCCATTCTCGGTCATGAGCGGAATCTCGCCGAAATAGACTTCCTGCTCCTTGATGTCGCGAATGGTCTTCGCCCCCGTGTCGGGATCCTTGTCGAAAATCGTGAGGCGAATAATGACCTTCAGCGGCGCGGCGTATGTCATTCCGCGCTCCTGACACTCGGCCACGTCATACTTGAGATTCAGCTGAACCGGATCGCCGCACTTATTACAGAAGGTGACCTGGTTCTTGTTGGTCGTGCCGCACTTCGGGCACATCACGGTGGTTTCTGACGAGAACGGGTTGGTGGCAATCGTGGCGCCGCACGACTTACAGGTACTGCGAAGGTGATGCAGCCCTTTCAGATTTCCGCATTTGCATTCCCAGTTTCCAATCGAGTAGCTGATGAATTCGAGAGTGGATACGCCGCGGAAGTCCGAGATCGGAAAGACAGAGTTGAATACCGCCTGAAGCCCCGCATCTTCTCGCTCCTCCGGCAACATGTTCATCTGGAGGAACCGCTCATAGGAATTCTTCTGCACCTCGATGAGGTTGGGAATCTGTATCGCTGTGCGAATTTTGGAAAAATTGATTCTCTCTCTCGAGGTGTTGGTTTTGGTTTCCGCCATGTTTTGTTGATTGCTCCTAAAAGACAATTAGCCGACTCATGGACGGACTACGCCCTGTGAGTCAGCGAGGAGAATTTCGGATCCCGGATTTCGGAAGCCGGACTTGAGAAAGTCCGGCTTCCGAGACCCGAAATCGTTACTGGCTGCTTATTTAATCTCGACTGTCGCGCCGGCTTCGACAAACTTCTTCTTGATGCTTTCCGCTTCGTCTTTTGGCACGCCTTCTTTGACAGGCTTGGGAGCCGCCTCGACCAGATCCTTCGCTTCCTTCAGCCCGAGGCTGGTAATTTCGCGAACAACCTTGATGACGCCGATCTTGTTGCCGCCCACTGCCGTGAGAACGACGTTGAATTCCGTCTTCTCTTCAGCAGGAGCCGCAGCTCCGCCACCCCCGGCGGGAGCGGCGCCAGCGACAGCAACCGTTGCGGCCGCCGCGCTCACACCAAAAGCTTCCTCCAACGCTTTGACAAGCTGTGAAGCCTCGATCAGCGACAAGCCCTTGATCTCTTCAATAATGCTTTGAACCTTATCCGACATTGGTATCTCCTAACGTGATGATTCCTGTCCTTATATCCATTTCCTGTCTATTCTCTGAAAATCTATTCCCTGAAACTCTTCTTCTCAACCGCCTGAGACACAACGACGGCAAGATTTCGTGCAACCCCGTTCATGGCAACCGCCAGCCGCTGAGCCGGCGAATTAATCAGGAACAACAGCTTGCTGATCAACTCTTCCTTTGAAGGCATCGCCGCAATGATTGCGATATCCGCGATATTCACGACGCGGCCTTCGACCATTCCCGCCTTGAAAGTGAATATAGGATTGGCCTTTGCATATGCCGTCAGCGCTTTTGCGAGAGACACAGGATCGCCGGCGTTATATGCAATGGAAGTCGTCTTTTCGAACGAACCTGCAAGGCCCTCGGCTGGAGTACCTTTAGCGGCAATTCTTGCAAGCGTGTTTTTTACCACGCGGTACTGGCTCTTGGTCTCCCGGATCTTTTGCCGAAGTTCGCTGTCCTGCGCGACGGTTATCCCCTGGAACTGGGCAACGAACAGATTCCTTGCCGCGTCCAGTTCCTTTTTAAGCTGATTCAGTTCTTCTTCCTTCTTGCCTTTGGATTTCATGATTCCTCTACTTCGCGTCGAGCGCCACCAAATCGAGATCAATACCCGGGCTCATCGTTGATGCGACTGTAATGCGCTTCACGTATTTTCCTTTGACCGCGGCAGGCCGGGCCTTCAGAACGGAGTCGATCAACGTATGAGCGTTCTCACTCAACTGGTCCTTCGAAAATTCAACTTTGCCGACTGGAGCATGAATGATGCCGGTCTTGTCGGTGCGGAATTCGACCTTGCCCGCCTTTACCTCTTTGATCGCCTTGGCAACATCGAACGTCACGGTTCCAGTCTTGGGATTTGGCATCAAGCCTCGCGGCCCGAGGACCTTGCCCAGTTTACTCATGGATCGCATCATGTCGGGAGTCGCAATAACGGCGTCAAATTCGATCCATCCGCCCGCAATCTTGTCGACGATATCGTCGCCACCGACGATTTCCGCTCCGGCCAGTTCAGCTTCCTTGATCTTCTCACCCGATGCGATAACGCAGACCTTCATCGACTTTCCGAGGCCATGCGGCAGAACGACGGTGCCGCGAACCATCTGGTCGGCGTGCTTCGGATCGACTCCCAGCCGCATATGCACTTCAATGGTCTCGTTGAATTTCGTGAAATGAATCTTCTTGAGAAGGCCGACCGCGTCTTCAACAGTGTATGGCCGCGCCTCAACCTGGGTCTTTGCGGAATCGTATTTCTTTCCCATCTTATCTCCTAAAGCGTCTCATAAGCGTCGGGCCCACCGTCCAGCCCCTGGTGGCATATCGCCTTCGGCGATCCCCCGGATTGGCCAATGGCCGGTCCCCCACGCTATACAACCTCGATGCCCATGCTCCGTGCAGTCCCCTTGACCGTTAGAACTGCCGCTTCCAAGCTCGCAGCATTCAAATCCGGAAGTTTCAGCCGGGCAATATCCTCAACCTGTTTCAACGTGACCGTGCCGACCTTGTTCTTATTCGGCTCTCCCGAACCCTTGGCGATATTCGCGGCACGTTTCAGCAAAATCGAAGCCGGCGGAGTTTTCGTGATGAAACTATAAGAACGATCGGCGTAGATCGTCACAACGACCGGAATGATCAGTCCCTCCTGATCCTTCGCGGAGGTCTTCGCATTGAACGCCTTGCAGAAATCCATGATGTTCACGCCATGCTGACCAAGCGCCGGACCCACGGGAGGCGCCGGCGTGGCCTTGCCCGCCGGAATCTGCAACTTTACCTGACCGATTACTTTCTTTGCCATTTTACGTTTTCTCTACCTGTAGAAAGTCCAATTCCACGGGGGTCGAGCGCCCAAAGATCGTGACCATCACCTTGAGAGTGTTGCGGTCGCTGTTTACGTCGTCCACCAGGCCATTGAAGCTCGCGAACGGACCGTCGATTATCTTAACGGACTCGCCTCTTTCGAATGAGAGTTTCGGCTTGGGTTTGTCGGCCGCCGTCGAAACCCGGTAAACAATCTGCTGTACTTCTTCCTCGCTGAGAGGAGTCGGGCTCTGACCCGAACCTACAAATCCCGTGACGCGCGGCGTGCTCTTGACGACGTGCCAGGCCTTGTCGCTGGGCCCCCCCTTTTCGGTGGTTTCCATCTCGACCAGCACGTATCCCGGATAGAACATCTTCTGGGAGATGACCCGCTTGCCGCCCCGCACCTCGACAACTTCCTCAGTCGGTATGAGCACGTTATAGATCTCTTCCTCGAGATTAAAGGCCTTCACGCGGCTGCGAAGACTTTCCGCGACTTTGCGCTCAAATCCCGAGTACGTGTGAATGATGTACCAGAGTTTCGACAACTACGCCCCTCCGGTTCCGCTGAAGTAGTTGAGTACCCAGGAAAGCCCGAGACCGAGAAGATAGTCAACGAGGCCCAGATATAAGCCAAAGAAGAACACAGCGGCAATGACCACCACGGTCGTGCCAATCACTTCTTGTCTGCCAGGCCAGGAAACCTTCTTCATCTCGCTTCGCACGTCGAGATAAAACTGTTTACTGCCCTGACCCCACTCTTTGAGTTTTTCTGCCGGATTCATGAATTAAGCGTGACAGGCCAGGAGGGATTCGAACCCCCAGCATCCGGTTTTGGAGACCGGCGCTCTACCAGTTGGAGCTACTGGCCTGTATTGGAATAAGTTAATCGTTTAAAAAATTGTATCAGAATTACTGCTACTTTGTTTCGCGATGGACAGTGTGATGCCTGCACCGGGAACAAAACTTCTTGGTCTCCAGACGCTCCGTGTTCTTCTTCTTGTTCTTCGTCTTGGTGTAGTTCCGCTCTTTACAGTCATTGCACTGCAGCGTAATGATATCGCGCATTACTGGCTAATCTCCGTTACGGTACCGGCGCCGACGGTGCGTCCGCCTTCACGAATCGCAAACCGCAGCCCCTTCTCCAGGGCCACCGGCGTAATCAACTCGATCCCCAGACTCACGTTGTCTCCCGGCATCACCATCTCCACCCCTTCGGGCAGTTCCGC
>CAMBFR010000085.1 GCA_945865815.1 Candidatus Sulfopaludibacter sp. SbA3
ACACTCTGTGAATGTTGCGCAAAAAACTCCCCTCCTGGTTTAGGAGGGGTGCCGTTCGCGCGTTTTTTAGCGAACGGCGGGGTGGTCTTTTGATGATGCGAAGCGACCTTATAGATATTCGCGAAGCGCACCGCTTCAATTCGGAGCGCTGCGCGAGCATCCATAACGTGGCTTCGCGGCGTTCCGTACCACCCCGTCTGCGCCGTCGGCGCAGCCACCCCTCCTAAGACAGGAGGGGAATTCGAACTGAAAGAGAAGGCTCTTACGTGATTCCCCGCTACACACGAGCCCGGATGGGCAAAATCTGGGAAGACCAGAATAAATACCAGCGCTGGCTCGACGTCGAGCTTGCCGTGACCGAAACCCTCGCGGAAGAAGGCGTCGTTCCAAAGGATGCGGCGGCGGAAATCAAATCGAAGGCCGGGTTTTCCGTAGCCAGAATCGACGAGATCGAAGCCGAGGTGAAGCACGACGTCATCGCCTTCACGACTTCTGTCGCAGAACATGTCGGACCCGCTTCGCGGTACTTCCACTATGGCCTCACGTCTTCCGACGTCCTCGACACCGCAATGGCGCTACAGGTCATGGACGCTTCAAAAATCATCATGGAAGATATCCAGCGGCTGCTCGATGTCCTCAGGAAGCGCGCCCATGAATTCAAGACCGTCGTCACCATTGGAAGAACGCACGGCATACACGCCGAACCCACAACCTTCGGCCTGAAGCTGGCCCTCTGGCACGACGAAGTGCGGCGCCATCAGCACCGCATGAATGAAGCAATCGAGACCATGCGCGTCGGGAAAATTTCGGGCGCGGTTGGGACATTCGCGCATCTGTCGCCGGAAACCGAAGAAGCGGTCATGAAGAAACTCGGGCTGAAGCCCGCGCCGGCGTCCTCCCAGATTATTCAGCGCGACCGGCACGCCCATTACATTTCCACGATCGCCCTGATCGGCGCGACACTCGAGAAAATCGCCGTCGAGATTCGGCACCTCCAGCGGACCGAAGTTCGCGAGGCCGAGGAATACTTTTCAGCCGGACAGAAAGGCTCATCGGCAATGCCGCACAAGCGGAACCCGATAACGTCCGAGCAGATATCGGGCCTGGCGCGGTTACTCCGCAGCAATGCCCTTGCGGCGATGGAAAATGTCGCCCTCTGGCACGAACGCGATATTTCGCACTCTTCCGTCGAGCGAGTCATCTTCCCGGATTCGACCATTCTCGCCGACTACCTTCTGGACCGCACGGCGACACTGATCGAACGGCTCGTGGTCTATCCCGAAAGAATGAAGCAGAACCTCGAACTCACGCACGGCGTGATCTATTCGGGCGAGTTGCTGCTGGGACTGGTCGCGAAAGGCGTAAGCCGTGAAGACGCCTACCGCCTCGTTCAACGCAACGCCATGCGCGCCTGGGACGAAAGCGGATCATTCAAGGAGAAAGTCCTGAGCGACGCGGAAATCCGGAAAACGCTCACTCCAGCCGACATCGATCGAATATTCGACTCGGAGAAATTGCTTCGCAATGTGGATCGGATTTTCAAACGCGTGTTCGCGTAGCTCATGTGGCGCAAAGCTAATCCGGTAGATATCGGGATCGGGCTGATTGTCATAAGCCTGGCCATTGTCCTGTTTCGCGACAGTCCCCTCGTTTATTCGCTCGAACAGCCTTCCCTGGACGTCTCCCTCAGGTACCTTCCGTTCTATACGATGGCTTCCGTTGCGCGAATGATTGCCGCAATGGTTTTGTCCCTGATCATCGCGCTCCTGGCGGGCTACCTGGCCGCGGTGAACAAACGCTGGAGCCGCGTCATTCTACCGGCGGCGGACATTCTTCAGTCCGTACCCGTTTTGGGTTTCTTCCCCGCGGCGGTGTTCTTCTTTGTACGAATTTTCGGAAACAGCGCGATCGGCATCGAAATGGCCGCAATCTTTCTCATCATCACCAGCGCCCTCTGGAATCTCATTTTCGCGGTCTACGAATCGATAACGACCATTCCCGAGGATCTTCAGCTTGCGAGCCGGCAGTTCGGACTTCGAGGCCTCACGCAGTGGACGCGCCTGGTCCTGCCGGCGGTCCTGCATAAACTCGCCTACAACAGCATGATTTCGTGGTCCAACGGCTGGTACTTTCTCATCGCCAGCGAGATCATCGTCGTCGGGCCGATCCATTACCGGCTGCCGGGACTCGGAAGTTACCTGGCGCAAACCATGTCGACGGGCAACTACCGCCACGCCATTTACGGACTCCTGGTGCTCACGGGTGTGATGGTCACGTTTCACCTGTTCGTGTGGAGCCCGCTGAACGACTGGTCGACTCGTTTTCTTTATGACAGCGGTGAAACGCCTGTGCAGGTGCGCCGGCGCAGCCAGTTGCGGTTCCAAATGGCCCGCTCGAAGTTCCTGCAGGGCCTGTGGTCCAGGGTCGTGCAGCCGTTGATTGCGGGAATTGTAGTCGTAGTGCGCGTGATACTGGAGCGTGAGCGGTCCCGGCGAGGAAGCATCCTCGCATGGATGGTGCTGGCCGTCTTTGTGGTGGGCCTGGCGTGGGGTGTTTCGGGATCGATCGCGGAACTGAGCCGGCCCGCGCCACGCATGTATGACATACCGAGCGCTTTGATACTGAGCTTTCTGAGACTCCTTGCAGCCTACGCATTGGCCCTTGCATGGACGCTTCCCCTGGCCATCTGGATCGGCAAGAACGAGCAGATATCGAGGCGAGTGCTGCCGGTCATCGAAATCATTGCCAGCATTCCGGCAACCGCATTCTTCCCGTTGATCGTTCTTTTCATCCTGCGTAACGGCGGCGAAATGAACTTTGCATCAATCCTGCTCGTCACGACAGGAATGCAGTGGTACCTGCTCTTCAACCTGATCGCGGGAGTGCGCGCGATTCCGGACGACCTGCACCAGATCTCCGCTTCGCTCGGCTTGAAGGGATTCACGAAGTGGAAGCGGCTGATCCTGCCGGCCATCTATCCGAGCCTGGTCACCGGCAGCTTGACAGCCATCGGAGGAGGCTGGAACGCGCTCGTCTTGAGCGAGTATGTCGTCGCCGAAGGCCGGGTCTATTCGGTGCACGGAATCGGAGCGCTTTTGGACTACGGAACGTATGAGTCGGGCAATCTCCAGCTCATAGTGATGTCCATTACCGCCATGGTACTATTCATACTTATCGTTAACAGGTTTGTGTGGCAACCCGCATACCAACTGGCTCAACGCCGGTTCGCGCTGAACTACTAAGATGACAACACCGGTTCAAGAACGGGCGCCGGTCGACACGACGCCCGAGGCTGCTCCTCCTCTTCTTGAACTCCGGGACATCACAAAATCCTTTCCAAACCGAATTCAAATTCTCGGGCCTATCCGGCTGATCGTTAATGAAGGTGAATTCGTTGTTGTCATCGGACCTTCAGGCAGCGGCAAATCGACACTGCTTCGCACGATCACGGGACTGACCGACGTAACCAGCGGCGAAGTGCTGTACAACGGAAGGCGCGTGTGGAGCGTGAATCACAAGGCCGCGCTCGTGTTCCAGAGTTTTGCGCTTTTCCCGTGGCTGACCGTCATGGAAAACGTTGCGCTGGGCCTTGAGGCGCAGGGGTTGCCGAAACCGGAGCGGCACGCGAAGGCGCGGCGCTATATCGACCTGGTTGGCCTGGACGGTTACGAACGCGCGCATCCGCGGGAACTCTCGGGTGGAATGAAACAGCGCGTGGGCCTGGCTCGAGCCCTGACGATTGAGCCCGAGCTGCTTTGCATGGATGAGCCGTTCTCCGCCCTGGACGCGCTGACAGCATCGAACCTGCGCGAACAGGTCCTGGATATCTGGCTTTCGAAGCAGATCGTCACCAAGGCCGTCATCCTGGTCACTCACAGCGTTGAGGAAGCCGTGCTGATGGGCGACCGCGTACTCATAATGGCATCAAAGCCGGGCCGGATTCTGGCGGATCGCGCCATTAACCTGCCAAGACCGCGCCGGCCGAAGTCACGCGAATTTGAAGAGCAAGTAGATCAGTTGTATTCGTTGATTGTTTGAGGAGAGATATGTCACTACCTCCAATACCCCACGCCAAGATCGGAATGATCGTGGGACTGCTGGAAACACTAAATGACCATGGCGGCAAGATCGATGTTTACAAGCTCGGCCAGTCGCTCCACTTTGAACTCGATGACCTCATGCCGATCACGGAGGCCGAGGAGCTGCTGGGCTTTGTCAAAATTGAAAGCGGCGACCTCGAACTCATCGACCTCGGGCGCAAAGTGATCGATGGCGACGAGAACGCCAAGAAGGCGATTTTCAGGGCTCAGATCCTGACCAGCGTTCCACTCGTGAACCGGATCGTCCATGAACTCGAAAAAGAGGACGACCACCGCATCGGGCGCGAACGCATTTTGAAATTTCTCGAATACTCGTTTTCAGCAACCGAGTCCGAACGCCAACTGGAGACCGTGGTGGACTGGGCGCGTTACGCCGAACTGTTCGACTACGATCCGGACGCCAATCAATTCTTTCTACCCGAGGCTGCGGAGACCACATGAAAGCCACCGTTATAGTGACATTGAAACCTACTGTTCTCGACCCGCAGGGCATGACGATTCACAGGAATCTGGAATCGCTCGGCCTCGCATCCATTACCGATGTCCGGCAGGGCAAGCACTTCGACATCGGCTTGAAAGATGACGTTCCGGCCGAAAGCGCCCGGGAGCAAGTTGAACGGCTTGCCAGGGAAGTGTTGACGAATCCTGTTATCGAACAATATCGAATCGTTTGGGAATAGGTCTTACATTATGAAATTCGGCGTTGTTATATTTCCCGGATCCAATTGCGATCACGATTGCTATTACGTGATTGAGTCGGTAATTCACAAGCCCGTCGAGTTTGTCTGGCACCAGGACACTTCGCTGAAGGGTTTTGATGCCATCGTCCTGCCCGGTGGCTTCGCCTACGGCGACTACCTGCGAACCGGCGCCCTGGCCAAATTTTCGCCCGTGATGACGGCGATCCGCGACTTTGCCCGGAAGGGCGGCCTCGTCATCGGCATCTGCAATGGTTTTCAGATTCTTACCGAGAGCGGGCTGCTGCCTGGCGCGCTTCTCCGCAATGTCGGAATGAAATACGTATGCAAATTCCTGCACTTGCGAACGGAGACTGTAAACACTCCATTCACCAACGGGCTCAGCAAAGGACAACTGCTTCAAATTCCGATCGGGCACGGCGAGGGAAACTACTTCGCCGACACCGAGACCTTGAAGCGGATCGAAGACAACGATCAGGTGGTGTTTCGCTACGCTGCCCCTGACGGACAGATTACCGGCGATGCGAACCCGAACGGCTCGCTCCACAACATCGCGGGAATCGTCAATGAGCAGCGGAATGTTCTCGGGATGATGCCCCATCCGGACCGCTCCAGCGAAAGCATTCTCGGCAGCGTGGATGGCAAATTGATCTTCGAATCCATGGTGAATGCCCTGGTGGGCGCCCAAAAAGCGTGAACGATTTTCAATTCGTCAGTGGGCATTTTTCGGGGAGTGCGCAAAAACTCCCCTCCGGGATTAGGAGGGGTGCCGATCGCGTTTTCCAGCGAACGGCGGGGTGGTGTCCAATCCATTGATGCTGCGAGCGCTGCGCGAGCATCCATAACGTGGCTTCGCGTCACTCGTACCACCCCGTCTGCGCCAATAAGGAACGGGACTATTCCCCTGGTGGCGCAGCCACCCCTCCTGAGACAGGAGGGGAGTTCGGACTCACGCTTCGCTTGCTCAACATGCGTGTAATGCGAAGCGTGAAGTTGAAGACGTACATGGCACGGGGCTGAAGCCCCGCGCCCACAGGAATGAACTCATAAATGATCAGTGAAGCAATACTCAATCAGCACAACCTGACGGAAAGCGAGTACCAGAAGATCGTTCAGATCCTCAAACGCGAACCGACGCTCACGGAGCTCGGAATCTTCAGCGTCATGTGGAGCGAACATTGCAGCTACAAGAGCTCGCGCGTTCATCTGAAACGGCTGCCGACGCGCGGAGCCGCCGTGCTGCAGGGTCCTGGCGAAAACGCGGGAATCATCGATATCGGCGATAACCTTGCGGTGGCGTTCAAGATCGAATCGCACAATCATCCTTCCTATATCGAGCCCTTTCAGGGTGCGGCCACGGGCGTGGGCGGCATTCTCCGGGACATTTTCACCATGGGCGCCCGTCCGATTGCGGCAATGAACAGCCTGCGCTTCGGACCTCTGCACAAGCAGCAGAACAAGCGGATTCTCGAAGGCGTCGTCGGTGGAATCGCGTTTTATGGAAACTGCTTTGGCGTGCCGACCGTGGGCGGCGAAGTGTATTTCTCCAAAGGCTACTCCCAGAACCCGCTGGTCAACGCGTTCGCGCTTGGAATTTTCGAGAAGGACAAGATTTTCTACGGCCGCGCCCATGGCATTGGAAACCCTGTCATCTATGTTGGAGCGAAAACGGGCCGCGACGGCATTCACGGCGCCACGATGGCATCGGCCGGCTTTGGCGAAGACGCCGGCGCGAAGCGGCCGAACGTTCAGATCGGCGACCCCTTCATGGAAAAGCTGCTGCTCGAAGCATGTCTCGAAGCGATGCAGAAGGGTTTGGTCGTCGGCATCCAGGACATGGGCGCGGCCGGCCTGACCTGCTCGAGCTGCGAAATGGGCGCGCGCGCGTCTACGGGTATCGAGCTCAATCTCGATACGGTTCCGCAGCGCGAATCCGGGATGACAAGCTACGAAATCATGTTGAGCGAGTCCCAGGAGCGCATGCTGCTGGTGGCGGACCGAAGCAAGGAAAAGCAGGTCTTCGACGTCTTTCATAAGTGGGGACTCGACGTCGTGACAGTAGGTACCGTCACCAATGACGGACTGTTGCGTGTCCGGCAACGCGGCGAGATCGTGGCCGAAATCCCGAATACCGCCCTGACCGACGAGGCGCCGCTCTACGAACGCCCGTTATCGGCGCCGAAGAGCCTGCGTTCATCGCGGCTCGACCTTTACAGCTTCCTGGACGGGTGTGAAGAATCCCTTATCGAAACATTCCTGAATGCCGACGCCAATCCGGACGGTCAGGATTACAACGAGCTTTTGAAACTCGCAGTGTCCTCGCCCAACCTGGCGTCCAGGCAATGGGTCTGGGAACAATACGACCACATGGTGCAATCGAATACGATGGTGGGACCTGGTTCGGACGCGTCCGTTGTTAGGCTTAAAGGCACCGAAAAGGCTCTGGCAATGACGCTGGACGGACCCGCCTACCGTGTTGCCCGCAATCCGCGCGAGGGCGCCAAAATGGCGGTCGCCGAGGCCTGCCGCAACATCGTCTGCTCCGGCGGACGGCCGCTGGCCGCGACGAACTGTTTGAATTTCGGTAATCCGGAGCATCCCGAAGTAATGTGGCAATTCAGTGAAGTCGTAGACGGCATGACAGAGGCGTGTAACAAATTCGAGACACCGATTACCGGCGGGAATGTCAGCTTTTATAACGAGACGTTCGGTGAGGATATTTATCCGACGCCCGTGCTTGGCGTGGTCGGCGTGATCGAAGACCTTTCGTTTGTGACCACGTCTGCCTTCAGGGACCCTGGCGACACGATCGTGCTTGTGGAGACTCCCAGCCGCCTGCTGGGCAAGGTGAATCTCGATGACGAACGCTCGCTTCAGGATTTCATTTCGGAGGCCATACGAAAACGGCTGGTCAAATCCGCTCACGATATCGGAGAAGGCGGTCTGGCTGTGGCGCTCGCCGAGTGTTGTTACTCGAACCTGCAACGGCGGGCCGTAGGCGCGGAAGTCCGCGTTCCGGTACACATGGAGACATGCAAAGATCTTTTTGGCGAGTATTCGTCACGCGTCGTCCTGACAACGACAAGCGCGGACGAACTCAAGGTAATCGCCCGCCGGATGGGACTGGAAGTTTCCGTTTTGGGACAGGTCGGCGGCAGTCGTCTGGTCCTGCAGTATCGGACAGACCGGACCGTAGACATTTCGATCGACGAACTCGAAGCGGCCTGGCGATATGCCCTGCCGAAGCTGTTATCATCGAAGAGCTCTTAACGCCTGGATCGCGAAAGCGGGTTGAAATATGTGCGGTATTTTTGGAATAGCAAATAACTCTGAGGCTGCCGGGATGGCCTATCTGGGCCTGTACGCCTTGCAGCATCGAGGCCAGGAAAGCACCGGCATTTCGTCGTCCGACGGCGGACAGGTATACACGCACAAAGCCATGGGACACGTGGCAGACGTGTATTCCGAAGAGACGCTTGCGAAGCTTAAGGGCCGCGCGGCCATCGGACATACCCGCTATTCCACGGCCGGCGACAGCTCCGAGGGCAACGCTCAGCCGATCGTGGTGAAGTGCACTCATGGCACGATCGCCTTGTGTCACAACGGAAACCTGATCAATGCGCAGGCATTGCGCCACGAACTTGCGGAACAGGGCGCTATTTTCCAGTCCACCAGTGACAGCGAGGTCATTCTGCATCTTCTGGCCCGCCACCAGGAAGGCGACCTGCTCGACGCTCTGGGCCAGGCCCTCTTGCGAATCCAGGGCGCATTTTCTCTGCTGTTACTGACCGAAGATGCGCTTATCGGCGTTCGGGATCCGCATGGCTTCAGGCCGCTGTGCCTTGGCAAGCTGAACGGATCCTACGTGTTCGCCTCTGAAAGCTGCGCATTCGACCTGATCGGCGCCACGTACATTCGCGAAGTCGAACCCGGAGAGATCGTCTTCATCCGCGGTGAGGAATTAAAGTCGGTCAAAGCCCTGCATTCAACGCGGCTTGCAAAATGTATCTTTGAACATGTCTACTTCTCGCGGCCCGACAGCATGGTCTTCGGCCGAACGGTTCAGTCCAGCCGCGATCTGATGGGCCGGATTCTCTCCCAGGAAAACCCTCTGAAGGCCGACCTTGTCGTGCCGATCCCCGACTCCGGCGTCGCAGCCGCTATCGGATACGCGGCCGAATCGGGAATCCCGTTCGCGTTCGGATTGATCCGGAATCACTACGTCGGAAGAACCTTCATTGAACCCAAAAAGGCGATCCGGCATTTCGGAGTCAAAGTGAAATTGAATCCGATAAGGGAACTACTTGCCGGAAAGCGTGTGATCCTGATCGATGACTCCATTGTGCGCGGCACCACCAGCCGAAAGATTGTGAAGATGGTTCGCGCAGCCGGAGCCACAGAAGTGCACATGCGGATCACGTGCCCGCCAACAGTGTCGCCCTGTTTCTACGGAATCGACACCCCAACGAAGAAGGAATTGATTGCATCCAGTCACACGGTCGACGAAATCTGCAAGTACATTGAGGCCGATTCGCTGTCGTACCTGAGTCTCCCTGGATTGCTCCGGGCCGTCAGTGCCAGGGGCGAAGAGTTCTGTACGGCCTGCTATACGGGCCAGTATCCGATCGAGTTTGCCGACATGATTCCCGACGCAAAGGCCGGGGACAGGCAACTCGACTTGTGGGAAGCGAGCTTAAAAGAATGATTACGTACAAAGATGCCGGCGTCGATATCGACGCATCCAACGCAGCCAAGAAGAAAATACGAGGACTCGCAAGGGCAACATTCACTCCCGGCGTGCTTTCCGATATCGGCGCCTTCGGCGGAATGTTCGCGTGCAATTTCGGGGACTGCAAAGAACCCGTCCTGGTGTCGAGCACCGATGGCGTCGGCACGAAGCTGAAAATCGCGGTGATGATGAATCGCCACAACACCGTCGGGCGCGACCTTGTGAATCACTGCATCAATGACATCCTGGTGCAGGGCGCGCGGCCGCTTTTTTTCATGGACTACGTCGCAACCGGCAAGCTGGATCCAGACGTCATCGTGTCTGTCGTGGAAGGCGTGGCGCAAGGTTGCAAGGAAGCCGGATGTGCTCTTATCGGGGGCGAAACGGCCGAAATGCCGGGGTTCTACGCCGATGGCGAGTACGACGTGGCGGGCTTCATTGTCGGCATTGTCGATCGGCAGCGCATCATTGATGGGAAGTCCATACAGCATGACGACCTGCTGATCGGCTTACCTTCGATTGGACTGCACACGAACGGGTACTCGCTGGCTCGAAAAGTATTCTTCGACGTCGCAAAGCTGACACCGGACTCTCACGTCGACGGCATGGCCGGAACAGTCGGAGAGGAACTCCTGAAGGCGCATCCGAACTACGAACCCATGTTGCGCGAGGCGCTCGCCAACAATCTTGTCGAAGGATTGGCCCACATTACCGGCGGCGGCATCACCGAGAATCTCAATCGCATATTGCCGGCGAACTGCCAGGCCGAAGTGCAACTGGGCTCGTGGCCGGACCTGCCGCTGTGCACCGTCATGGCGAAGATCGGCAATATCGACCGCGACGAAATGCTCCGCGCCACGAATATGGGAATTGGAATGGTCATCGTCGTGAGACCGGAAAATGCCGATGCGCTGAAGGCCACGCTCAAAACTCCTCACTATCAAATCGGACGCATCATCCCCGGAGAACCCAGAGTTACCTATCGCACATGAGAGTCAGGCCGGCCAATAGACGGCTCGGAATTCTCCTCTCCGGCCGCGGCTCCAACTTCGAAGCCATCGCAGACCGGATTGCATCCGGCAAACTCGCGGCCGAGATTGCCATCGTGATCAGTAACATCGAAACCGCGCCGGGACTCGAAAGAGCGCGGGCGCGCGGCCTCACAACCGCATTCATCCCTTCGCGCGGCAAAGCGAGAGATGCATTTGAGGAGGAAATTGCCGCAGTCCTCAGGCAGCACGACGTTTCACTTGTGGTGCTTGCCGGGTTTATGCGGATTCTCGGCGCAACATTTATCGAATCTTTTCCCTGCGGTATCCTTAATATTCATCCGTCGTTGCTGCCGGCCTTTCATGGAATGGACGCGCAGCAGCAGGCGCTCGATCACGGGGTGAAGTTCAGCGGCTGCACGGTGCACTTTGTGGATCAGTCGCTCGACGGCGGCCCGATCGTCGCGCAGGCTGCGGTGCCAGTTCTGGACAATGACACGGCCGATGCGCTCTCGGCGCGGATTCTAAAAGAGGAACATCGCATCTACTCTGAAGCCATTGAGCTTGTTCTGGCCGGCCGATGCGAAATTGAGGGCAGACGCGTTCGCATTCATGAGTGACTTCAGGACAATTCCGGTAACTGAACAGGTCGAACAGCTCCGGCGCGGCACCGTCGAGATCATCCGCGAGGAAGATCTTGTCGAGAAGCTCAAGCGGTCTCAGAAAACCGGCAAGCCGCTGCGAGTGAAGGCCGGGTTCGATCCCACCGCGCCGGATATCCATCTCGGCCACACTGTGCTTATCCGCAAGATGAAGCACTTTCAGGATCTGGGGCATACCGCGATTTTCCTGATCGGCGATTTCACGGGCCTGATCGGCGATCCTTCCGGGCGTTCCGCCACGCGAAAGCAACTGACCAGGGAAGAAGTCCTCGAGAACGCGGAAACGTACAAGCAGCAGATCTTCAAGATTCTGGATGCTCAAAAGACAGTCATCGATTTCAACAGCCGCTGGATGTCCGCACTTGGGGCTGAGGGTTTCATTCGGCTGGGCGCCCACTACACCGTGGCTCGCATTCTCGAGCGCGAAGATTTTTCAAATAGGCTGAAAAACCAGATGCCGATTGCGATGCACGAACTGCTGTATCCCCTGGTCCAGGGATACGACTCGGTCGCGCTCGAAGCGGATGTCGAGTTGGGCGGCACGGATCAGAAATTCAATCTGCTCGTTGGACGTGACCTTCAACGCGAGTACGGACAGGAGTCGCAGATCGTCATGACGATGCCCCTGCTGGAAGGAACCGACGGCGTGCAGAAAATGAGCAAGTCGCTGGGAAATTACATCGGCATCAATGACGCTCCCGGCGACCAGTTCGGTAAAGTCATGTCGATCTCGGACGACATGATGTTCCGCTACTACGAACTCGTGACCGATCTTCCAATGAGCGAACTCGCGACCCTGCGCGCGAGCGTGGCCTCCGGCACGGTCCATCCCATGGAAGCCAAGAAGAGTCTTGCCGTCCGGATTATCACGGACTACCACGGCGCCGATGCTGCATCCGCGGCCCGTCTTGAATTCGAGCGTGTCTTCAGCAAACGGGAAATACCGGAGGACATCGAGACAAGGGAGTTGCCGGTTGGCCCCCCGATGCGGCTCTCGAAGTTGCTGGCTTCGGTCCAGCTCGCGCCGTCTGTTGCCGAAGCGCAGCGTTTAATCGAATCGGGCGCGGTTCATTTGAATGATGAACGGATAACGAACGTGAAGGCCGAGGTCGATCTGGCCAAACCCGCGGAGTATCTCTTCAAGGTGGGAAAACGCCGGTTCCTTCGTGTAATCGTCAGAATCTGAGCATCAGATCCGGATCGATCCGCAGCGCGAGGCGGCCGCCTCGCGCTGCGGATCACTGGAACTTATTCAAATATCTCCGGCCAGGAAAATGTCAGAACCGCATTCATGATGCCGGATTTCGGATAGTCGCCTTCGCCCCATCCCGCCACGCTAAAGAGGACCTCTTTATGAGCAGGATCCAGCGCAAGCCCGGATATCCGATAGTCCGTCAGTTGTTTCACTGGCAGTCTATAGCGGGGAGGAGCGTCGCCATCATCTGTGATACTCCAGGCGCAGACTGCGTCGCCGGTACAGCGGCTTACAATCATGCCCGTCGGCGAATGGACTCGGAAATTGCCCGTACTGCCCGCCTGGCTGCGCGGCCCGCGAATGACTCTCTTTGGCGCGACATCTCCACTCGCAGTGCGGTCGAAAATCAGAAACGCATTATTGAGGTTGACGACCACAAGATTACGGAGCGGATCAATGGCCACAGGGGGTTTGTTACCGACAATTTGCGTCCTGGGCCCCTTGAGGATTCGCTTGGGCTCCACGTTCCCGTTCGCCATCCGGTCAAACACGAGAATGCCAGGCAAAACGCCTGTTCCGCTGCGCCTTTCACCACTCTGACCATTACCGAGAGGAAGATATATCTCGTTGTTAACCCCATCAACACTCACTTTATCGAGAGCGGAATAAGCGTCACCGAGTATTTGGGTCCGCGTTCCCTGAATGATCCGAAGCGGCGGTTCCTCTCCGGTGGCTCCTCCACGGAATGTCAGGATCGCCTGTGCCAGGGGACTGGTCACAACGATTTCATCATTAACTTCGTCGAATGCCAGACCGTGCATGGTCCTGCTCAGCAGTGTCTTCTGTCCTTCCAATGCCCGAAGAGCCGGCGTATTCTCCTTCGCCAACCTGGCGAAGGCCGCAATCTGCGGATGCGACACTCAGTTGGGCACCAATATCTGGTCGCGTTTCGTGTCATAAGTTACGGCCTGGGTCTTGCCAAACTTCAACGACACCTTGTTTGCGGGCGCACTACGAATCGTGCGCAGGGGCGCCGCGTTTCCATTGGCCGATAGCGGATAAGCGGTGGCGGAAGCGTTACCCAGATTCGAAACCCACAGTTCCTGATTCTTTATATCGACGGTCAGGCTCGAGGGATAACTCAGGCCGGTTCTTGCTCCCTTTATGATCCGCCGCGGCGCGACGTCGCCTGAATCTTTCGCACCAAAGACCAGAATCGACTGGCCCACGCTGTTGGTGACATACACTTCGCCCTTGTCCGGGTCCACAAACATGGCCCCAGGCCAATTCAACTGGGTCTTGGGGCCCTGAATGACACGTCTTGGAGCGGCGTCGCCGTCCGCATCGAGTGGGTAGACGGTTATCGATGCTTCTTCGAACCGGCCCGTACCGGGAACGTCAAACTGACTGATATGGCCCCAGTTGTTGACGAACATCTCTTTGGCCTTCGGGTCCAGCGCAATGCCATGGACATCCGACAAGCGGGTGCTTTCCCCCGAAAGAACGCGCAACGGTTTTTCACTTCCCGATGCCGTCTTGCGGTAGATCTCCACCTGTGGGGGGTAGTTGACCGTAACGAAAAGCTCCTGCCGCTCTTCGTCGGCGGCTAAGGAGTGGGCCCTGTGGGTAACGTCCAGAGTGCGCAGGGGCTTGACGTTTCCGGATGCATCCTGGGAAAAGACGGCAATGCTGTCTCCGACATCGTTTTCCACCGTATAAATGTCGCCATTCGCCGGATCAATGTACATGCAGGTGTTGAACTGCAGACCAGTCTCCTCACCCTGAAGAATCCGCTCCGGCTCGGAACGCACCGCGTTGGCCGGCGTGTTGGTGGTCCGGTCGAATATTCGGATGGCCCAGAGGTTGAGATCCTGAAGGAATACTTTGCCGGTGCGGTTATCGAAGGCAATGGCGCCGTAGCTGGGATCGGTATCCCAGAGCGTCCGAACCGGTTGGCGATTTAATTCGACGGTCTGTCCGCTTTCCTGCGACGCGGCATAAACGGACGTGCCCCGCAGTAACGCCAATAGACGGGTCTCATAGGGAACGTCGGACTCCGCAGTCAGATCGCGTGCCGGCGGCAGGCACGATTCCGCTATATCGGGAATCTGCCGGACGGAAACCAATCGATTGTCGGATAGCGGCTCCGACGGATTCCCGGGCGTACGTTCTACAACTGCCGACAAGCCAAAGATGCCGATTGCCGCCCCGATCACTCCCAAAAGGGCAGCCAGCTTGCGTTTGTCTACGCGCATAAAACCTCCATTTTCTTGAGCTGCCGGAGTCTATTACAAACCGGCAGCCGTAAGCACTACCTTATGACTAAAACACGTACTTCAGCGCGATCTGCATGATTCGCGGATCGGCCGCGGACAGAATCCGGCCGAAGTTTGCGTTGTTCAAGGCCGTTACGGGAGCGCCGGGGTTCAAATGATTCGGCACATTGAATGCCTCGGCCCTGAACTCGAGCGACTGATTCTCCCGCACCTGAAACGTTCGGGTCAGACCCATGTCGATCCGTATGGTTGCTGGACCCTGGATGCTGTTGCGTCCCATCGCGCCAAACGTGCCTAACGCGGGTATCGCGAAAGCCGCGGCGTTCAAATACCGGTCCACCGTCCTGTTTGGAGCGTATGGATCGCCGAGCACCTGGTTCACCCGTTGGTCAACCGTTGTCGATGTCGCGGTCAGCGCTCTGTCCGTTCCCGGCGTTACGTGGAAGAAGCTGCCGGACAAAAGCCGGACAATTCCCGAAACTCGCCAGCCCGTGGCCAGAGCCCGCACGGTTTCGTTGGAGAACTGCGGGGTTTCATACACGGTCGACATATTGAAGTTATGCCGGCGGTCCTGGTCGCAATTCCCGCGATTGTTCTTCCGTCGTTCCTTCACGTGGTTTCCGCTGTTTTGAAACTGCGGCGTGGCCCCTCCGTCCTCGATGCAGTGCGCCCATGTGTAGTTTCCCTGCACGGTAACACCATTGGCGCGCCTGCGCTGCACCTGGAGCAGCAGGCCGTTATAGCTGCGTGTTCCGCCGTCGTCGGCGATAACGAGGTTGCCGTAGGCTTCGCCCTCAACCGGGTTCAGCAAAGATAACTTGCGCCGGGCATCCGTATTTCCGGTGGTCGAGCAGGTTGAATAATTGACACCGGCAATCGTGCATGGACCCAGACCCATGAAGATAGCCGGATTGCCTTCGGAGGTGAGCAGGTTGTGGACGACGTTGCTACCCAGATAGTTCGCCGCCAGGAGCCAGTTCTCGCCAAATTGCCTCTGAACGCTGAAGTTCCACTGGTTGATATAGGGCATTTTGAGGTCTTTCGAAATCGTGACGTAAGTCCCTTGCGGCGGAAATTCGATATTCGGGTTGAGAAAAGCCGGGAACGGATTTCCCCCGGGATAGCCCCGCAACGGATCCTCAAAACCACCGGCCGGTTCGGTGATTTCCACTTCGTAGCCCCAGGGCGGCTGATCGCTGTACCCGCCGTACTGGTAAAAATGCGGGTAGTCTGTGTAGAGTCCGTAAGCCGCGCGAATCGTCATGCGGCCATCGCCGCTCGGATCAAACGCCAATCCCAAACGCGGCGCGAAGCGCAGCAGGTGGTTCGGACCGATCGACTTGCTGTCGGGAACTCCGGGATCGCCCGGAAACAGCATTCCCGCCGGAGCGTTCTTGTAGACGGTGCTCTTAACTCCCTTGTCGAACCATTCCTGTTCGAAATACAACACGCGGCCTTGTTTGTTCCAGGGCGCCATGTAAGGTTCCCATCGCAGGCCGGCGTTGACCGTCAGCCTCGACGTTGCCTTCCATGTATCCTGCGCATACAGGCCGATGTAATTCTGGCGGAAGTAGAACGAATTCGGATTTCCCTGGCCGAACGTCGCAGCTCTGCCCAGCATGAAATCGCCAAGCCCCATTCCCGTAAAAGTCGTGCCAAACGTGACACGCGGACGGGTCGGGGAACTCTTTTTGTTGTTCAAAATCGAGTGGATGAAGTTTCCGCCAAATCCGAACTGGTGATTCCCGCGGACCATGCTGACATCTTCGGAAAACTGATAGACGGTCGAGTTCGTATGACCCGGCATTCCCGGATCGGAGTGGATCGCAAACCCGTTTCCTCCAACGGTGACGCCCGCAATTTTCGGAAGTGAAGGCTCATAAAAAATGCCGCGTACCCCGATATCGGTCAGCGTGAACAGGTCATCCATGGTCTTGATGTTGATTGTTCGAAGCAGCGTCGCGCGAAATGCGCTGACGGTGCCGGCGCCGATCAGATAGGTGTCGCCCAACACGACGGAGTCGGCTCGCCGGCGGTAATCGGCCTGGCTACTGGTGAGAATGTTCACGCCGTCGTAGTCGCGTGGCGTCCACAGGCGCGCCGACTGCGCCCGGCCGAACAGCGAGTGCCTCTCGCTCAGCGTATAGTCCACTTTCCCCACAAAAATATGCTCGTTGTTGTTGGTTCTGCGGCCGTACCGCACCAGACCGCATTCGTCGATGGGAGCCGGAAGCCGTCTCACCATGTTCAACGCCGGCGTAACGAAAGAGGCCGGGTTGATTTGATTGTTGACGAACGGCGCACGCAAAGTGATCTGGCGGCCGGTGTTGCATGCAGGCGAGGCAACTGCGGTCCAGTCGCCCGCAAGCATCCTGGGCGTGGGGACGTAGGATCGAAGGTCGCTGGGGGCGGAGCGTTCGACTGTTCCCTGATAGCCGCCAAAGAAGAAAAGTTTGTTTTCGACGATCGGTCCGCCCAGCACGCCTCCAAACTGGTTCCTCTTCAACCCGTCTCTTCGCAAAGCGAAGGCATTACGGGCATTGAACACGGCGTTACGGACGAATTCAAAGACGCTGCCGTGAAGCTCGTTGGTACCCGACTTGGTTACGGCGTTGACCGCGCCGGCGGAGTGTTGCCCGTACTGGGCGGGCGCCGCGCTGGTTTCCACTTTGAATTCCTGAAGCGCATCGGGAAACGGCAGCGGGAGATTCAGGTTATTGAAGGGATCGTTGTGCGTTCCTCCATCCAGCGTATAGGTCAGCCCGTTATTCAGCCCGCCCGCCACGGAAATCGATTGCGTGGGAAAGTTCCGATTGGTGGCCTGCGCGCCGCCGGTGACCGCAGCTCCTGAAAGCACGATCAATTCGGTCACCTGGCGCGCGTTGAGCGGAAGCTCCAGCACGCGCACGTTGTCGATTACCTGACCGACGGTGGTGGTTCGCGTTTCCACCATGGCGGCATCCGCCTGTACCTCGACTGTTTCGGCAACCTGCCCCACTTCCAGCACCGCGTTAATCGTGGTATTCGCGCCGACTTGCAGCACGATTCCGGTTTGCGCATAAGTACGGAACCCCGGGAGACTGGCTTCCAGCCTGTAAGGACCTACCGGCAGATTCGGCAGAACGTAGGCCCCGGTCTCGTTGGTTATGGCCGATCGCATGAGTCCGGTGTCCGTTTGGGTCGCCGTAACTTCCACTCCCGGTAAAACCGCCCCGCTCTGATCCCTCACCGCGCCGCTAATCTGGGCCGTCGACTGCGCCCAGGCGGCACTGCAGGTCAGCGCGAGGAATATCGAGCCGGCCACCACACTTACTCCCAACCGTCCGGTAACTCGCATCATTTCCGATACCTTTTTTATTCTGCCTTCCATCTTCATCCCTCCATTTACCCGGCAAAGCACGCCTCTGCTGCCCGATGACAACACGGACTGTTTCAGGGCTTCAAATTGGCGCTAGACTAACATGAAAACCTGACCTGTCGGTAGCACATGATCTGTCCGGTGCCTGTAGCAAATGAAATGTCCGGTCTGAAGGGCAGGGTCGACGTAACGTCACATCCGCACTGGAGGTTAAGAGCGGATGGCGTTATATCCGGCCCGAGCTTGGGAGCGGG
>CAMBFR010000086.1 GCA_945865815.1 Candidatus Sulfopaludibacter sp. SbA3
CCCCCCCCCAATTCCCCGTCATAGATTTTCCACCCGCGTTATCCTCAAGGGTGCATGCCGCCGATTATTAACGCGCAGGGAATCTCCAAACAGTTCGGACCTGTTCCGCTTTTCAGGGACATTGCATTCACGGTGTCTGAAGGCGACCGGATCGGACTCATCGGGCCCAACGGTTCCGGCAAGTCCACGCTGCTGGCGATCCTTGCCGGGCAAATGACTCCCGACAGCGGTGAAGTCTCCATCCGCAGGCACACCCGGCTCAGTCTGGTCGCGCAGGTCTCCGAATTCGCCCATGGCCAGACCGTCCGCTCCATTGCGGGAGACTCACCCGAGATCCTCGGACGCGCGGGCTTCACGGATCTCGATGCCGAGGCGGCTTCCCTGTCCGGCGGATGGCGCAAACGCCTGGCAATTGTCGAAGGACTGGTCTGGCAACCCGATATTCTGCTGCTGGACGAGCCGACAAACCATCTCGATCTTGCAGGCATCAAGTGGCTGGAAGCCGTTCTACAGAGCGCTTCCTTCGCCTGCGTTATCGTCAGCCATGACCGTTACCTTCTCGAAAACGTCGCCACCGAAGTCGTCGAACTCCACCGGGCGTACTCGGACGGCCTCCTGCGCGTGAAAGGCAGCTACGCCACTTTTCTAGAGGCGAAAGAGGCGTTCCTTCACGCGCAGGAAAAACATCAGGACGCGCTTGAAAACCGCGTCCATGCCGAAATCGAATGGCTCCGGCGCGGCGCCAAAGCCCGGCGGTCAAAGTCCAGGGCGCAGATCGGCAAGGCCCAGGAGTTGATCGGCGAGCTTGCGGACCTGAACGCGCGCACGCGGACCTCGACGGCGAGCATCGAATTTTCAGTCACGGATCGCAAGACCAAACAGCTCATCGAGATGAACAACGTCGGTTACGCCGTTGGCAATCGAACGTTATTTGACCATCTCGATTTTCCCGTGAAATCCGGCGCGCGCCTGGGCCTCGTAGGACCGAACGGCAGCGGCAAAACCACGCTCCTGCGCCTGCTGCTGGGCGAAATTCAGCCCACGCGCGGCGAGATCCGCCGGGCGGAGCATTTGCGGATCGTCTACTTCGACCAGACCCGCAAGCTCGATCCCGAAGTCACGCTGCGCCGTGCGCTCGCTCCCGACAGCGATTCGGTGGTTTACCAGGACCGCGTGATTCACGTCGCGTCCTGGGCATCGCGATTTCTTTTTTCGGCCGATGACCTGGAGCGCCCGGTCGGCAAGCTCTCGGGCGGCGAGCGGGCCCGCGTCCTGATCGCACAACTGATGCTTCAGGCTGCGGACGTGCTGCTGCTGGATGAGCCGACGAATGATCTCGATATTCCGACGCTCGAGGTGCTCGAAGAAAGCCTGTTGGAGTATCGCGGCGCGCTGGTGCTGGTGACCCACGATCGCTACATGATGGATCGGGTTTCGACGGTAGTAATCGGTCTCGACGGATTCGGGAAGGTGGAGCGTTTTGCGGATTACTCGCAATGGGACGAATGGCAGCTCCAGCAACGCGCCGAGCCCGCGCGGGCAGTGACGCCCCGTCCCATGCGCTCGCCAGGCTCGAAAAAAAAGATGTCGTACCTGGATGCGCGCGAGCACGCCACTATCGAGCAACGCATCGCAGATGCCGAAGCGGACGTTCAGGCGAAGCGCATCGCCCTTGAAGATTCTGCAATCATGAGTAACGGCCCCGCGCTTCAAGCCGCTGCCACTGCATTAGAGGCGGCGCAGAAGGCAGTCGATCGTCTCTATGCGCGCTGGGCCGAGCTGGAAGAAATGTGAATGAGCGGCTGCGAATGCAAGCCCGACGCGAAGCGTGAGCGCGATAGCGCGAAACCTAAGCAAAGGGCGCAGCCATAAATTTATGGATACGAACACACTCAAAAACTGGGTTATCGATGCGCGAGCCAGCACGCTGGCCCTGGTCAGCGACCTGTCCGACCAGCAGTTTCGCCCGCCGCTGCTCAGCACGATCAACCCGTTCCTCTGGGAAATCGGGCACGCGGCCTATTTCCAGGAATACTGGGTTCTTCGCCACGCCGCCGGCTGCGCGCCGCTTCTGCCTGATTCCGACGCCCTGTACGACTCGGCAAAGATCCCGCACGATTCGCGCTGGGACCTGCCGCTGCCGCCGCGCCGCGCGACCATCGACTATCTCGAGGCCGTTCGCGACCGGGTTCTGAACCGCATCGACAACGGAGATCTCGGCGAACGCGACATCTATTTCATTCTCCTTTCGGTCTTCCATGAGGACATGCACGACGAGGCATTCACCATCACGCGCCAGACCCTGGGCTATCCATTGCCGGTGAATGCGGGAAACACGGATTATTCATCGGGTCCGCTTCCGGGTGATGTGACGGTTCCCGGCGGGACCTACCCCATTGGCTCGACGGCGGACACCGGTTTCATCTTCGACAATGAAAAGTGGGCACACACCGTCGAGACGCCGGCGTTTCAAATCGCACGCGCGCCTGTAACACAGTCCGAGTACGCCGACTTCCTGGAAGACACCGGCGTCGGGCATCCCGGCTACTGGAAGCGGGATCAACAGGGCGGCTGGCTGCGCCGTCATTTCGATCGATGGGTCCCGATCGAACCGCATCGCCCGGTCGCAAACATTTCCTGGTTCGAGGCCGACGCCTACTGCCGATGGGCAGGCCGCCGCCTGCCCACGGAATTCGAATGGGAAATCGCGGCCACCGGGAGCAATCGGTCGTCGGCAAACCTCGACTGGAGGGCCGGTGGCTGTTGCGATGTCGCGAGTCATCCGAATGGCGATTCGATTTACGGGTGCCGCCAGATGATCGGCAATGTGTGGGAGTGGACGTCGAGCGATTTTCTTCCATACGCGGGTTTCTCTGAAGACCCTTACACGGGGTACTCCAGCCCATGGTTCAGGACGCACAAGACCTTGCGCGGCGGCGCCTGGTCCACACGCTCGCGCCTGATTCGTACGGCATATCGAAACTTCTATACTCCCGAACGGCGCGATATCTGGGCAGGGTTCCGAACGTGCGCACTCTGATCGTTTCCCCCGAGCCGGTGGATTCGACACGGGGAAACAGCATTACGGCAGATCGGTGGGCCGGAATACTCCGCAGACTTGGCCACGACGTTTCAGTAGCCACGGATTGGACGGGGACCTCCGGCAAAAACTTCGATCTGCTTATCGCCTTACATGCCCGCCGCAGCCACTCGGCGATCGCGCGATTCCCTGGACCGGTGATTCTCGGTCTTACCGGAACCGATTTGTACGAAGACTTGCCCGCCAACGCCGAGGCACGCCACTCCCTTTCTCTGGCAACGCGAATCGTCGTCCTGCAGGATTCCGCGCTGCAGAAACTCGACGAATCGGCTCGCGCAAAAACGCGCGTGATCTATCAGTCCGCCATCGCTATCGCGCGCGAACGACCGCGAGACGACTGCTTTGAGATTTGTGTGCTCGCTCATCTGCGCGAGGTGAAAGATCCGCTTCGGACGGCACTGGCTTCGCGGCAGCTGCCGGATTCATCGAAGATCCGCGTGACTCACGCCGGGCGGGCGATGGACGCAAAGTGGGAAGAAGCGGCCAGGTCGGAGGAGCGGGCGAACCCGAGGTACCGTTGGATCGGCGAACTCTCTCACGAAGCTGCGGCACAGTTGCTGGCTCGATCGAGATTGCTAGTTCTGTCTTCAAAGGTGGAAGGCGGCGCAAACGCGGTCAGCGAGGCGGTGGCGTGTGGTGTTCCCGTCTTGTGCTCAGATATTCCCGGAAATATCGGCATGCTCGCCCCCGATTATCCAGGTTTCTTCCCCGTCGGCGAAACCGGCAAGCTTGCGGCGCTGCTGAATCGTGCCGAGACCGACCCGGTCTTTCTCGACGAGATGGGTCAGTTCATCCGGAAGCTGCAGCCCCGCTTTACGCTCGAACGGGAGACGGCTGGCTGGGAACATTTGCTTTCCGAACTGTAGAATGCCAGACCCCACATCAGATGAAGCTCGCCAATGTGCTTTGCCGGTACCTGGAAATGGCACGAAAACAAATAGTCGATCTCACCTCCGTGAGATGTGACTCTCCCCCCTTTCAGGACCGGGATTTCCAGAAATGTAGGAAGTTCGCGGCCATTTTGATCCGGTTTTCGCCGAAATGCTGACCGGCCCGGAACGCGCAGCGGACTGCAAAACCGGCTGCTTAATCCTCAGGGCGTCGAAATCCGATCCGCGGCCGAGGAGGCCGCGAAGGCGCTTTTAAAAGCCTGCGGATTGCATCAAACACAGCTCTGAACTGTCCGTCGTATTTTTCTTCCATCTCTTCGAGCTTCCGTTCCAGATCTGCATGTGCCGCAAGATACGATTTCACTTTTACGAATGCGCGCATTATGGCGATGTTCACCTGTACGGCTTGGGCGCTGCGAAGGACACTGGAAAGCATCGCGATGCCCTGTTCTGTAAATGCATACGGCATTGCCCGGCGGCGGCCGCCCCAACTTGAAATCACAATTTGTGATTTCAAGTTGTTCAACTCTCTTTTGTTCAACTGAAACATGAAGTCGCCGGGGAAACGGTCGCGATTACGCTTTACGGCCTGTACAAGGATGCGGGCCTCGACTCCGTAGAGTGCTGCGATGTCGGTACTCAGCATTACTTTCCTGTCCCGAATGACATAAATTCGCCGTTCGATTGCTTCGAGCCAAATGGCCCTGGTTGGCGCTGGAAGATGTTTTTTCTTCATCACAATCACCATACTTGGCGCAAAGTGCGTCAATACCAGAGCAATGCGATCGCCATTGTGGGTTTCTTTAGATTTTTTTCGGGATTATCCTGACTTCCAATGAACAACCTACGGCAATGCCTTTTCGTCATTTTCATCATGGCGGAGTTCGTTCATGGGCAGGACGGCGCCACCTTGTTTAAGACGTACTGCGCACTGTGCCACGAAGGAACACAAGCGGACGCGCAAGCGCCGGGCCGCGAAGTGTTGAAGCGGATGAGCGCGGAGCAGGTGCTTCAGTCATTGGAGCGCGGCTCGATGCGATTACGTGCGGCGGAGCGAAGCCGTGCCCAACGGCGGATCCATGAGCAACTCCGGTCCCGCAATCGTGGGCGGCATGCTGTATGTCAATTCCGGCTACTCGCACCATCGCGGAATTCTGCCGGGCAATGCCATGCTTGCGTTTTCAGTGGAGTAAATCGGCGTGGGTGGAATCGCGAATGGTCCCTGATCGCATGATCGCTTTACATGCGGCATCGTTGTTGTTTAGAGTCCGCCATGGAGGAAGTTACATCAATGAATGATCACGTTCGAGCCACGGGCGCCGTCGTCGAGTTCATCAGGCAGGCGCGATGGAAAGATTTTTCAGCCGAGGCGGTGGCGTTAGCCAAACGATGTGTGATCGACGGCCTGGGCGTCATGCTTGCGGGATCCACAACGCGAGGAAGCGAGATTCTGCGTGATTACGTGCACACGAGCGAGAATTCACACGAGGCCACGGTACTGGGCGCGGAGCCATTCCGCACCAGCGTCAAGGCCGCTGCGCTGCTCAACGGCGCCAGCGGGCACGCGATGGACTTCGACGATACGCAGCTCTCCACCACGCCCGATCGCATATTCGGCCTGCTGACCCATCCCACTCTTCCGCCGCTCGCGGCCGCGCTCGCCATCGGCGAGAGGCGTCACGCCACGGGAACGCAGTTTCTCGAAGCCTTTCTCACCGGCTTCGAGGTGGAATGCAAGATCGCCGAGGCGATTCACCCCAATCACTACAAGAAAGGCTTTCACTCTTCCGGTACGATCGGCGCGTTTGGCGCAATGGCGGCAGCGGCGAAACTGCTCGAGTTGGACGCAAAGGCCGTCGCGCACGCGCTCTCGATTACAGCAAGCCTCTCGGCCGGCATCCGGGTGAACTTCGGAACCATGACCAAGCCTCTGCATGTAGGACGCGCGTGCGAGAACGGCGTCACCGCCGCCGAGCTCGCCGCACGCGGATTCACCGGCGGAGACGACGGCCTTGACGGCCCCTGGGGGTTCTTCCAGGTCTTCAGCTTCGGCGAGGGCTTTGACTCTGACCGCATTATCGGCCGGCTCGGAAATCCGCACAGCATCGTGAGTCCCGGCGTTTCGATCAAACCGTACCCGTGCGGCGTGCTGGGCCATCCAACCATGGACGCCATGCGCAAACTTGTCACGACGCACGACGTGAAACCCGGACAGATCCGCGCGATTCGCCTCCGCGCAGGATCGAATATTCTGAACCCGCTGCGATATCCGATTGCGCAGACGGAGCTCGAAGCCAAGTTCTGCCCTGCGTTCATGCTCGCCAGCATCGCAATCCGCCGCAAGGCCGGCATCCACGAGTTTACCGACGAATTCGTTCGCAGCGCACCCGTTCAGGAAATGATGGGCAAGGTGGAACGAATCCTCGATGCCGGCATCGAAGCGCGTGGTTGGGAAAAGATCCGAAGCACGGTCGAAGTGGATCTCGAAGACGGCCGCCGCCTGGTCGAGCATGCCGACGAGCGGTACCGCGGGGGCCCGGATCATCCGTTTACACGCGAAGAACTGCACGAGAAATTCACCGACTGCGCTTCACTGGTTCTGCCGGACGGGGCGATTGCGGAAACGCTGGCGATGGTGGAATCGATAGACGATGTCCGGGACGTTGCGGACTTGTTGGAAGCGATGACAAAGTCCAGCGTGGGCTACTCCAGGTAACGGCCGGTGAAGTTTTCCATCATTGTCCTGGTTGTTCTCCCTCTTCTATTCATAACAGACACAACGCCGAAGTGTGTCGATATACCAACGCAGCGCGGGGAGTATGCGGAGCGGCTTCGAACGCCTGCCAAGGACCTGACTGTTGTCAGTCTCAATATGGCAAAGCAGGGGGAACGCGGCAGGATTCTGCGCGACCTGCGGCAGACGCGGGTCTTTGAAGATGCAGATGTCTGGTTGCTGCAGGAAGCGGCGGCAACGGTGCCGGAAATCGCGCGGGAGATGGATTTGGACTATGTGTATGCGCCAACCGACGAGGTTCAGGGTCTCGCGATACTAAGCCGATACGCGATAGAGGAGCCGGAGAGGATCGCGTTGCCGCAATACAACTTAAAATTCAATACACGATGCAGGATCGCCCTGGCAGCGGAGATCCAGGGAGTGCCGATCGTGAACATCCATCTCGACACGCGAATCACACAGAAGCAGCGTCTGGATCAGGTGTCTTCACTCCTGCACGGCAAGAGAATGCTCATAGGCGGGGACTTCAACACGGCCAATGTGCGCTGGGTTGGGAACCTCCTGCCCGTACCTGGACAGAACAATGCTCGGGCGATGAGGGATATGTTTGTGTCGCGCGGTTTCGATTCCCCGCTGGATAATGCGGGCCCAACTTTCAAGCTGCTCGGACTGCCGTTGCATCTGGATTGGATCTTTCCGAAAGATCTGAAGACGGTGGCATCGGGAGTGGAAGAAATTGGTTTCTCCGATCATCACGCCGTCTGGGTGAATGTGCGTCCGGAATCGCCGTAAGCTATAGCTGATGACACACACCAGGATGCCGGCTGTCTTTGTCGGGCATGGCACGCCGATGGGCGCCATCGAGCCGAGCCGATGGACCGACGCATGGGGAAAGGTGGGCGCCACGCTGGGCAGGCCGAAGGCGATTCTTTCCGTCTCCGCGCACTGGCTGACGCGGGGTGGAGCGCTCGTTACGGCCAGCGGCTTTCCCGCAATGAACTATGACATGTACGGCTTTCCGCAACCGCTCTACGAAGTCCGGTATCCCGCGCCCGGCGACCCGGCCCTCGCACAGGAAATCTCAGCCACAGTGAATGCCCGCAGCGACACGGCATGGGGCTTTGACCACGGAACCTGGCTCGTCCTGAAATACATGTTCCCGGCGGCCGACATCCCGGTCGTTCAGCTCAGCATGAACTACAGCGAACCGCCGGCGTTCCACTACGAGATGGGAAAGCGTCTTCAATTCCTGCGCGAGCGCGGTGTACTGATTCTCTGCTCCGGGAACTTCGTCCATAACCTCAACTTCCGCAATGCCGAAAATCCCCCGATGGACTGGGCTCTCGAATTCGATTCCACCATGAACGCGCACATCGCAGACGGGAACCATGAACCCGTCATTGACTTCCGGAAACTCGGGAGGATCGCCCAACTCGCCCACCCCACGCACGACCACTTCCTGCCGATCTTCTATTTCCTGGGCCTGAAGAATCCTCAGGACACGGTCTCCGTCTTCACCGACGGCTTCCAATGGCCCGCGGTCAGCATGCGGTCATTCGTCATTTCCTGAGAAATTCCTTGCCAAGATCGTCGGAATTTGGTTCCTTTAATATCGGTAGACTACCTTTGGATAAACGACCAATACCTCTTAAGGGGAATAACAACATGAAGCGGACTTTAGCAGCTGTTTTCGCGGGCGGCTTCGGTTTGCTGTTAGGCGCGGGCCCGGTCATGGCTCATCACGCTTTTACGGCGGAATTTGACGAAAAGAAGCCGGTTACGATTACAGGCACATTTAAGCGAATCGAGTGGATGAATCCTCACATCTGGTTCTATGTCGATGTGAAGGATGCCAGCGGCAAAGTAACAACATGGGGCTTCTCGGGCGGCCCTCCGGGAATGCTGACCAGGAGAGGCATCAATAAGGACGTCATGAAACCAGGCGACGTTGTAAAAGTTGAAGGCTTCCGGGCTAAGGATGGAACGACCAACGCGTCCGGCGGCCGCGTAACCTTTACCGACGGCAGGCAGGTGTTTACTGCCGCGGCTGAAGACGTCGTGCCGGGACAGCAGCGATAACAGTAACGAACGAATTCGTATACAAAGGCGCGGTCATTGCGACCGCGCCTTTGTTTTTTCTACTTCTGGCCTTCCTGCTCAGGCGAAAGCTTGCATTCGCCGGCCCGGCACCGGTTGTTCTCTTCGCAGACGAACTCGAGAATCGACCATGTCGGGTGAAGCTTCATTCCCCATTTCGTAGTCCACGGAGCCGTGAAGATCTTCGGGTCGTTGAACGCGATGTCGTAAGTCGCGGTCATCGGATCGGCGTAGGTGAGCTTTTCGACGACGTGAAGCTGATCGCTGTGCCATCGGCTCGGCTCATGGCTGGCATCCCACATCCATTCCTTCAAGCCGACCGTATCGAGAACCAGCGTATCGCCTTCCCACCATGCGATCGTATCGCCCATCCAGGTGGGCTCGATATTCGCGGCATGCGCGCGATTCGGAGCGCCGATAGGAATCACGCGGAAGAAGTGCATGTACTCATAGAGAATGATCAACTGCTTCGGCGTGTAGATCCACTGCTGGGCGTAGGGCGAAAACAGCTGCCGTGGAATTCCGTTGGGCAGGCAGAGAGCGGTCGGGTCGTCGATCAGAAGATCGTCGGTATGCGGCCGGAACATGAAGGATTCGCCGCCCGGTTTGTACGGAGGGAATGCCTTCGGGTCCAGCTGCCGAACGTTCGGCGTGTCGGTATCGCCGACGCCTACGTTATGTCGAAAGCCCGGTCCGGCCCAAACGCCGGTGAAATCCGGCTTGCCGTCCGCGGCGCGGGGAATCGCCCTGCGATTCACAACACGGCCATCGGGTCCCAGAGGCTTTACGTTTTCGTAGCCGGGAATTGCAGTCGGCGTCTGGCCTGCGGCGAGCTCGGGCAGAGCAAGAGCCGCAAGAACCATCGCCGCACAGAGTAACAATATTGCGAAACGATTCGTCATGGTCAGTCCCCTTTCCAGTTACTAAATCTTTATTTCAGCTCGGCGATCATGCCGTCGAGCGAGCGGGTTACGGCATTTCCCGTCGCATCCCAGCCGAATTCCGCGACCAGCATTTTGGTAATGTCGTCCTTGCTCTTGTTTTCGCGGAGCATCGTCGTGATACGGCCGCGGATCTTCGTGATTTCTTCACGCCACTCGACGAAACGCGCGCGAGTGGTGACCGGACCGTGCCCCGGAACAACAGTATCGAAATCGAGCTTCAGCAGCGCGTCGGCCGTCTTTTCGCGCCCGACAAAGCTGCCGCCGCTCATGTAATCCATGTAGAAGCTGTAGGTCAGCCTGTTGTTCGGATTCAAGCCCTGGCCATTGCCGGTGTTGAAGCAATCGCCGGCAGCCAGCACCTTCTGCGCGGGAAAGTAAACGAAGGTGTCGCCGTTCGTATGGCATGACCCGAAGTTGTAGGCCACGACTTCCTTGCCGCCGAGGTTGATCCCCATCTGATCGGAATAGGTCAACTGCGGCTGGCCCGGGGCCTTACCCTTGACCATATCGGCGAGGGCGTTCTTGTGTGCAATGATCTGCGCGCCCGGCAGGAGCTTCGCATTGCCGCCGGTGTGGTCGCCATGCCAGTGCGAGTTGAAGACATATTTGATGGGCTGGTTAGTGATGGTTTTCACTTTCGCGACGAGATCGTCGTGATTCCGCTCGAACTTGGCGTCCACAAGAATGGCCCCTTCATTCGTGACAAGGACCGTGACATTTCCGCCTTCGCCCTTCAATACATACAAGTCGTCTCTCAGCTTTTCGACGACGGACGGGATCGGCGCGGGCGGATTTTGCGCCTGGGTAAACGCGATCGCGCACGAAAAGGTGATCGCAAGGGTTAAGACAGTCCATCGAATCTTCATCGGATAACCTCCAACAGTGTGTCAGGACAATAGTTCCGGCCCCAAAAAATGTCAATGAAGTGCTGGGATAGTGGTCTCCTCCAGTCGCGGACAAACTTACGATGAGTTCGGCCGGCGCCTGGCGTATCATCTTGGTCGATGACGTTCCTGTTCTTGTTTTTCCTGCTTCAAAGCCCGGCAAAACCTGCGGAAATTGTCATGCACACCGACCGCATCGAATTCCGCACGCCCGATTTGTTTCTGCAATTTTCCGGGTTCAGCCGGGCCGACATGATTGAGCTCGTTCCCGGCGGAAAGCAGGAGGACTCCAGCATCGGCATCGCTTCTGCCGCAGTCCGGAATCTCATGGTTCAGCATCGGCTCAAGAGTTATTCCTTTGAGCAAACCTCCGAACGCAGGCGCACGCGCGTGCGGTTTGAGCCTGCGGACGTGCGTCAGGACACCGTGCTGGTCATAACCGTACCCGAGGGCACTCGTTTGGGCTTTAATACAGGAACGGAAATCGTCCAGCAGTATGTTTTCCGCGAAGCCGTTTTCATCCACGCAGGCCGGATAGAAAAAGGTCTCAAGACTGCTGCCCTGGGAACGCTGCAGGCGCGCATCGCGAAAGGCGAAATTATTGTTCCCGTAATGCCGCCGTTCAGTTCGTCTCCACGAGTCATTCATGCCGAAAGGCCGGAACTCGATGACGGCGAACTGCTGGCCGTGCGCCGGCTCCTGGGCAAGGGCACTGCGGCCGTGTTTGAAGCAATCGTTACGGAAACCGGACAGGTTATCGAGGTCATTCAAACATCCACCTTGCCGCGCCGGCTTCCGCGTTCCGTGATGCGGAAACTCGAAGACGCAGCGATGCGATTCTCATACGAGCCGCAGGTCGTGAATGGCAGGGCGCAGGGCTTCAGGACCAATATCGTGCTGGAAATACCGCAATGAAAATCGTTGTTTCCATACTGCTGGCAGCCCAACTGGCTGGGCGCGGGCCCGAGTTATCGATCCCGTTGCTCGAACAGCGCATCCACGACCTCATCAATACGCAACGCCTCGAGCAAAAACTCAAGCCGCTGAAACTGAACGAGAGCCTGTCGAAGATCGCGCGCAACCACAGTGCAGACATGGGCAGCCGCGATTTTTTCGATCACGTCAATCCGGACGGGAAGAATCCCACGGCGCGGGCGATCGCCGGGAAGTTTCCCTGCCGGAAGGACCTGCTGGACGGAAACGGCCGCTACACGATCGGCGTTTCGGAGAACATTTTTCAAAATAATCTTTACCGCCGCGTGATCTACTCGCCAACCGGCAAGACGACTTACGACTGGAATTCGATCAACGACATTGCAATGACGACCGTGCAGGGATGGATGGACAGCCCCGGCCACCGGGCAAACATCCTGAACCCGCGTGTAGATACCTCGGGTATGGGAATCGCGGTGTCTGCCGATGACAAGGTCTACATCACGCAACTATTCTGCTGAAAGATGGAACACTACTTTCTGTGCCCTTACTGTGGACAACACATTTCAATGGTGCTCGACCCGTCCGTGCGCAGCCAGACGTACATCGAGGATTGCGAAGTTTGCTGTAAACCGATAAGGATCCGTTACGTACTTCACGGCGATGACGTGGCGGAGTTTGCAGCGGATACGCTGGGAGCGTAGCCGAAACAACATACATGATCCTGCCTGCGGGCACAGGGCTGAAGCCCCGCGCCCACAGGTAGACTGCAGACACCGCCTACCGCACCGGCATCCAGAACGACATTTTCACGATGAAGAAGTTGCTGCCGGGCGCCGTGAGCGAACGGAACATGTCTCCGATCCCGGCGCGGGCGCCGAGGGTTTCGGAAGCCCGCCGGTCCTGCTGCCACACCAGATACAGCGTACTTCCCGGGCGCCACTCCCACCGTAAAACGATATTGCTTCTGAACGACCGCACGTTGAAGTCGGAATTCCTCAGCGTGAAGCTCGATGCGCCGTCCGTCACACGCCGGCTGCCGTCCGGCTGCACGGCGATCGCCGTTCCATCGGTGCCGTAAAGCCGGCGGATGCGGGCGCGGGGAGCGGAAAGCTCGCCGAAATCGTAGTACCGGCCGCTCGCCGCGAACGGTTCAGCATAGAGGTCGATGTTCATGTCCGGCTTGATCGTGTACGCCAGGCGGAACTGCGTGGACCATGTACTGCGATCGATATAGGAAAAAATGTAGCGCTGGCCGTAGGTTGCCGGCCGGCCCCCGCTGAGCGTCCCCACGTATTGCTGAGAGTCGGTTTGCCGAAGGTATTCCGGATTGATCGAAAGCTGCCACTGGCTTCCGGGGCGGAACGAAATGCCGCTCTCAACATTCAGGCTCCGCCCACCCGATTCATCGGTGTTCAGGGAGACTTCCCCGCGCCAGCCGGTTCGCGCCGTCGGCCTGTTATTCAGTTCGACACTGCTGCTCCAGCCCTTTGGCGTTCGCATGAGGGGACCGCCGCGTGTGAGAAACTGGTCGAGGTTTCGGAAGAACGGTCCGGTCGAAACCTCCAATCCCCAGAAGTTGAGAAACGTCAGGTCAATTGCGGCCCCTACGCGGCCCCTCTGACGGTTCCCGTCTCCATTCCATTCGTTTTGCACTTCCATGCCCACCGAATAGTTCCTGAAAAGCGCGCCGGGCCTTGTCTCGCGATAGCGGAGTTCGCCATTCAGCCCGATGCCGTCGGCGGATCCAATGCGTCCCATGTCGTTGGTATCGAACATGGGCGATTCCCAGTTGCTTTGGACTTCCCAAAGCCAATGGCGTCCGGCAGTCCGCTCTAAACGCGATCCCCATTTGTATCCGCCGAGCGACGTGCGTGCTGGATCGTACAAGGGGTTGTCCCTGTCTGGCCTTTGCAGGTAATGGACGGAGGACCGTTGGATGCGAGCGATTGCGGCGGCATCCCCTTCCACCCGTGACATACCGGCGTACGAACTCCACTCGTATTCGCCGCCTTTGAATCGCAGGACGGAATCGGCAGCCACGGTGTATGCATTGCGCGTCAGCAACGCCGCCAATGGATCGCCTGGCTTGAGATCGCGATGGACCATCGTGGTCATCACGCTCGCCGTTGAAGCCGATGCTCCAAACTGCTGTTGGACCCGCGCAACGCCGTAGCCCGCACGCGGCGCGACTCGCGTCTTGCGAATGTCGGGTGAGCCGCGATCGGCAAGGTTTGCGAACTCCCTGTCGGTAACCGCCCCAAGAAAGCCGACCGAGGTCCCCGACGAGAGCCGGCCGGTCAGCTTCGCTGCTCCGAGGATCGTGCTGGCCGTAGGGTAATCCACATAATCGCCAGAGGCGGAACCCGACGGCCGGGCGCCGATCCGGCGCGAGTAAAAGAAGTTGCTTTCGAGCGGCGTCGTGAGCAACCGGGCGCCCTCGAGAAAGAATTGGCGCTTTTCCGGAAAGAACGTTTCGAACGCGGTCAGGTTCACTTCCGAGGGATCGGCTTCAACCTGCCCGAAATCGGGATTGATCGTAGCCTCCAGCGTGAGATTCGGACCGAGACCCATCTTCAGATCGGCGCCGACGCGGCCATTCAGGTTTCTGCCATCATCGAAAGGATTGGCGCTATCGCGATTCGCGTTGACCGTTGCAGATCCCGCGACGTAAGGAAGGACTTCAACCCGGGCTGTCGCGCGGATGCCTTCGATACCCCGAAGGTCGCCAAAACGCGAGGCCCAGACTCGCTCTGTGCGAGGCACTGCCACCCAGTAGTCCTTTTCGTTGAGTGTTGGAGTGGCGCGCTCCAGGTTCAGGCCCCACGTCTGCAGGTCCCGATTGTTGAACCGCAACTGCGAAAAAGGAATCCACAGCTCCGCGGTCCAGGACTCATCCTCGATATTTGTCCTGGCTTGCCACACCGGATCGAAGCCCGCATCGAAGTTGTTTTCGCTGTCCTGCGGATAGTAGCGATCGATGCGAACTCCCGCAGCGGTGACGCCAAACGCGTACGAGGTTCTGCGATCGTAAAAAGTATCCAGGTGCACGAGCACGTATTCGGCCTGGTCGACCGCGTCGCGCCGGCCCAGTGGCGCCTGGATCGGCGCCCGCTCGCGGTTGTACATGCGGGCGCCGATGTAGAGCGCGGTGTCGTCATATGCGATCCGGACGTCCATTTCCTCGGTGGGCGGCGCGCCCTCGTTTGGCTCTTTCTGGATGAAGTCCCGAATGGGCTTAGCTTCGCGCCATGCCTGATCGTCGAGCACGCCGTCGAGCCGGACAGAGCCTTCGGAAACGCGAGTGGCCGTCGCCTGCTTGCGATCCTCCTGGGCGTACAGGACAGGAGCCAGCAGGGGCACGAGCAGTACTGCGGATAAGAGCGTTTTCATCAGCATCGCGGTAGAGTCTAACATCCCAACGGCTCGTGGACACAGGCTGGAAAATGGTAGGATACGCGCCATAATGAAGCGATCTATCGGAGTTTTTCTCCTATTCATTGCGGCTGCCGGTTCCGCATTTTCACAGGCGCGCGGACGTCCCGTAAACGGCCCTGCGTTCGACTATGAAGCGGTTCGTTTGTCCAAAATCGCCACGGCGGTTCGGATCACGGACAGGATTTCGCTCGATGGCCGTCTCGACGAACCCGGCTGGCAAACGGCTCCCCGCATCACCGATTTCTACCAGTGGCAAAGGCAGGGAGAAATGGCGAGCGAGCAGACCGAGGCGCGGATTATCTACGATGACGATAATCTTTATATCGGTCTCATCATGTGGGATTCCGACATCGGCCGCCGCGTCGTGAACGAGCTGAAGGAAGACTTCAACTTTCGCGATACGGATGGCATTACGGTACTTCTCGATCCGCTTCACGACCGGCGCTCCGGATTCACCTTCGGCACAAATCCCGCCGGCGCCAAGCGCGACGGCCAGCTCTCCAACGACGGGGGGCAGAACAACGATTTCGACAACGTATGGGACGTTCGCATCGGCGTGAACGAAGACAACTGGGTTGCCGAGTACATGATCCCGTTCAAGAGCCTCCGATTCCTCGACACGCCGAAGCAGGAATGGGGACTCAACCTCAGCCGCCGCCTGCTTCGCAGCAATGAAGAGAGCATGTGGTCACCGATTCCCGTCCGCTTCTCGGCAATCAAGATTTCGCTCGCCGGAACGCTTGTTGGAATCGAGAACATTCGGCAGGGGCGCAACCTGAAGGTAAAACCATTCATGACCGCCGGCGTCACACAGGTGCGCGCCGGCAGCCAGATGCGAACCATTCGATCGCTGGGAGAGTTCTCCGGTACGCAAAGAGGATATGACGGCGGAGTCGATATGAAGTACGGGCTCTCGCCTTCGTTGACGCTGGACGCCACGTATCGCACGGACTTCGCACAGGTGGAAGTCGATCAGCAGCAGGTGAATCTCACCCGGTTCAATCTCTTCTTCCCGGAAAAGCGCGACTTCTTTCTCGAAAACGCCGGCACATTTTCCATCGGCGCCGGAGGGTTCGGAGTGAATCAGGCCAACATGCTTCCCTTCTTCAGCCGGCGAATCGGCCTCAGCGCAAGCGGGACTCCGATTCCGATTGTTGGCGGCGCGCGAGTCTCCGGAAAGGCCGGCCAATACGATTTCGGGTTTCTGACAATGAAAACCGAGAGCCTCGGCACGACGCCATCGAACACCTACATGGCCGGCCGCCTGAGACGAAATGTCCTGACACGATCCTGGTTCGGCGGCATTCTGACCAACCGCGACTCGACCAGGCCCGGCGACTATAACCGCGTGTACGGTCCGGATGCGCACTTCGTGTTTTACAACAAGCTGGAGTTCGACGCCTATCTGCTCAAAAGCGACACGCCCAGCCTGAACGGCAAGAACCAGGCCCGCAGATTTTCGACCGGATGGCGCGACGACGAACTCATAGTCCAGGGCGAGTACAACACCGTGCAGGCGAATTTCAATCCGGAAGTCGGGTTTGTCCGCCGAAAGGACAATACGAATTATTCGGGTGAGGTCACGTGGAAGCCTCTGCTGCGGCGCAGCGAGGCGATTCGAAACCTCACTTTCGGAACGACGCTGGACTATTTCAACGGCGGCAACGGGAAAATTGAAACGCGCGAAGAAGGGGCGACCGCGGGGGTGACGTTCGAGAACAACGCCTTCATTAACGCGGGAATGACACAGATTTTCGATCGCCTGCTCGCTCCCGCTCGAATCCAGGGAATTGCGATTCCCGCCGGCGATCACAATTACCGGCAGTATTCGGTGAACTTCAATAGCAGCCAGAGCGAAAAGCTCAGCGGAACCGGCGGCGTGAACTGGGGCGAGTTCTGGAATGGCAACCGGAAGTCGTACAACGCCGGTCTCGGGCTGAAGCCAAACTACCGGTTGAATTTTTCGCTGAATTACAGCCGCGATCGAATCGATCTGCCGGCGGGAACCTCGATTGCGAATCTGGTGGGGACACGGTTGATCTATGGATTCAGCCCGCGGTCATTCATCAACGCGTTCCTGCAGTACAACGGCCAGACCCATGAACTCAGCACGAACATCCGGTTCAATATTACGTATCGTCCGCTAAGCGATTTGTATCTGGTTTATAACGACCGCCGCGACTCGCGCAACGGCGAACCCGTCGAGCGAGCGTTCGTGGTGAAGCTGACGAATCTGTTTAATTTCTAGCTCAAGCGGTAACGCCTGACGCCGCCATCGTCTTTTCGTCCACAATCTTCCCGTCGAAAAGCTGGATCGTGTGATCGGCGTAGCGGGCGTATCGGGGATCGTGCGTTACCATGCAGATCGTCGCGCCTTCCTTGTGCAACCCACGCAAGAGCCCCATTACCGCTTCGCCGTTCCTGGAATCGAGGTTGCCGGTCGGCTCGTCTGCCAGCAGAATAGACGGGCTTCCGGCGAGAGCGCGCGCGACGGCGACCCGCTGTTGCTGACCTCCCGATAATTGGGCCGGATAGTGTTTCATCCGATGCGCCATCTCGACTTTTTCCAATGACTCCTGCACGCGGGTTTTGCGCTCGGTGGACGGCATTCCTCGATACGTCAACGGAAGCTCGACGTTTTCATACACTGTAAGGTCGCCAATCAAATTGAACGCCTGAAAGATGAATCCGATCTCGCGATTCCGAACGCGCGCCCGGTCGCCGGCTGAAAGCTCCTGCACCGGTTTCCCGCCAAGCAAATACGAGCCGGACGACGGCGAATCGAGCAGGCCGAGAATTGACAGCAGTGTGGACTTGCCGCAGCCCGACGGCCCGGCGATCGAGAAGTATTCGCCTTTTTTAATTTCGAGCTCGATGCTGGTTAATGCATGAGTCTCCACCTCATCCGTCAGGAACACTTTCGCCAAACCTTCCAATCGAATCACCGAATCGTTCATAAAGGCCCTCTCTCAAGTAACCGTCAGTTCAGTTTCACTCGATCCACGGCATCCCACATCGACATGTCGGAAAGAATCACCTGGTCTCC
>CAMBFR010000087.1 GCA_945865815.1 Candidatus Sulfopaludibacter sp. SbA3
CTGGGCTCACGGGCCTTCGGCCCGCCAACACCGCGTGTTCCTGACCCATGGACCGGATTTCCCCGAGTGGTCGACATAATCGGGCTTATAAATCCCTGCCGAACCCCTCTTCCGTCATTCAGCCTGGCTCTTGAAACGCCTATTCTTTCGAAGAGCTTCGCGGCGAGGTATCCCCCGATTATCGCAGCCACACCTTTCGCGGTATAGAGGAAGCCGTAGTTCGACGTGGCGTACTTGCTGCCGAAGTAATCGCCGAGAGTGGACGGGAACAAGGAATAAATCTCACCCCACGTGAAGTAAGTCAGGATGAGTGTGACCGTAAACATCAGCCCGGACGTCCGCCCGATGGTAACGACGGAAACCAGGCAGGCGGCCTGCAAAAGAAAAGCGATCACCATCGTGTTTTCTCTCCCCCGCCGATCCGAGAACCAGCCCCAGAAGATTCGGCTCGCGCCGTTGGCCAGCGGACTGAGCGCCGTGGCTGTTGTGAGTACGGCCACGGTCATTCCCCAGGATCGAACAAGCGACCCGGAGTTCGACGTGACAAACAACCCTCCTGTCGCCATGGCGACGAACATTAAATAAAGGACGTAGAAATGAGGAGTGCTGAGCATTTCCTTCGTCGTGAAGTTTTCCGTGGTACGCCGAAATTTTGCCGTAGATGTGGTTGACGCCGCCTTTGGCGCCGCAAAGTCTGCACCCGGATGCCGGAGGAACTGCGCGACCGCGGTGATGATGATTCCCTGAAGAATGCCGGTTGCGAGAAACGCCGTCTGGTAATTGTAGTCGCGAATCAGATACGCGAAGATCGGGACGAAGAGCGAGGTTCCTCCGCCGAATCCCGCGGCAATCACACCAGACGCGAAACCGCGCCGATTCGGAAACCACTTCAACGCCGACCCGATGCAGCCGCTGTAGACGAACTTGAATTGCAGAAAGCTGCCAGGCGCGCGCTTCGCGCATCGGCTCCACGAAGAGGGTCCACGCGTATTGCAGATTGGCGATCATGACCATCGCAATCAATGCAGACACCAGTTGGAACCATGGATTCATCATGGGTTGCTCCTTCGCATTCACGGGGTTGTTTGACGACGGCAAGACAGGACAAAGGGTTCTCAAAAACCTCCATTCGAGGATAGAATGCGGATTCTTCCGGGCGCTTCCATGCGCCGCAGTGCGAGTCACAACATCGTTCGAAGGAGAGGGTAATCATGGGTAAAGCTCTGGAGGGTGTTCGAGTCCTGGATATGACGCATGTGCAGTCGGGACCAACGTGCACGCAGATTCTGGCGTGGTTCGGCGCCGACGTCATTAAGATCGAACGCCCCGGTGAGGGTGATCCCACACGCAGCCAGTTGCGTGATATTCCCGGTGTCGACAGCCTCTATTTCACGATGCTGAACAGCAACAAGCGCGGCGTGACGTTGAATCCCAAGACTGAAGCTGGCAAAAAGATTTTCACGAAGCTGATCGAGAAATGCGACGTCATGGTCGAGAACTACGCGCCAGGCGCGATCGATCGCATGGGCTTTCCCTGGGATAAGATCCAGCAGATCAATCCCCGGATGATCTATGCCTCGGTCAAGGGCTTCGGCCCGGGTCCCTACGAGGACTGCAAGGTCTATGAGAACGTCGCTCAATGCACCGGCGGGGCGGCCTCGACCACGGGGGAAATCGACCGCGTCCCGATGGTGACCGGCGCCCAGATCGGGGATTCCGGCACCGGAATCCATCTGGTGGCGGGCATTCTGGCTGCCCTGTTTCAACGTGAGAAGAGCGGCCGGGGACAGCGAGTCACATGCGCGATGCAGGACACGGTACTGAACCTCTGCCGCGTAAAGCTGCGTGACCAGCAGCGGCTCGCGCATGGCCCGCTCAAAGAGTATCCGCAATACCCCAACGGCAAGTTCGGCGACGCTGTCCCCCGCGCCGGGAATGCTTCCGGAGGAGGCCACCCCGGCTGGATCGTCAAATGCAAGGGATGGGAGACCGATCCGGATGCTTACATTTATGTGATCGCCCAGGCGCAGGCTTTCCCCACATTGGCGAAAGTCATCGGCCATGAGGATTGGCTCACAGATCCGGAATACAACACACCCGATGCGCGTCTTCCCAAGCTGGCGTACGTGTTTTCGGAAATCGAGAAGTGGACCCTGACCATGACCAAAATGGAGGTGATGGCCATCCTCAATCCCCTGAACGTGCCCAACGGTCCGATCCTCTCCATGAAGGAACTAGCCGAGGAGCAGTCGCTGCGCAAGACCGGCACTATAGTGGAGGTCGATCACCCCGAGCGCGGCAAGTACCTGACCGTAGGCAATCCGATCAAGCTCTCGGATTCGCCTTCGGAGGTCCTCCGTTCGCCACTCTTCGGCGAGCATACGGAAGAGGTTCTCCGGACCCTCGTGGGTTTGAATGACGACGAAATCCAGGCGGCGCGACAGCAAGGTGCGATCTAAAACGGAGGGCCATCGTGAAATACAACGTACTCATTCTGGGAGCTTCGTACGGATCGTTGTTCAGCACGAAGTTGCTGATGGCGGGGCACCGGGTTTCAATGGTCTGCACCAAGCCCACGGCCGAGTTGATTAATCGGGAAGGGACTGTGGTGCGCTTCCCCATCAAAGGCCGGGAGTCGCTGCTCGACATCGCATCGAAGAACTTACCGGGCACTCTTTCCGCCGGCACACCCAGCGATATCGATCCAGGCCAGTTCGACCTGATTGTGCTCGGTATGCAGGAGGCGCAATACGGCTCACCGGGAGTTCGGGAGTTAATGGGCCGTGTCGCCCAATCACGCAAGCCCTGCCTGGCGATCATGAACATGCCCCCTCTGCCCTACCTCAAGCGCATTCCCGGTCTGTCGATCCAAACACTCGAGGCATGCTACGCGGATCCCGGCGTCTGGGAGAGCTTCGATCCCGCACTGGTAACTCTGGCGAGTCCCGATCCCCAGGCATTTCGGCCACCGGATCAACCGAAGAACGTTCTCCAGGTCGGCTTGCCGACGAATTTCAAATCGGCCCGCTTCGATGCGGAAGCGCCGACGGCGCTGCTTCGCACTCTTGAAAGCGACATCGAGGCCGCCCGTTTCGATGCCGGCGGCGGCCCCATCGAAATCCCGGTGAAGCTTAAGGTGCACGAATCCATTTTTGTGCCTCTGGCCAAATGGCCGATGTTGATGGCCGGTAACTACCGCTGCATCCGGCAAGACGACATGATCCCCATCAAAGAGGCCGTTCACGCAAACATCGACAAGTCCCGGGAGGTCTACGACTGGGTCTGGAAACTCTGTGCCGGACTGGGCGCCGAGGATGAGGATATGGTTCCGTTCGAGAAGTACGCCAAGGCCGCCGAGGGTCTGGGCAAAGCGTCTTCCGCGGCGCGCGCTCTCTTTGGCGGCGCCGAGCACATCGAGCGCGTCGACTGCCTGGTTCGGCGGATCGCCCTCCAACAAGGACTCCAATCCGACACACTGGACGAGATCGTCACACTGGTGGACGCGCGTCTGGGGAAAAACCGCTCAACTGGTTGAACGCCATGCATGACGCCAAGCCGGCGGTGGTTCGTCTTGTCAACATCAGCAAACAATATGAGGACGAGGCTGCGCCGATCGTCGCGCTCAGGGACATATCGCTCGAGATAGGGCGAGGCGAATTCGTGGCCGTGATGGGCCCGAGCGGCTGCGGTAAGAGCACGCTGCTCCACATACTCGGAGGGATGGACCGGCCCACACGCGGCGAGGTCTGGCTCCAGGACATTCCCCTGCACACCTGCGACGAGGAGTCGCTCACCCGCGTGAGGCGCACCCGGGTGGGATTCGTCTTCCAGTTCTTCTATCTGCTGCCGACATTTACCGTTGAAGAAAACGTTGGATTGCCGCTGCTTCTGTCCGGCCGTAACCATGCCGGTCCGAAGATCGCGGCTCTGCTCGAGCGCGTTGGGCTGGCGAACCGGCGCAAGGCGATGCCCCATCAGCTTTCGGGTGGAGAAATGCAGCGGGTGGCAATCGCGCGCGCCGTCATCCACGAGCCCCCGCTCCTTCTGGCCGACGAGCCGACCGGGAATCTGGACTCCGAAAACGGCGCCCGGGTATTGGACCTGTTGCGCGGAATTTCGGCCGAGAGCGGCACGACTATCGTTATGGCGACGCATAGCGAGGCCGCCGCGGAATGCGCGACGCGCGTTATTCGCATGAAGGACGGTTTGGTCATCTGAGATGCATTTCCTCCGGCTGTTTCATCGATACATCCTGCGCGACCTGGTCATGAACCGCGCGCGCGTTGCGCTGGCGATCTCGGGCATCGCGCTTGGCGTCAGCGTGGTGGTGGCGGTCCAGCTTGCAAACGACCGCGCGATCGGCTCCTTCAACGACAGCCTGCGCGTCATGGCCGGACAGGCCGACCTCGAGATCACAGCCAACGGCCTTCCCTTGTCCGAAATCATTCTGAGGGAACTCGCATGGGTGTGGGATTACGGCTCGATGTCCGCCATAGTCGAAGGGCGCACCGTCATCAATCGCGAGTCGATCCAGATTTTCGGTGTCGACCTTCTTTCGGAGCAGGCCTTCAGGAGCTATGTCCTGAACGACTCGACCGAACTCACCCAGCGCATTACGCGTGAAGAATTCATCAGTCTGCTGGCCGACCCGCAGCAGGCGATCCTGACCGGCGCCCTCGCCGAACGGCTTGGCCTTGAAAAAGGATCGTCGTTTCCGCTCGTGACCGGCGATCGCCGCCTCCAATTCACCGTCGGCGCGGTGCTTGGCAATGACGGCGTGGCGAGAGCGTTCTCGGGCAATGTCATCTTTCTCGACATCGCCGCGGCACAACTGGCACTTCGGAAGATAGGCTATCTGGACCGCATCGATGTCCAGGTGCGGGACCGGCAGGACCTGGATTCGGTTCGGATGCGCATCCAGGCGCTGCTGCCGGCGACTGCAGTAGTCGACGTGCCGGAGTCCGCGGCCGTTCAGAATGAAAAGCTGGTACGCGCCTTCCGGTACAACCTGACCGCACTGAGTTACATCTCGCTTATCGTGGGCGTGATCCTCATCTACACCACACTGACTATCGCCGTCGTGCGGCGCCGAACCGAAATCGGCATACTGCGGACGATGGGCGCCGGACGCCAAACGATTGCGGCACTGTTCTTAACCGAAGCGGCCTGTATGGGCCTGATCGGTACCGCCATTGGGATCGTGTTCGGCGAATTGATGTCGAGGACGGCCGGCGCGCTGGTCACGCGAACAATCGAGGAACTTTACACCGGCATTGCTGCCGCAGGGTCCGGCGACGTGGCGGCGCCCGGGTTTTATGCAGGAACCATGGCGCTGGGAATTCTTCTATCGATTGTCTCCGGACTTGCCCCTGCGTTACGCGCCACCGGCGTTTCGCCTATCTCCGTGGTGCGTGAAGGACGCGCCTTCGCCGGGCGCGTGGGGGGCGCGCGCCTCACGCGCCTCACCCGAAGCCTGGCGGTAGCCGGCGGCGCCGTGATTGCCGTGGCGGCCGTGCTGGGGCTCCAGGGTCCGATATTCGGTTTTCCATTTCTAGGGTACGCGGCCGCACTGTTGCTTATCGTCGGGTTTGGACTTCTCACGCCCGTGTTGTCGCGGCTGTTGCTCGCCGTGGTTTCGCCGGCGCTGAAAGCCGCGATTCCAATCGAAGGGCGCCTGGCCACACAGAGCATGCAATCGAGCCTGGGCCGGATCGCCACTGCCGTGCTTTCGCTGGCAATCGCGGTGGCCATGCTGGTGAGCGTCGTAACGATGGTTTCAAGCTTTCGCGATACCGTCATCGTATGGATCAACCAGACTCTCCGCGCAGATCTGTATATCCGCGCGGGCGCGGCAGGCTCGAACGACTGGAACAATCCGTTCGACCCGGCAACGGTTGAGGCTTTGGCGGGCCTTTCATCGGTGGAGGCGATCGATCGCTTTCGAGGACGGCCGCTCGATTTCAACGGAACATCGATCGTCCTGGCTGCGGGCGAATTTCAGGTCATGGGCCGGCACGGCAATCTGCTTTTCATCGACGGCCGGTCCGCCGCTGACGTCGCGCCCCGGATGTTGAACCAGAACCGCGTAATCGTCTCCGAACCATTCGCGCTTAAGCAGGGTCTCGGAAAGGGAGACATGGTGATGCTTCCCACGGCCGAGGGAATCCAGCCCTTCGAAATCGAAGCTGAGTTCTACGATTACTCGAACGACCGGGGCCTTGTGGTCATGGATCGGTCCACGTACCTCCGGCTATTTCACGACACATCCGTCACCAACATCGCAACATACCTGAAGACTGGCGAGGACCCTGTTGAAGCCCGGCGGCAGATCGCCAGTGCCCTGCCCGCGGCCGAGCTTCGAGTGGTGATGAATGCCGATTTGAAGCAGCAGGTCCTGCGCGCGTTCGATCAGACGTTTCAGGTGACCTATGCGTTGGAAGCGATCGCGATGATCATCGCGATCCTGGGAATCACAAACACGCTGTCGGCGCTGATTCTGGAGCGGCGGCCGGAGTTTGCCATGCTGCGATTCGTCGGAGCGGACCGCCGCCAGTTGCGCAATATGGTTGTGCTGGAATCGGGTCTGATTGGCCTGCTTGGCGCGGTGGTAGGGTTGGCGCTCGGAATCGCGATGTCGGTAGTTCTCGTTTTTGTCATCAACAAACAGTCGTTCGGATGGACGATCCAGTTTGTCCTGCCGGGATGGTTCTTCGCCCAATCGTTGGGCGTCATCGTGCTCGCAACGATCATTGCAGGACTTTATCCGGCGCGGCTGGCTACGCGGATCGATCCGATCCAGGGCGTTCGCGCCGAATGAGCCGACACTTCGGCGTATACTTGGGCGCTATCAAACCCAGGAGGATTGCCATGTTGAATACGAGGTTGAATGCGAGCCGAGTCCGATTGGTGCTGGCAGCAGGCGTTGCGGTGATCGCGCTGTCTCAGGCTGTCTATTCCCAGAACAACTCCTATCAGACGATCGAGAACTTTTTCAAGCTTCCTGAAGGACGGAAGATAGGATCCACGGCCGGGATCACGATCGATCGCGATGGCAGCAGCATCTGGGTCTTTGAGAGATGCGGCGGACAAAATTGCGTAGGATCAAACGCGGAGCCCGTTCTGAAGTTTGACGCGGCGGGAAACCTGGTGAAAAGCTTTGGTGCGGGGATGTTCATCCGCCCGCATGGCATCCACGTGGACCGGGAAGGAAACGTCTGGGTGACGGATGGAGAAGGACCCGACGGACAGGATCCCAGAAGAAACGGAAAGGGCCACCAGGTTTTCAAGTTCAGTCCGGACGGCAAGGTCCTGATGACGCTCGGCAAGGCTGGAACCGCCGGAAATGGCCCGGACACGTTCAATCAGCCGTCCGCCGTCCTGGTCGCGCCGAATGGCGATATCTTCGTCGGGGACGGCCATGGGGGCAATTCAAATACCCGTGTCCTGAAGTTCTCAAAGGACGGCACATTTATCAAAGCCTGGGGGACGAAGGGGGCTGGTCCCGGCGAGTTCGCGATGCCTCACGCCCTGGCCATGGATTCCCGCGGCCGGTTGTTTGTTGGTGACCGTGGGAACAATCGGATCCAGATCTTCGACCAGGATGGAAAATATCTCGAAGAATGGAAGCAATTCGGCCGGCCGAGTGGGCTATTCATCGATAAGAACGACACCCTCTACCTGGCCGATCACGAGTCGGACGCGACGACCAACCCGGGATTTCGCAAAGGCATCATGATCGGAAGCGCCAAAGACGGGAAGGTCACGGCATCCATTCCCGACCCCGACCCTGCGGGATCGCAGGAAGGCGTCGTGGCGGACTCGAAGGGCAACCTGTACGGATCACTGACAGGTGGAATGGCGCTGAAAAAATACCTCAAGAAATAATATTCTGCAATCCGATCCGGCTGGCAAGACCAACAACTCCGTTCCTTGAGTTGTGCACAATCGCGATGACCGTGGCGGCCGCGGAAGAGATACTTCGCATGAAATTCACACCCGAAGACGTGCGAAGGATGGCGCGACTATTAGCCGCTGCGCGGTCAGGCACGATCACTGCGGATCAATCCAGCGAACTTGAGGACTACCGCAACGTCGGCCGAATGGTGGACCTTATGCAGAGCCGGGCCAGGCGGGTTCTTAGCCGCCGCCGATAGGCCCTGATGGCGCGCCTTCCTCGGAAGCTCTCTCTACTTTTGTCTCAGCGCTCACGACGCTGCTGCGAATACTGTCACCTGCCACAGGTTGCGAGTTCGTTGCAGTTCCAGCCCGATCACATCATTGCGACAAAACACGCAGCCCGCCAATTTTGGTTGTGCGAACCCCGAGATATCGAGGGATAATCCGCGCGCGTCAGATCACAGGAGATACAGATGGAAGGTTTACCCCAACTGAGTGTGGGACTCTGGCTCGTCGCGTGGATACCCATCGTTTTCGTCCTTGTTCTCATGATGGGGCTCAAGATGAGCGGCGGCAAGTCGGGGGCGGTTGCCTGGATTGCGTCTCTTTTGATCGGCGGATATTTCTTTGGCGGCGACCTCAGGGTGCTGGGTTCGGGGACCGCCAAAGGTTTGTGGACTACCGTCTTTGTGCTGTACATCATCTGGGGCGCCATGACTTTGTACAATGTCGTGGAGGTTACTGGAAGTTTCAAGCTGATCGCCTCCACATTCACGCGCCTAACGCACGGCAACAAGCTGTTGCAGTTGCTGGTGCTGGGCTGGGCGTTCCCGTCTTTTATTCAGGGTGTATGTGGCTTCGGCGTGCCTGTGGCCGTAAGCGCCCCGTTGCTGGTTGGGTTGGGTTTCAATCCCATACTGGCGGTAGTGACAGCATTGATCGGCCATTCCTGGGCGGTGACTTTCGGATCCCTCGGCTCCTCTTATTCGGTCCTGGTGCGTCTGACCGACCTCGATCCGACCCGTCTTGCCACCTTCGGCGCGCTCTTTCTGGGGATCTGCTGTGTGATGGTGGGTTTTAGCATTGCCCATTATTATGCGGGGTGGCGGGGCGTTAAAGAGTCGGTCCCGGCTGTGCTTTGCCTTGGGATTCCGATGGCAGCCGTCCTGAACATCATGGCCAATTTCGTGACCCCTTACGTCGCTTCTTTTACGGCAGGCATAGCGGGGCTTCTCATTGGCGGACTCGTGGTTACCCGGCTGCCGTCGTACCGGCCGAAAGAGGGAACGGCTCAAACCGAAGCGCCGTCCGGGTTTCATCGCGCCTTTTCGGCGTATTACATCCTGATCGGGGTCGTTTTCGTCGTCTACCTGATTAGCCCCTTCAGGGCCTGGCTGAACGGCTTGTGGGAGGTCGGCATGTCCTTCCCCGAAACACGGACTGCTTTCGGATACACCAACGATGCCGTGCAGGTGTACGCCGGAATCCGAATGTTCACAGCCCCGGGCACGTTGATTTTTCTGTCGGTTCTGTTGGCCTATCTTTTCTACCGCGGCGTATCCCTGTGGCCGAAAGGCGCCGGCAAGATGGTTGTGAACCGGACCGTGAAGCAGGCGATCGGTGCGACGCTGACGGTGATGACCATGAGCATGATGGCGGTGGTCATGATGGAAACAGGCATGACGAGCTATCTGGCCAACGGGATGGCGCAGTATTTCGGGAGCGCTTACGCCGTTGTGTCTCCTTTCATCGGCGTGCTTGGCGCATTCATGACCGGAAGTAACACCAGTTCCAATATTCTCTTCACGGGTTTGCAGCGCGAGGTTGCCGGTCTGCTGTCGGTCAGTCCTTACGTCATCCTCGGTCTGCAAACAACCGGTGGCGCCATCGGGAACATGTTTTGTCCTCTTAACGTGGCGCTGGGAACCGGGGTCACCAATACCGTCGGCCGCGAAGGAGAATGTTTGAAAGCCACGACGTTATATACCGTGGTGCAGTGTCTGTTTGTCGGAGTTCTCGCCTGGCTGATGCTTTACGTACTCGCGCCGGGAATGAAATAGGAGGGGACGCATGAGCAAGACGAATTCACCGGCCGCATCGCCGCAACCGGCGAAAGCACAATCCTTCAAGGTCAGGCACAAACTCCGGGGGACCATCGCGGCCGTGGTTTTGATGTGGATTGGCTACGCCTGGATTCACCAGGCTTTGGCTGCCGCCGACCCCGGCGTCGTAAGCGGCGGCATGACCTTCATGTTTATCGCCGTCGCCGTCGGCTACTACTTCGGCTGAAATCAGCGCACGACGCGATTTTTGGCCAGGCGGTCGTCCACGAGGGTGACGATCTCGTCAAGGACGCCGGACTGCAGCCCCTGCTGGGCCGCGATGCGACGGACCAGACAATCGACTCTTTCATTCCCTACCGCTGAATCATGTAAGTCACTTTCGCAATGAGTGACCGGTCCAGCAGGTCGCCACTCAGTGAATTCCGGCGTTCGTTGTATACGAAGAAGAAATCACTCAGCGGCCGGTGAATCACGTTAAAGCGCACGTTGGAACTCCACTGGCGCTGGTCGCTGTTGTACTGCACCAGAGCATTCAGAAAGACACCTGTCGAAAACGAATAATTGACCCGGGTCGTGAGCAGGTTGGTCTTGTAGCGGCCGTCGGCAAGGCTGATGTTGTTGTGCGTGTAATTCAGTGAAGTGTTGAACTGGTGATTCAGCCGGAGCGTGGTCCCGAGCGTGTAGCTGTGTTTGTATCCCGTGTAAAACTGACCCATCGCCCAGCGTGCATTCGGTTGCAGGCGGCGGCTGGGGTCAGGTCTGTAGAATGCGAAGTACTCGTCGCTCTTGTAGATTCCCGCGGGCACCACGTTCCGGCCGTTGTTCAATCGGAAAGGCCGCCGCAGAACCTCCACGCTTGGATTTTGTCCGATCTCCATGAACGCCCCGTTCTGCAAAGTGATCGCGAAATGGTAGTCGAGATATTTGCTGTCGAGATTTCCGTTCGAATCGGTGAAGTAATCCATCACGACGTGAGGCGTAAGCAGCCGGAACCACCTGCTGTTGGGCCGGATAGTGCGACGCACGTCCACGTCGTATCTTCGAATGCCGCGGCGCGGAACATAGCCCATTTCGTTGACGAAGTTCGATTGAATGACGTTATAAGCCGTCTTGACCTGCCAGGCTCGATCGACATAACCAAACGCCAGGCGCGATTCCAGATCATCTGAAGTCACTCCAGGAGAACTGGATTTCGCAATAAAGGCGTTCACCGTCGTGAACTGGCCGAGCCTGAAATTCGCGTCCGTGCCGAATACACGGTTGAAGCGGGGCGAATCTTTCACTTCCTTATCCATGAACATCACGCCGATGTCGGAATTCGCCAGGATGTTCCGCTTCAGCCGGGCCACAGAAAAATTCGTCGCTCCCGAACCGCCATACTCCCGCTGTTGCATGCTCAGGAAACCCATCTCGTAGGAGCCCGCGCGGCCGGTCAAACGCGTTCCTCCGAAAATCGGCACGGCTTCGTTCGAACTGGAAAGGCCGATATTGCGGCTGAAGAAAAACACGTCGTTCGCCGAGGCATTGTTCGCCGCACCCTGCGTGGCGATGTCTCCACCGCCGAATCTGAAGATCCCGGAGTTCTCGAGAAAGAACTCCCTCTTTTCCGGAAAGAAAAGGCTGAAGCGTGTCAGATTGACCTGCTGCTCGTCGGCTTCAACCTGCGAAAAGTCGGTGTTATACGTAAAGTCCCACGTAAGCCCGGAAGTGACGCCGTACTTCACGTCGAAGCCAACATCGCCATCGCCCTTGCGAACGCCCGTCGTTCCGTTTTCAACGAAACTCGATGTCGCGTAGGGTTTGAAGCGGACATTCGATCCCGGGCTGATGCCTTCGAGTCCCTCCAAAGTTCCGGCCAGCGAGACGCGCTGAATGTTGTAGATGCGCGGCAGCGGAGACCAGTAACTGTCTTCGTTGCGAAGCTGACTTCGCAGACCGCGATGAAAATTGATGCCCCACGTTTCGACGTCGCGTTGCGGAAATTTCAATGTCTTGAACGGAATCTGAATCTCGGCCATCCAGCCATCATCCGCGATCTGCGTCTTCACAAACCATACGCCGTCCCAGTTGACATTGACCTCGCGGCCTTCATTGATCATTTGCGCGTCGGCTTTCGCGCCGGCCGGATTGGTGGAAAAGATGTAACCGTTACGTTGGTCGTGAAACGTGTCGAGAACGACTTCAAATATGTCCCCGCCATCCGTGGCGAAGTCTTTTTTCAGATCGTTCACCACCAGGCGCGCGCCGGCGGAGTCATGCGCGTACAAACCGAAATAGATGTTTTGACTGTCGTACAGCACCCGGACTTCGGTGTTTTCGGCAGCCGGCTGTCCTTCTCGCGGTTCGTTCTGGGTGAAACCGGTGGCAAGAGGCGCCAGCGCCCACACCGGCTCCTCGAACCGGCCATCCATATTGATTCTTTCTGAAATTTTCATCGCCTGCAGGCGCCGCTCGCCAGGTTGCGGGCGGCCGTCCTGAGGACTCGCGAGACCAAGCAGCAGGATCAGCAGTAATGATGACATCGCGGGCAGATTATACTCTCGACGACGAATCTGCTTTTAATTTCCGCCTCTGTTTGCTTTCTTCTCGGCCAGGGCTTCGGCTTCTGCGACTGCCCTGCCAATGCCTCTGCCATCAACGAACTGTTGCGGATGTTCGTCCACCGGAAGACCGAGATCTAACGGTGGCACCAACTTCCGCATTGCACCACCCTCTTTGAATTTCCTATCCTTTCGACAATGAGTCGCTTCATCACATTTGCGTGCGCCGCCTTGTTGTTGCCGGCAATTGTGATTGCGCAGGCGGAGATTCAATACCGGCTTGCCCTGCCCGGTTACACGTATGCTTTTCCACGAGACCACGGTTCGCATCCCGAATTTAAATTGGAGTGGTGGTACTACACGGGCCATCTTCTTGCCCCCGATGGTCACGAGTTCGGCTACGAGCTGACCTTCTTTCGGACCGGCATGGATCGATCCTTTGAGAATGCATCGGCCTGGCAGATTCGCGACCTTTACATGGCGCACTTCGCGGTCACCGACATCACGGAAAACAAGTTTTACTATTTTGAAAAACTCAGCCGTGCAGGACCGGGTATCGCGGGCGCCGGCACGGAGACGCTTGATGTATGGAACCAGAACTGGTCGGCCCGAATGGATGGGAACGCAATGAGCGTTGTAGCAAACGCCGGAGAGAGTGCGGTCGAGCTGCGTCTGGAGCCTGAGAAGAAACCCGCGATCCACGGCGTAAACGGAGTCAGCCAGAAAGCCGAAGGCGCCGGGCGCGCATCCCATTACTACTCGATGACGCGATTGCGGACGAGCGGCGTCCTGCGGGTGGGCACAAAAACATTTCAAGTATCCGGCGAGAGCTGGATGGATCACGAATTCGGCACCAACCAACTGACAGAAAAACAGGCAGGCTGGGATTGGTTCAGCATCCAATTGGATAACGGCGCCGACCTCATGCTTTACCGGCTGCGAAATCGCGACGGCAGCCTCGATCCGTATTCCAGCGGAACGATTGTTGGACCGAATTCCGAAACCGTGCGCCTTCGCATGACGGATTTCGCCGCCACACCGGGCCGAACATGGAAAAGTCCGAAGACGGGAACTTCGTATCCTGTCGAATGGACGATCGTCCTTCCGGACCGCTCGACCGAGCTTCGCGTGACGCCGATGATTGACGATCAGGAACTCGTGACCACCCGCTCAACAGGCATTGCGTACTGGGAGGGAGCGGTGCGAATCAGCGGGACATGGGAAGGCAAACCGGTAACCGGCAAGGGGTACCTGGAACTCACGGGTTATCTGGAACAGTACCGGCCGAGAATCTGAATTGTTTGCGCACTCGAGACGGTGAAGCAACTCGCGAAGAACCGGGCCTACAAGTCGGACCAGATCGTGCCCGAAGACTTTCCCGGCATCCGCCGAAATCCCCTCCTCTATTTTCGAGTTCGATCACTGAAGATTCCGGCCAGGCGCGCACCCGTTTTCCTCGGCAGCATGTCGGCCACGGTGTAGCTGTCCATAACGGAGAGGAACGAGTTCAAAGCGAGGTTCAATACCGGTTTAAGCCGGCAGGCGGCAATGATGGGGCAGGTGTTCGTTTCCTTGTCGAAACACTCCACGAGACGCAGGTTGGTTTCCGACTTTCGAATCACATCGCCAAGCCGGATTCCCGACGGTTCCAGGGCCAGGGCGACGCCGCCGGCGCGCCCTCCACTGACAACAACATATCCATTCCTGGAAAGCGTTTGGACGACGCGGACAAGGTGATTACGGGAGATTCCGTAAGCCCGGCTGATTTCCGCCGTCGATGCCACGCGGCCAGGCGGCAAACTGCCGAGATACAAGAGGACGCGGAGCGCATAGTCCGCATGAAGTGTCAGTTGCATGGATCAAGACGGAGCCGCCGGCAGGAAGGCATCCGCGTAGATATCGCTCGACGCCATGCCGGCCAGAAACAATTTCTTCTTTAACATTTGAACCAGGCCCGGGTCCCCGCAGACAAATCCGCGCCATCCCGAAAGATTCGGAATGCGGCTCAAGATGACACTGTCGATGGGCCCGACGGCGGCATCGCCGGCCTCGTCGCCGCCCAGAACGGCAGGGGTGTACTGAAGTTGAGGGTGACGCCGGGCCAGTTCGCGCAGTTCGTTCACCAGATACAGGCCTCGGCGGTTCAGCGCTCCATGAAAAACATGGATCGGGCCACGATGCCGGCACTGCAGCGCGTCTCGAACGATCCCGTAAAGAGGGGCCAGTCCGGTTCCCGTCCCTGCCAGAATCAGCGGCTGGTCTTCACGTCCGGAAACATAGAAGCACTCCCCCGAGGGCCCGACGACGCTGACCGTATCGCCGACCTGAGCCGCATCGTGAAACCACCCGCTCATCTGACCGCCGGGAATCTTCCGGATGTGCAATTCCAGTTCGCCGGCCTGTGGAAGGCTTGCAATGGAATAGCTGCGGGCCACGCCGTTCCGGATGAGAGTCACATATTGCCCGGCGCGAAAGTCCATTGGTTCACGGGTGGTGAGACAGGCGCGGATGACGTCGCCGCTCAGGAATTCGAGGGATGAGATCAACGCTTCCATGCGGATGTCCGCATCCGCCGAGTCGATTTCGAGGTTTTCCTCCGGAACACAGACGCACGAAAAGAAATATCCGCGCGTCTTCCACGAATCCTTCATTCCTGCCTGTGCCCTCGGAGGCACCGTGCCGGCGGCGGACCGCATCAGACAGGATCCGCACACCCCGGCCCGGCATGAATGAGTAACCGGGACGCCATTCCGAATGAGGACATCCAGGACGCTCTCGTTTTCCGCAAGAGAGTAGGAGTGCTCTCGATATCGGATGGTCGCCACGGAATTAGCGATTCAACACGTCATTGCGTACCGACTCGGCAAGAGCCGCGACCTTAGCGATCAGTGGCGGGGCGACGCCGAGTTCGGTCAACGTGGCGCCCAGATTCTCGATCACGGCGTCGACGTGGGAATCGTTCAGACCCATCGAAATCAGTCGAGCATGCCCTGTCCGCATGTCTTTTCCGCTGTAGTTGGCCGGACCGCCAAAAACCATCGTCAGGAATGCCTTCTGCTTCGCGATCTGCTGGTCCATGTCCACGCCCTCAAAAAACCTGTTGATGCGATTGTCGACGAGAACCTTGCGGTAAAAAATGTCAACGGCGGCATTAACTGCAGGTTGGCCGCCGAGTTGTTCGTATAGCGTTTGGGTCGTTTGTTGTTCCATATATGCATGTAAGATGCATCATTCACGTCCGCCGCGTCAAACAGTTTTCAATGGCCGTGTCACCCGATTGCGCACACCGTTGAGCCAGACCATAGTGGGGCCTTCTCGGTTGGGATCGATGCGGAGTTACCCGACTTGCCCGCGATCCGCGCATCGGCCACGAAATCTATGGAATCATGGGCGAAGGCAACATTCTCAATCCAACTCCGCAAGCACCGTAATGAGCGTCAGCAGCCGCTGGATGCCAAGATACCGGTTGGAGGGGTCGAACCATTCGCCCGGCGTGTGCACATTTCCCGATGCGCCACCGGCCCCGACTGCGACAGCGGGAATGCCGTACGACATCGGAATATTGGCGTCCGTCGATCCGATATCGAGGTGAGGCTCGGCGCCAAACTGGCGAGTCGCTTCACGCGCCGCCTCAACCAGTGGCGCCGACACAGGGGTTTTCCCTGATGGGCGCTCACCCATGAGTTCGATTTTGTACTCCACTCGTGAGATCACGGCGGCTTCGGCAGTGGCGCTCTTCAATCTGATCTCGAGATCGTTGAGGTGTTCGGAACTGATGGAACGGAGGTCTACCTCCATGAATGCCTCTGACGGAATGGCATTCACCGAAATGCCGCCCCGAATCACTCCGACGTTGAATGATGTGCCGGGCCGCCGGATCGAAGCCGCGTTCGTGAAGGCATGAATCGCGCCTGCCATTGCATGCACGGGATTGGGCCTGCCGAAATCCGCCCAGCTGTGGCCGCCAGGGCCGGCCATCCGGATCCGGAAACGCCGGCTCCCGAGCGCCTGATGCGTCACCCGTTCGATTCCAGCGCCGTCGACGGCGATGAATTCGCAACCGCCGCTTCCCCATGGTGGCGAGTCGAATAGATGACGAATGCCGCGGAGATTCCCTTCCCCTTCTTCACCCACATTACCGACGGCAATCACCGGCCGTTTGAAACGAAGTCCCGCCTGCCGGGCGGCGCGCAGGGACCAAAGCAGAGCCACAATTCCGCATCCGTTGTCCGAAATGCCGGGGAGGAACAGGGATCTTCCCTTTCTGCGTAGTTCGAGAGGCGTCGAGGCTGGAAAGACCGTGTCGAGGTGCGCGCCAATAACCACCGGCCGAGACCCAGGTCCGTCGTAGGAAGCGATCACATTTCCAATCGTGTCGGTCGCCGGGCTCAAGCCGATCTGAGTGAGTTCGACTGCAAAACACTCTGCCCGCGCGGCTTCTCCGAAGGGCGGAGCGGGAATCAGAGTAATTCGAACCTGATCGGCTTCGATGGCGGCTTCGTTTTCAAAAATGTATCGGAAGGCCTGGCGCACGCGGGCATCTGCCAGAACAGACTCGACTCGCCCGCGCACTAACGGACTTCAAATGTGATGGGATCGGATTCAACCGCCGGCCGGGTAGCCACGATTCCGATGAGTTGATATTGCCCGGCTGGCACTGGGTTCAAGTCGTTGTCACGGCGATTCCACGTCACCTCGAACTTCCACTGCTTGTTGGGAAGAATCGCCTCCGTCCGGACGACCTGGGAAGTAAACATCATGCGCCGCGACCATCTCCAGATTTCCTGGCCCGTACCCGGATCGATGACTGCAAAATCGTAAGTCTGACCCGAGTTGAACCGGAACGGCAGCAGTTTGTCGGCCGTGTTCATTACCGTCAGAGTGAATTTGTTTCCCTCGGGCGCCGCCGAGGCCTGAACGTCCAGCAGCGGATTCTCTTCTGTAATCTCGGTCACGTTGTTGGCCGACTCCCGCGCTCTGTCTGCCGGCGACTTCGGCGGCGGACCAACAGGGACGCCGGCTGCGGCGACCTCTGCTGCTCTTCGTTCGCCCACTCGCACGTTGGCAATCTTTGCGATCCGAATGCCGTCGGCCCCATGCACGCGGGCTTCGACAATGCCGACGCCGCGCTGAAATGTCACGGCGGCAGTGTCGGTTTGTAGAACAAACTTTTGCGGTAGTCCGGAGTCGTCGGATTGCAGGACTTCAGAGACCACGCCATCGAAAAAAAGCGCGCTCTCCTCGTCGTTGATCATGGCCGTGAACTGGCGGTCGCGGACATCGTAACGGATGAGCTTGACGTTGTCTCCGCCTTCGGAAAGAAAGGGAAAGCGGGTCACAACGTAGAAACTGCGGCCCGAAATGATCGTGCGTTCCTGGATCGAGAAATCAGTCTGGCCGATCTTCACGCCGTCCTCGTTGACACCGTCGTAGACCCACCGGTTTCCA
>CAMBFR010000088.1 GCA_945865815.1 Candidatus Sulfopaludibacter sp. SbA3
GTCGCCCATTCACATCACGCTCAAATACATGCACATCTTTCATGTAGCATGAAACTCTTCAGAAAGACAGAACTTTCCCTTCATTCATCGCTTCAGCGGTCATTGTCTTGCTTTCTTGTCGCTCAGGAATGCGAAGGTAGGGCTAGGAGTCTCTCTGGCCCGCAGGAACCCGGATCAAGGCGCCGATCTGCTGCGTCACGCCGAAGGTATGCTCGACTCCCTGTGGAACCGCCTCGGCTCCGACGACCTGAAAATGTCGTTCCTGACCGATCGCGAGAACGTTTACACGCATCTCGTTCCGCTCGCGCTTCAACAATCGGCGGAATCGGCGTTGGAGCTTTCCGAAAAGGCGCGGTCGCGGGTGCTTCGCGAACAAATGATTCCCGGCGATTTCAATACGGCGGCCAGCATCCAGTCGGGATTGGGTGACAACGAATCTGTCGTCGAATATTTCATCGCTGGAAACGACCTCTATATCTTCGCTGTACGCCGTGATCGCGTGGTGTGCGTTCATAGAGCCGGGGTTGTCGGCGTCATCCAGAATCACTGGTTGAATCTCGACCGCCACTTCTCGAGCTGCGGTGTGAAATGGGAGTACATGAGCGCCGCTCGATCCCACCTGCGGGTGACGGCTGAAACGCATTTGCAAAAGCTCTACGAAGAACTGGTCCGGCCGGTCGAGAACGAGATTCGCGGCTCGGTTGTCTTCGTGCCGCATGGGTTCCTTCACGGCATCCCGTTTCATGCGCTTCATGACGGCCGCGCGTTCCTGATGGATACGCGCGCGGTAATGTACAGTCCCAGCGCATCACTGTATTGCGCGCCGGCACGAACGGTTGATTACAAGGAGCCCCTTTTCATCGCCTTCTCGCGTGGTTCGCACATTTCAAGCATCGGGGAAATCGAAGAGGCGGCATCGCACTTTCAGGAAGCAACGGTGCTGATCAACCCGGCCCTCGGGGAGATTGCCGAAGCGTTCGAGAAACCGCGCGAGTTGGTTCACATTGCGGGGCATGCCGGAATCGACGCGGTAGGCGGCAGGCTTTCATGGATTGAAACGCCTGAAGGACGGCTGACAGGCCGCGATCTGACGGATATGCATATTCGCGCCAGGACATTGGTCATCACCGGTTGCCAGACGGCGCGGCGCCCCCTGCGGCCGGGCGACGAATGGCTTGGCCTGATGCGCGCTTTTTATACGGCCGGCGCCAGCGCGATCGTATCGGCCTTCTGGGATATCCGGGCCGAATCGGCGCGCCGCTTCGCATCGGAGTTCTATAAACGTTTCACAACAGAAAGTCTGTCTGTTGCGGTTCGCTCCGCTTCAACCGCGGTACGTGAATGGGAACCGCATCCGTATTTCTGGTCCGGATTTGGAGTGTTTTGCAGGCGTGGTTCGGAACCGCGCCGGTGAGTAAGGAGAACGCTATGTCCGACATTATTGCTTCATTGCTGTTCGACTCCTGGGTCGACTTCGTTCATGAACTGAGAAGCCAGCAACAGACCGAAGACCGACACCTGATTTACGAAGGCGGCGGCGTAATACTGGACCTGCTGCTCAAATCGACAGGTGACGGTAGCTGCCTGCATGTCGGCGGACAGGTACTTCCGGGTCAGGACGACCCCGGCAGTATTTCTGCTCTGCCCGTCCGGATAGAACACGGGAAACGAAGCTCGTTTACGCATACCAACGCGCTCGGCGAGTTCATGTTTCATACCGTTCCGAACGGCACCTTTGATGTCGCAATTACTCTCAAGGACAGGCGTTTCCTGGTCCGGGGCCTGTCTAACCGCGAACCGCGAAAATGGCGCGTCCTGCCATCCCTGACCGTGGGGGGTGATTAATGCGCGCTCGTCTGGCTCTCACAATCTGCATACTGGGCCTGTTGCTGACCGCTTCATGGGCGCAGACCAACGGCACAGACCTGATCGTCACGCTGAAGGACAATCAGTCGATCGAACGAATCCACCGCAACTATGGCACTCGCACCCTCAAGAAAGTCCCGGGAAGTCCGATCTACCTGATTCACGCCGACGACTCCGATGACGGACGGCTCCTCAGGAAACTCCGGAGAGATCTCGGTGTAGATGACGTCGAAAAAAACATCAGGATTACGCTTCAGTCGAGCAATGCCCAGCCGATCCTGGGCCAGAACATGGACATGCTTCTGGATGGCCGGGATCTTACGACATTCTTCGGCACGTACGTCATCAAGGCGTATGCGAATCAGCAGGCCCTGGCAGTGGTCCGGGCAAATGCCGTTCGGAGCATCAGCACCGGAGCCGGCACACGCGTCGCATATATCGATACGGGGGTAGACACGCGGCATCCCGCTCTTCGTCCTTGGCTGGAGCCGGGCGTCGATCTGGTCTTGGGCCGCAGTGTTTCCGAATTGAGCGGCTTGTCGCAGAACATGGATCTGCTGCTGGACCAGAACATGGACATGCTTCTGGACAACCGTTTCATGTTCCTTCTGAACCAGAACATGGACTCGCTGCTTGACGATGGAAGCAGGGCCAGATTCCCATCCGCATTCGGTCATGGAACCCTTGTAGCGGGACTCATTCACATCATTGCTCCGGAAGCCCGCATCGTTCCCATCAAAGCATTTGACGCCTACGGCTACACAACCCTCTTCACGATTATCGATGCCGTGTACCGGGCAATAGGCCAGGATGCGGACGTTTTGAACATGAGCTTCTCGACAACACAGCAATCCGACATTCTTGAAAAGGCCGTCGCCAAGGCTCGCGCCAACGGCATTGTGGTCGTAGCGTCAGTCGGAAACGAGGGCCGCGAGCCGCGCAACGTCTATCCCGCCTCGTTCCCGGGAGTTTACGGCGTGGCGGCGACCGATTTTGACGACCACATCGCCAGTTTTTCAAACCGCGGCAAGTCGGTTTCCATCAGCGCTCCAGGAAGCGCCGTCGTTTCCACGGCCCCCGGCGGGCGCTATGCAGCCGCCTGGGGCACTTCGTTCAGCGCGCCGATCGTGAGTGGCGCAATGGCGCTGGTGGCCTCGATGCGGGCCCATGGCCAGTCGGACTCTTCGGTTGTAATCATCACCGCCGACAATATCGACAACCTGAATCCCGGACTCGAAAGGAAACTTGGAAAGGGGCGTCTGAACGTTCTCAGGGCGTTGAAGGTGGGACGCTAAGAATGGAACTGTCTCGAAACGATATTCGTCTCCTCGCGGGATTCGTTCGAAGAGTCGCCAGGACTCCTCAGGTCGAGACAATCGTGTCGGAGGCATTTGAGACTTTGCATAAGGCCGCCGGTGTCAAGTCCATGCGCATCGTGTACTCCAGCGCACCGTCGGCGTGGAAGGAGTGGAAGGCTTCGGCGGTCAGCGCGGAAGTTCGTCCTCACGAGGAATGGCCGGCTCCCGAAAGAAAGCATCTGACGGCGCTGTTTGATCCGGAGAACTCCCATGCCGGATACGTATCCGTCGACGGGAAGAGTCCAAGAACTGCTCAACTGCTCGAACTGCTTGCTCCGGAAATGTGGTCGGTTCTGCTGCTCAGTGCGGCGCTGCAGCGGGTGCAAAAGGCGTCGGTTTCGGAGACGGAACTGGTACGCGAAACCATACGCGCGCGCGACGAGGAGCGGCGCCACATCGCCCGGGAATTGCACGACGACCTCGGACAGTCGATGGCGTCCCTGAAACTAAGCTTGAAGTGGGCAGAGGATCTGATCCGCCAGCGCCCGAAGACCGGCGCTATCGCGAAGGAACTGGAGGAAGCGCGTGACTCTGTTGGAGTGATGCTGTCCAAAATACGCGATCTTTCACACACGCTTTATCCGCGAATTCTGGACACACTGGGATTGGTTTCAGCAGTTAAGGAACTCGGCCACCAGGTTTCAAAGTACTCCAGCACAGAGGTTCATTGCACGGTTCGCGGCAAGGCGAGGCCACTGGAGAAAGATACGGGTGTCGCCCTCTATCGATGTTGCCAGGAAGCCGTGAGCAACGTCATCCGTCACGCAGACGCGTCAAAGCTTGATATTTCGATTCGTTTCACCGAGAAGGCAGTACATGTCAGTGTCGAAGACAACGGGAAAGGATTCAACCCCAGAACTCTATACGACTCAAACGCCAGGCTCATGAGCTCCGGATTCTGGACAATCCGGCAACGCATGACGGACCTCGGAGGAGCGTTTCGAGTCAGTACCGCCGATGGGAGAGGAACCGTGGTGGAGATGGTGCTTTCTTATTTACCGAGAAAAATATATGGAAAAAGAAAAGATAAAGCTGCTCATCGCCGATGATCACGCGATTTTGCGCCATGGCCTGAGGCGAATACTTGAAGCGGAGGCGGATATGACCGTGATAGCCGAGGCCGCGACGGGCACGGAAGCGGTAAAGAAGGCTCGACAGTTCAAGCCGGACGTCGTAATCCTCGATATTTCGATGCCCGACCAGGACGGTCTGGAAAGCATGCGGCAGATTGTCGGCACCGTGGCCTCGCGAGTGTTGATCCTCACCGTTCATCTCGAACATCAGGTCATCTCGGAAGCGGTGTCGGGAGGAGCAGCGGGCTACCTGGCCAAAGACTCGCTCGATCGCGAACTCGTTGCCGCTGTGCGCACGGTCGTCCAGGGCGGAACGGTCTTTTCGGCTAACGTCTCCAAACGCCTCGCCGAATTTTCACAGGCCGGCGGCGGACACGGCCCGCGCCCCCTGGAATCACTCACGTCCAGGGAGCGCGAGGTGTTCCTTCTGCTGGCCGAAGGCAGGTCACCCACTCAAGTCGCCAATTCCCTCTTCGTCAGCCCGAAGACCGTCCATACGCACAGGCAGCACATCATGGAAAAGCTGGCACTGCATTCAACGACAGAACTGATCCGCTTTGCGCTGCGGCAGGGATTGATCAGGACGGTTTAAGATCCAGAACGGCTTCGGCAACAGCCTGCTGCATTTCCAGAGTCAATTCGGGATAAATCGGCAAGGCCAGGCTTTCATGCGCCGCGGCTTCGCTTATGGGCAAATCCCCTGCTCTATATCCCAGACCCTTGAAACAAGGCTGCAAATGCAATGGGAGAGGGTAGTAAACCTCTGTCCCGATACCACATTTCTGGAGATGCGATCTCAACGCGTCTCGATTCCTGCAGCGGATGACGAACTGGTTATAAATGTGACGGGAACCCGGACTCTCGATTGGAAGCTGGACGCCGGCGCCCCCGCCCAGCAATTCGCGGTAGCGCGCGGCATTCCGCCGGCGCGCTTCCGTCCACCGATCCAGATACTTCAATTTCACGCGAAGAACCGCGGCCTGGATCGCATCGAGCCTGAAGTTTCCTCCTACAATCTCGTGATGATAGTTGTTTGAGCTACAGCCATGCTGGCGCAACAGCCTCGCCCGTTCCGCCAGTTCAGGATCGTTTGCCGTAACCATCCCGCCATCGCCTGCGCCGCCAAGGTTTTTCGTAGGGTAGAAGCTGAGAACTCCAAGGTGGCCGATCGAGCCCGCGCGATCGGCCCCGATTTCCGAGCCGATCGCCTGTGCGGCATCTTCAATGACGTACAGTTTGTGGCGGTGCGCAATATCCAGAATGTCGGCCATTCTCGCCATCTGGCCAAACAGATGCACGGGGATGATCGCTCTGGTGCGGCCGGTAAGGCGGGCCTCTATTTTCCCAGGATCGAGGTTATAGGTCTCGGGATCGATGTCGGCGAATACCGGTTTCGCTCCCAGACGCGCGATCGCGCCGGCGGTGGCAAAAAACGTGTACGGCGTCGTGATCACCTCATCGCCAGGTTTGATCTCGAGAGCCATAAGGGCGACAAGAAGCGCGTCAGTACCCGAAGACATGCCGACCGCGTAACGGCATTTCGAATACTCCGCAATCTCCTGCTCGAGACCTTCGACTTCAGGGCCGAGAATGAACCGCTGCGAATCCATCACCCGATCGATGGCAGAACGCACTTCGCCGCGAATGGTTTCGTATTGAGCCTTGAGGTCGAGGAGGGGTACGCGAATAACGTCCGGCACAGCGACAGTCTAACATGTCGCAAAATGAAGCACCTGCCTGTAATTCCGGCCTGTAGCAACATCCCGCCAGGAACCAGAACCGGGAATCCGGCGCCATTTCTTCCCGAATATCATAGGACTCATGCTGACCTCAATTTCAGCCTTCAGCTGATTTACACCGGACGGTCACGGTCATACAGTGATTCCATCCGAAGGGAACTATGTATAGGCGAGACAGGCGAGACGCTGGATTTAGCATGCTTGAGGCCATCGTAGTGGTGGGCCTGATTACCGTGTCGAGTGTTGGAATTATCCAGATGAAGACATCACTCTCGGCCCTCGATGCGGACAAGGCGTCAAATCTGGTGCGTTCGCAACTCACTTACGCGCGCCAGATTGCGGTCAACCAACGCCGTAATGTGGAAGTGCAATTCGTCGGTGACGATGAAATGACGGTGACTCGCATGAATGCCGATGCCTCTGAGACGGTTTTGGCGGACGTCACGTTACCCACGGGATATGTCTTTGGCCTTCCTTCAGGAGTCAACGCCGACACTCCAGACGCGTACGGCAACACTACGGCTGTGTATTTTAATGAGGAAGCCGGCGGAACATTTCTCAGCGATGGAACCTTTGTAGATTCCTCCACAAGCGTCTTGCTCAATGGATCCGTTTTCACGATAGGTTCCGGAAACGGGAGCGCTCGATCGGTAACGCTGGCTGGGTCGACGGGCAGGGTCAAACAATACTGGCTGAGCGGATCGACATGGGTGGTGCGATGAGGTCTTCCGAAGGCGGCGTCTCCTTAATAGAAGTGCTGCTCGCGAGTTTCCTTTTGACGGTCGCTCTTCTTTCGGTCGCCATGACGATGGCTCAGGGAATCGCCGCGATTGGCATCGGTCAGCAGCAATTGATCGCGAAGCAGAAAGCCCAGGAGGCTCTCGAAAGCGTCATCATGGCCCGCAACACCCAGGACATCGGGTTTACCCAGATCGCTAACGTGGCCGATAGCGGAGTTTTTGTAGCCGGGTATACGAACATCGTGGGCATGGGCGTGGATGGCATCCCCAATACCGGAGATGACACAAGCACGATCGAAAGCCTGACCTTTTCCGGACCGGATGGCAATCTGGGCAATTCCGACGACGTGACCGTTTCGCTGTCGGGCTACCAACGCAAGATCACGGTCAGCACGATAACGCTTCCTTCAAGCGCCACTGTAGATCCCGACATTCGCCGCGTCGATGTGGACGTGCAATACACCGTCCGTGGCGTCGCCAAGACCGTTCGCGTCAGCACTCTGATCTCACGATTCAGTTGAGAGGCCTCATGATTTCCAGGACCAGTCGTAAGCAGGGCGGATTTACGCTCGTCGAATTCCTGATCGGCAATCTCATGGTGATGGTCATACTCACGGCCACATTCACCCTGCTGCATAGCATCTTCACGGCAAACACGACGATGCAGCAGGTTCTGAACACGGAACAGAATCTGCGAGTGGCCATGAACGCGATTACGCGCGACATTACGATGGCCGGTACAGGCCTGACCGACAGCGGCGTACCGATCCCCAGCTCGACGAATGCTGTTGGGCTGGTCCGGCAAGGGCTTGGGCTCCCGTGCGCCAATCCCTATACGGGTCCGGGATGCCTGCCGACGCCGGGAGGCGTGCTCTCCATCCTGTCTCCAGGAAACTCTGTTGGACCGACTGTAGCCAACACCGCAACCGACGTTCTCACGATTGCCATGGTCGATCAGAATTCACCCACCTGGACCGCTTCCACGATCACCGCGGACGGGATAACCATCAACTTTACTCCGGAAATACGGTCGGGATCGGGCCAGATGTTCGTCGGCGATCTCCTGCTGTTCAACAACGCCGAAGGTGTCGCTTTCGGATGTGTGAAGACGGTGTCGACGATTGCAAGCCAGGCCACGTTCGCGGCTGCTGATTTGCTGAATATCAACCAACCGACCGCCGCTGCCGGGACGATTACCCAGAACTTGCGGAATACCGGAAGTAATCCGGCGACATATCCGCCGACCTCCGCCACGCGAGTGATGCTCATCACGTACTACCTGGACAACTCGAACACCGCGAATCCGAAGCTGATGCGCGTGGTAAACGGAAACACGGCGCAAGTGATGGTTGAGGGCATCGAGAATCTTCAGTTTTCCTTCGATATTTTCGACTACGTCAACGACTCGGGAACGGCCAATGTCCCCGCGCCGGCGAATTTCAACCAGATCCGGTCGGTTCGCGTGGAAGTCAGCGGACGCTCTACCGACAAGCTGAAAGGAAAGAATGACTACTACCATTTCGGCATGGCCTCCAAAGTCAACGTTCGGAACGCGACGTTCCGAAATCGCTACTCGTGAGGGAGTAGTTATGAACCGCTTCGTCTCCGAAAGGGGCTATGCCCTGATTACGGCGCTTATTGTTCTGGCTATCACGGCAGCCCTCGTTATGGGATTCATCACCCAGGTGAACACTCAACAGAAGATCGGCCTCAACGACGTCGATTATGCAAGCGCGTTCTATGCCGCCGAGGCCGGCCTGGAGAAGCTGAACTCCGATCTGTCGAAACAGTTTTACTTGTCGGTTAATCCCACCGCGAGCCAGCTTGCGGAGATTCAGGACAGTGCCCATCTTCCCAGTCTTCCGGGTGCGACGTACACGACGTATTCCGTAACGGGCGGCCAGCAGGCACGCCTGACCGCTCTGTTAACCAACTCGGCCACCACGGCTACGGTCGACAGTACTACCGGATGGGCTTCCAGCGGCTATTTCATGGTGGACGCTGAATACATCACATATACGGGGACCACGGGCACGACCTTTACGGGATTGACCCGCGGGGCGAATTCAACTACGGCGGCCCAACACGCCACCAATGCCAGGGTATCCCGCTCGCAGGTTGTTACAATCGCCCAGGGTCCAAACGCGGGACTTAACGCGCAGGTGATTCCATTTACGATGGAGGTCGTGGCCCAGGCGGGAGCGGGAACAGAGGCAAAGCTCAGCCGTGAGGCGCAGGTTGCTTTGGTGCCTGTCTTTCAGTTCGGCGTGTTTTCCGACTCCGATATATCTTACTTTGCAGGACCAAACTTCAATTTCAGCGGGCGCGTTCATACCAACGGGCATGCATTCCTGGCCCAGTTTTCCAGCGGAACTCTCACACTGGATAAGAAAGTCACGGCCGTTGGGGAAATAATACGAGCTGAACTCAGCAACGGTTATAGCACCTCGACCATCAACGGCGCCGTGAGCGTGGCACAGTCACCCGGTGTGTACCGGGCGCTCGCCCGCACGGAAGGGAGCCGTGTCGCCGGTCCAACCTCGGCAGTGACTACCGGACCGCCAAGCTGGAATACACTTTCCCTGACCACATACAACGGAAACATATTGAACGGCGCCACCGGCGCGAAAGCGCTCACGCTGCCCTTTACCGGGCCGGGAGTATCTCCGGTGGAAATCATCAAGCGTCCTCCAGCCGGGGAAGATCCGGTTTCCATCATCAGTGAGTCGCGCCTTTACAATCAGGCCAGCTTGCGCGTTTTGCTTTCAGACACCGCCGCGAACTTACCCGCCGGAACCGGGTATCCGCTCAACTCTACGCTTATGGGCTACACCGTCGACGCATCCCACCCTCCATTTGCGGCTGCCGACCCGGCAGATCCGGACTATGTCACTGGAGCGAATCAGGATGAAACGACCGGTGCCGCATTAGTCGACGGATACATCAAGATTCAGATGCAAACGAACAATAACACGTGGAACGACGTGACCATGGAGATCCTGGATCTGGGATTCAGTGGAGGGAATGACATCGCCGCAACGCCGAATCCCAACGCCATTCTCCGTTTCCAGCGATTGAAGCCTGCAAAGTCTTCCGGGAGCACGACGGCCACCGACTACATGCCGATGAGCCTCTACGATGCGCGCGAAGCCAGGTTCCGCGATACATCCAGCGCCGGCTTACGAAAAATCGGAATCATCGGCCTCGTTGAATTGGACGTGAACAACCTGAAGAATTGGTTTGCGGGAACCATTGGAACAACTGGCAACCAGGCGTTGAACAACAGCGGGTATATTCTTTATTTTTCCGACCGGCGTGGAAACCGGGATGGATCGGGAAACGAGACGGGGGAGTTTGGATTCGAGGATGTTGCCAATCCAGCCGATGCCACCAACGGCGTTCCGAACAACATATTTGAAGCGGGCGAAGACTTCAACAGCAATGGCTCATTGCAGACTTACGGGGGTAACCTGCCGGTATCGCCATACACGGCCTATCCGACCAATACGGATCTGTACACAACACCGGTCGACGGCCTGGCAACTCAATTGAATGGTGCGATGGCCAGCGCCGTTAGTCCCGCCAATGGCGGAACGATCACAGTCGACTCGACTGCCGGTTGGACCGCTCCCGGTTTCCTCGTCGTGCAGAACGAGGCCATTACCTTTACAGGAATGACAGGGACAACCTTCACCGGCATCACGCGTGGTGCCTACGCGAGTGTTGCTGCGGCGCACGCCGATAACACCGCCGTCACCGCCGGCCAATCCACCACGTTAAGCGTCGGATTTGACGACCAATTGAATGGGGCCATAACGGCTGCAAGTCCCGCGGATGGAGGTACGATTACTGTCGATTCCACAGCGGATTGGCCAACCTCCACTGGTTACTTCGTTGTCGACAGCGAAACAATTACGTTTACGGGCAAGACGGCCACGACCTTCACCGGCATAGACCGCGGGGCATACGGAACAACGGACGCTGCGCACACCGACAACAGGCCTGTTTACGGGGACCGGATACTATCGGCCACCAATCCGACAACCGGCCAGACTATCGGCATGACCGCGACCGCCGGATGGCCGGATTCGGGGTATTTGCTGGTCGGCAGCGAATTCATCACCTACAACGCCAAGACCGCCGGCAGTGTCACCGTTCAGACGCGCGGGGCATTCGGTTCGACTGCAGCCGCGCAGGGTACGGGATCGGCCGTCAAGAATACGAACAAAGCGCAGAAGAACCGGGTTTGGTATTTCCGGCGCGCCTTGAGATTGATCAATGGCGCCTCGCCAAACCTTCCCGTACCGGGATTCACGGTTGCTGCGGAGAATCCTGTATATATTCAAGGCAATTACAACTCTGCTGGTAACTTTACCGACCCACACTCATACGCAGCCGTCATTGCCGACGCCGTCACGTTGCTTTCAAACAGCTGGAGGGATCAGATCTCCTTCGATTATTCCTACGCTCTGGCAAGCCGGGGAGCCACAACAACCTGGTATCGGACGGCGATCGCGTCGGGAAAGGGTCCGGGCTTCGCCAAGCCGACGGGCGCCGCATGGGATGTCGGCACCGACGGCGGTGTGCTCAATTTCCTGCGATACATTGAGGATTGGACTGGTGATACTTTGAATTACCTCGGATCCCTGGTGTCGCTCTACTACTCCCGGCAGGGAACCGGCATCTACAAGTGTTGCGACATTGTGTACGACCCGCCCACGCGCGCGTACAGCTTCGACATTGAATTTCTGGTGCCGTCGCAGCTTCCGCCGGGAACACCCCGGTTTCGCGACATCAATAACCTGTCGTTCCGGCAGAGCATTCTGTCGAACAACTAACCAGGCTTTTCAGTCTACCCGTGGACGCGGGGCTTTCGGCCCCGCGCCCACAGCCTCTATCGGTCGTGGTATTCCTGGAGGGTATGCACTCCCAGGCTTTCGGACCGAAGCGCGCGAATGCCGGCCACGGCCGCAGAGGCTCCGGATATGGTGGTAATGCAGGGGACATGATGGTTCACGGCCGCGCGGCGAATGGATTTTTCATCAAAGAACGACTGGCGGCCCAGGGGAGTGTTGATGATGAGGTTGATCTTCCCGCTCTTGATGTGATCCACGATATGAGGACGGCCTTCATTGACCTTGTAAACCGGACTCGCCTCCACACCGCCACTCCTTAAAAGCTGCGCAGTGCCGCGCGTCGCAATGATCTGGAATCCCATTTCCGCCAGATCGGCCGCGATCCTGGTGATGAGTTTCTTGTCGTGCTGGTTCACGCTGATAAATGCCACGCCGGATTTCGGCAGGATGGAACCCGCGCTGATCTGCGCCTTCACATACGCCTTGCCAAAGCTATCGTCCATCCCCATGACTTCGCCGGTGGACTTCATTTCGGGGCCCAGGATCGTATCCACGCCGGAAAAACGCGCGAACGGAAACACGGGAGACTTCACGTAGTAATGGTCGATCTTGAGTTCGCTGGGCAGTTTAAACTCCGAAAGCTTCCTTCCAATCATTAACGCCGCGGCAATCTTGGCCAAAGGCACGCCTGTAGCCTTGCTTACAAACGGCACGGTGCGGGATGCGCGAGGATTCACTTCGAGTACATAAACTTTGCCGGCGTGCACGGCGAACTGAATGTTCATCAAGCCGACGACATTCAGCGCGCGGCCAAGCTGGACGGTGTACTGCCGGATCGTTACTCTCAGATCTTCGCTCAGTTGGTAGGTGGGCAGAACGCAGGAACTGTCGCCGGAATGTATGCCTGCCTCTTCGATATGCTCCATGATCCCGCCGATGACAACCTGCTCGTCGTCACACAGCGCGTCGACATCGACCTCATAAGCATCCTCGAGGAACTTGTCGACCAGAATCGGCCGCTCGTGCGAAACCTGTACTGCTGCGCCCATGTATTGGTCGAGCATCTTCTCGTCGTAAACGACAACCATGGCGCGTCCGCCAAGCACGTAAGACGGTCTTACCAGAACGGGGAAGCCGATCTCTCTCGCAACGGCGCGAGCTTCTTCAAGGGTGACGGCAGTTCCATTCTGAGGCTGGGGAATGTCGAGGTCTCGGAGCAACTGGCCGAATCTCTTGCGGTCTTCGGCCAGATCGATCGACTCGGGCGACGTTCCCACAATCGGCACTCCTGCGCGCTGCAGGTCGAGTGCGAGATTCAACGGCGTTTGCCCGCCGAACTGCACAATCACGCCGTTGGGTTTCTCCGTGTTGACGATATGAAGGACGTCCTCAAGCGTCAGGGGCTCGAAGTACAAACGATCGGACGTGTCGTAATCCGTCGAGACCGTCTCGGGGTTGCAGTTCACCATGATGGTTTCGTATCCCTCTTCCTTCAGGGCGAACGAAGCGTGACAGCAGCAATAGTCGAACTCAATCCCCTGCCCGATGCGGTTTGGCCCGCTTCCAAGGATGATGATCTTCTTCCGGTTTGAAGGCGCCGCCTCGTCCTCTTCTTCGTACGTCGAATAGAAATAGGGCGTATACGACTCAAACTCCGCCGCGCATGTGTCCACGCGCTTGTACACGGGAAAGAGCTTTTCGGCGCTCCGCCGGGCCGACAGTTCGCCGGGTTTTGCTTTCATGAGGCGCGCCATGCGGATATCCGAGAACCCCGACCGCTTGGCTTCCCTCAGGAGGTCCAATGGAATCGATTGTGGAGTGTAGGCCGAAAGAGTTTTCGCCATGTCGGCGATTTCCTTCATCTCGTTCAGAAACCATGGGTCAATGTGCGTTAACTCGTTCAGTTCCTGAATGCCCATCCCGTTGTCCAGCGCACGGAGCAGATTCGAAATTCGCTCGGGATTTGGCGTGATCAACTTCTGCCGAATCGTCTCCGGATCCGTGCTGTCCGCGCCCGGATCCCTCGCGCTCTCCAGCGACCGAATACATTTCAAGAACGCTTCCTTGAAGGTCCGCCCGATGGCCATGGCCTCGCCGACCGACTTCATCTGTGTTCCCAGCGTGGAATCCGATCCGGGAAATTTCTCGAATGCCCACTTCGGGATCTTCACAACGACGTAGTCGAGCATCGGCTCGAAGGAAGCCGGCGTCTTCTTCGTGATGTCATTCGAAATCTCGTTAAGCGTATAACCGACCGCGAGCTTGGCCGCGATCTTGGCAATCGGGAAACCCGTGGCCTTGGACGCAAGCGCCGAACTTCGAGACACCCGCGGGTTCATCTCGATAACGCTGAGCCTGCCATCCTTCGGATTGACGGCAAATTGGATGTTCGAACCTCCGGTCTCGACGCCAATCTGTCGAATTACGGCAACGGCCGCGTCGCGCATGCGTTGATACTCGCGATCGGTCAGTGTCTGGGCAGGAGCCACGGTAATGGAATCGCCGGTATGGACGCCCATAGGATCGAAATTTTCGATCGAGCAGATGACGACTACGTTGTCTTTGATGTCGCGCATGACCTCGAGCTCGAATTCCTTCCATCCGATAACCGATTCCTCGATCAGAACCTGATGAACAGGGCTCAGGTCCAGGCCGCGCAGGACAATTTCCTCGAATTCCTCGCTGTTGAAAGCAATGCCGCCTCCCGCTCCGCCAAGAGTGAACGACGGGCGGATCACTGCGGGAAATCCGATACTGCCCGCCACGCGCAGCGCGTCGCGCATATCGCCGACAACTTCGCTCCTCGGCGTTTCGAGGCCGATCTCCTTCATGGCCTCCTTGAAGAGAAGGCGGTCTTCCGCCATCTTCACCGCGCCGGCCTTGGCGCCGATCATCTCCACCTTGTATTTATCAAGGACCCCAGCCTCGGCCAGATCCACCGCAATGTTCAACGCCGTCTGTCCCCCGACGGTCGGCAGGAGCGCATCGGGCCGTTCCCGTTCGATAATTGCCTCCACGAACTCCTTCGTAAGCGGCTCGACGTATGTCCGCTGGGCGAGATCGGGGTCTGTCATGATCGTCGCCGGATTCGAATTCACAAGCACGATCTCGTAGCCTTCCTCCCGCAATGCTTTGCACGCCTGAGTCCCCGAGTAGTCGAACTCGCATGCCTGGCCGATGACGATTGGGCCCGAGCCGATGATCAGGATTTTGGAGATGTCGGTACGTTTGGGCATTGTCTTACTGGCTGCGCCCTATCGGGCTTGCATTCGCAGCCGCTCATTACGTTGCTTGTTTCATCAACTTGAAAAACTTCTCGAACAGATAATACGAATCGTGTGGCCCGGGCGACGCCTCGGGGTGGTACTGCACGCAGAATGCGGGAATCGATCGATGCTCGAACCCTTCAACCGTGTTGTCATTCAGATTCACGTGCGTAATGTTGATATCGTTCAGATTCAAACTGTCCGGATCCACAGTGAATCCGTGATTCTGCGCCGTGATCTCAACCTGGCCGCGTTCCTTGTTGAAGACGGGATGATTGCCGCCGTGATGGCCGAACTTGAGTTTGAATGTGCGCCCGCCAAGAGCCAGGCCCAGGATCTGATGCCCAAGACAAATTCCGAAGATCGGCTTCCTGCCGAGCAGTTCACGCACGTTCCGTATTGCATAATCAACCGCCTCGGGATCGCCGGGTCCGTTGGAAAGAAAAATTCCGTCGGGCTTCAACGCGAGCACATCGCTTGCGGATGTGTTCGCCGGCACGACGGTTACGCGCGCCCCGCAGTGGGCAAGGTTTCGGAGGATGTGCGACTTGATTCCAAAGTCGTACGCCACGACATGGGCAGCGCTCGGTTCGAACGCCGCCAATGCAGAGAATTCAATGAAATTGACCTTTCGATCTGAATTCTCGTACTTACGATCGATCGTCACCTTGCTGGCCAGATCCCATCCGACCATCTCGGGCGAATCCTTCACTTTTCGAAGCAACGAAGCAGCGTCGTGATCGGTAAGCGAAACGATCCCGCGCATCGATCCCTCAAGACGGATGTGCCGGACCAGAGCCCTGGTATCGATATCGGAAATAACCGGAATGCGGTGACGGGTCAGGTAGTCGTCCAGAGTCTCCGTGGTCCGCCAGTTACTGGGAAGCGGCGAAAGCCGGCGAACTATGAATGCCTGCAGGAACGGTTTGCGGGATTCGACATCCTCGGGATTGATGCCGGTGTTGCCGATCAGCGGGTACGTCATCGTGACGATCTGGCCGGCATAGGACGGATCCGTCAGGATCTCCTGATAGCCAGTCATCGAAGTGTTAAAAACGACTTCCCCTACCGCTTCGCCCTCAAAGCCATGCCCCTTGCCGCGGAAAACACGTCCGTCCTCGAGCAAGAGCGTCGCGCTGTTTTTCAATCCAAAGTTCCCATTTTGTTGACGGGCCAGTATCTGAATACGGCTTTGCCGTAGATGTACTTCTCGGGAACCAGACCCCACATGCGGCTGTCATTGGACTGATTTCGATGATCGCCTAACACGTAGTAGTGTCCGGGCTCGACGTACACCGGCGGATAGGTTCGGTTATCCCTGAACTCGGTGTCGATATACGGCTCATCGAGGGGCTTGTCATTGACAAAAATCCGCCCCCTGCGAACTTCGACGACATCCCCGGGCTCACCGATAACGCGTTTGATGTACGACTTGGTAGGATCCAGCGGATACCAGAAAACAACTATGTCTTTCCGGTTGATACTCTCGATGCGGTAGACGAACTTATTGACGAAAATGCGTTCCTGATCTACCAGTTCCGGCAGCATGCTGGTCCCTTCAACCTTCACCGGCTGGTAAAGGAAAACCACGATCAGGATCGCCGTGCCGATAGCGAAGAAAACGTCGCGCGCCCATCCTCGAATCTCGCCCATGAGGCTCGGCAGTGCTCTGGTTTCTGTCTCGTCTGTCGAGACTTGCTGAACTTCAGGCTCTGTTGTCATACGGGTTCTTGGAGGGCGTCCTCTAAAATTACGGAAGAACTATCTTAGCCGATTCAGTGACTCATTTCCACAGCTGGAATTCTTTCGTCATGCCGAAAACCACGCCAGCCCGAGGGTCCAGCCGTGTCAAGCCTGCTGCCGCGCCCACGTCCCAGCGCACGCCTCCGGCCCGAAACTGGACACCAAGACGCAGCTCGCCGCGGTCTTCGCCTCCGGGGGTCGGGTTATCCTGCGGGTTCTGACGGCCGTTCCATTCGCCCGCCAGGTTCAGCCGCGGCGTTACCGGCAGAATCGCAGCGATGCCGTAAGTAAGCACGTCTTGTTGAGCCGCCGCCCGCACCGCGTCGTCCAGAATTCCAAGGCCGATATTGCCGAAGAGGAATGCCGGCCCCAGCGTCTTGCCGGCAAGGATGGCGGCAAAAAAATGGGTTCCGTCCGTCCCGAGACCCTTGTCGTTGTTCGTGTTGGGCAGGACTACCGTCGGACGAAAGCTGATAAACGGCAGCCCTCCGGTTTCCCGCAGGAGGTTGAGCTTCGTTGAAACCCAGAAGTCGCCCCAGTCGTTGCGCCTCCCGGCGCCGTTTTCGCGAACCTGCACGAAGTTGTGAAGCACTCCCCCAATCTGAAACTCAGCCCGCGGACCAACGCCGACATGAAGCCCGTTGACGAAAAGCGAAAATTGATCGCCACCGATTCCGGATACCGGAAAACGTGCGCGGCTCAGATAAGCGACGCCGGCTTCAGTGAATACCGAACCTGCCGGAATGGTGCGCGGATCTTCGGTGACAAGGGGACGTTGCTGAGCAAACGCAGATGTGGCAAGGAGCGTGAAAAGAGCGACTGCCGTGAAACTGTGGGCGCGGGGCTTCAGCCCCG
>CAMBFR010000089.1 GCA_945865815.1 Candidatus Sulfopaludibacter sp. SbA3
AGGCCCCGGATTTTAAAACACGTACTTCAGGGCAAATTGCATAATTCGGGGGTCTTGCGAGGTTCGAATCTGGCCGAACTGCGCGTTGTTCCGGGCCGAGTTGGGATTTCCGGGACGGAAACTGTTGGTTAGGTTGTAGGCTTCCGCCCGGAACTCCAGCCGCTGGTTTTCTTTTACCTGGAATGTCCGCGACAATGCCGTATCGAACGTCCAGGTTCCGGGTCCTGCTATGTTGAACCGGCCCAGATTTCCCAGTGTTCCCAGCGCCGGTATCGCAAAAGCCGCCGGGTTGAGGTACTGCGCATTCGGCCCGGCCGACTTGTCGAGGTACGGATCCACCAGTACCTGATTCGCCCGCTGCCCGCCAATTCCGCTCAACGCGCGATCGGTCCCGGCGGTGACGGTCAGATAGCTTCCAGACGATTTCCGGTAGATTCCCGACAGTCTCCAGCCTGTTCCGATCTTGCGCAGCGTCGGATTCGCAAACTCCGGCGATTCCGCCACCGTCGTGAGGTTGAAGATATGCCGCCGATCAGACGAGCAATTGCCGCGATCAAAATCCCGATTATTGATGTTCACGTAGCCGGCGCCGGCGCCCGGACCCTCGGATGCCACGTCCGCGAAATCGCTGATGCAATGCGACCAGGTGTAATTTGAATTCACCGTGAACATGCTGGCGCGGCGTTCCACTCCGAGGCGCATTGCGTGATAATTCCGCGTGCCCCCGTCATCGTATTCGTCGAGGCCGCCGACCTTGGCGCCATCCAGCGGCCGTTCCAGACTCAACTTGCGCCGCTGGTTGATGTTCCCGGTCGAGGAGCACGGGCTGTAGGTCACCCCGTTCAGAACACACGACGCACCGGGTATGTACGTCGCCGGATTGAGCGCCTTCGTCGCCCACAGGTGGACCATCTGGTTTCCGATATACGTTGCCGACATGAGCCAGTTGCCCGCAACCTGCCTTTCGAGGCTCAGGTTCCATGACGACGTGTAGGGATTTTTATTGTCATACGGCGTACTCATGAACAGCCCGTATGGCGCGAACGGGACGTTTTCATCCAGCTTATAAGGGAAGAACGCGGCGCCGCCGGGAACCGCCGCCCAGGGATTCTCCAGACCGCCGGGCAGATCGGTGAGGATCAGACGGTTTCCCCACGGGGGCGCGCTTGTTGCATCCGTGCGCCACTTCATCGAGACGAAGTCATAGGCCAGCGCATAAGATGATCGCACCGACATGCGGCCGTCGCCGTTCACGTCCCAGGCCAGACCGATGCGCGGGCCAAAGTGCCACCACTGTTTGTTCACGCCCGCGGGTGTTGGGAACCCCTCGTCGCCGTTGTAGTAGAAACCGGCCGGCGCGTTCTTGAAAGTCTTGCTGTAAACGCCCTGCTTGAACCGGTCGTAGCTGAAGTTGTAGTTCGCGCCTTTGGAATCGATGAGCGGGAGGTACGGCTCCCAGCGCACGCCATAGCTCAGCGTCAGGTTAGGCCTGGCTTTCCAGGTGTCCTGTGCGTAAGCGCCGAGGTAAGACTGCTTGATGTAGAGCTGGCTGGGTCCGCCCTGCTCGTATTGACTCAGCCGGCCCAACAGGAAGTCGGCCATGCCGAGACCGGTATCCTGGCCGTTCACGCTGAACACGCCCGGGCTGCGCGAGTTCGAATTCTGATTCGCCCTGTGGTGCGCGACACTGACACCGAAAGCCATCTGATGATTTCCGCGAACCAGGCTGATGTCCTCCGAAATCTGATAACTCGTGACTCTGTATGTGGCGCTGGTGCCGTTGGCGCCGCTGCCGACGGCCATTCCACCACCCCCGCTGACACTGAGAAGCATGTACTTCTGTTTGTACATGCCGCAGTAAATGTTGATGCCCATGTCGCAGGCGGAGAAATACTCCGAGCCCACGCCGGCGATCGCCGACCGGTTTATCGAGAGCCGGAGCGAGCTGACCGTGCTGGGGCCAACCAGATAGGTATTGCCGATCGCGTAAGTCTGGATGAGATCGTCTTCGCCGCGCTGGTTGGTGTTCAGGACGTTGTCCGGCGTGAAGCTGAATGGAATCGGGCGGAAATAGTCGTAGAGGAGAAGACGGCCGAAGATGGAGCTCTTGTCGCTTTGCTGATAGTCGATGCGGCCCACGTATTGCGCGTCGTTGTTGTTGCTGGTCCGGCCGTAAGTGATCTCACCGCACGGATGGTCCGACTTCGGAAGCCGGCTTGCGATGGCCAGGGCCACTCTGCTGTACAACGCGGGATTAATTCGATTGTTGACGAATGGTGCGCGCAGGTTAACCTGCCCGCCCGTATTGCAGGCCGAAGAAGCGAATGCCGAAAAGTCGCCGGCAAGCATCGCGGCGGTCGGTACAAAAGACCGGATGTCGGCAGGGTCCTGGCGAAACGTCGTGCCCTGAAAGCCGCCGAAGAAGAACAGCTTGTTCCGGACAATTGGTCCGCCGATCGTTCCGCCGAACTGGTTGCGCTTGAGCGTGCTGCGCACCTTTTTGCCCGTTGCCGGGTTTACGGCCGCGAAATAGCTGGTCGCGTTGAACAGATCGTTGCGGACGAATTCAAACAGGGCGCCATGAAAGGCGTTGGTGCCGGATCTGGTAACGGTATTGACGGAGGCCGACGAGTGTCCGCCGTTCGAAGCGGAAAGGCCGCTGGTTTCGACTTTGAATTCCTGCAGCGCGTCCGGAAAAGGGAAGGGCATGTTCGCATTGTCAAACGGGTTGTTGTGCATGGCGCCGTCGAGGCTGTATGCGACGCCGAACTCGGCGCCGCCGGCGACCGAAATTCGAACGGAGCCGGGGACACCGCCGAGACTGTTCGTACTCATCAGGACGGCAGAACCGGCGAGAGTAATCAACTCGGTCGCATTGCGTCCGTTGAGCGGGAGTTCGAGTATCCGCTGGCTTTCGATGACCTGGCCAACCCCAACGTTGCGGGTTTCAACGACGGCGGCGTTGGCTTGCACTTCCACCTGCTCGGAAACCTGGCCGATTTCCAGAACGGCATTGACCACGGGGCTGCTGTTCACCTGTAGCACAATGCCGGTCTGCACGAACGTGCGGAATCCAGGCAGCGCCGCTTCCAGCCGGTGCGGTCCTAATGGCAGGTTTGCAAGAACGTAGGATCCGGTTTCATTCGTGACCGCGGATCGCGCAGCGCCGGTCTCGGTTTGTGTCGCTGTGACTTCCACGCCCGGCAGGACGGCGCCCGTTTGATCGCGTACCGAGCCGCTGATCTGCGCGGTGGCCTGTGCCCAGACCGTCGCAGTTGAAAGAACGGAAACTATTGCGCCAATGGACAGAAATTTCACTATGCTCTGCATTTTCCCCTCCCAATTTCCGTAGTGTGCCCGTTTGAATCTTCGCTGTGGGCGCGGGGCTTCAGCCCCGCGCACGCAGCTGGACCGGGTGCCCTCCTAGTTATTCGAGCTGGTATTCACCGGCAGGGTTGCCCGGTTCACTTCCTGTCCGTTCATCCACACGGCGCTTATGTCCATGGTGTTCTTGATGTCGGTGAGCGGGTTCGAATTCATGACGACAAAATCGGCAACCTTGCCAACTTCCAGCGATCCGTAACGATCGCCCACGCCCAGCAGCCGGGCGCCGTTGATGGTTGCGGCCTTGATGCCTTCCATCGGGGACAATCCGGCGCGGACCAGGAGTTCCAGGTCCAGGTGCTCCCACACGCCAGGGAACTGTCCGACCGATCCGGAATCCGAACCAATGACGATCGGGACACCGGCTGCATGCAGCTTCAGCAGGTTCCGCACGGCTCGATCGTAGGCTTCCAGGTTCGCCTGGTTGGGTGGGCGGGCCGTCTGCTCTCCGAGCCACTGAGGTGTGTTGATTGTTCCGATGACGTCGGAGAACATCACGCGCATTCCCGGATGACTCAGGTACGTGGGCTGAAGATAGATCCTTCCTCCGTAGAGGCCGATCAGGTTCGTTGTCTGTGTGACGCCCTTCTCTTTGGCCAGCCGGACGAACGCATCATCGAGTTCCTTGTCGCGGGGAATATGAGCCATCGAGTCCAGGCCGTGCTCGATTAGTTTTCTGGCGTCTTCCACCTGGGACAGATGTACGTAAGACTTCAGCCCTTGCCGATCGGCTTCTTCGATCGCGGCGCCGGCAACGTTGAGATCCATTTTCGGATTGCCGTCGACCCAGAGCTTGATGAAGTCGAGCGGCTTGTTTGCTGCCATCGCTTGAACCATCTGCCGCGCTTCCTCGACGGTTTTCGGCTTGTGGATGGAGGGATTCGCGTTCTGCATGCCGCCCTCAATGGAAAAGCCGAACTCGCCGGTGTAGAGGCGCGCGCCACCGGCCCGGCCGGCGCGCTGATCGCGAATGACCTCCTTCATTGGAGGCCAGTCCTGGCCGAGTGAGGTCGCGTGCGTGATGCCGAAGTACAGATACGAGTTTGCGTCCCGCTGCACGGTCTGTTTCGAGTAGTGCTCGGGCCCGTACTGCATGCCGTTGCGCCGTCCGATGTGTCCGTGGACGTTGACGATTCCGGGCATGATGGTCTTTCCAGCCATGTTGACGGTTCTGGCATTAGCCGGTATCTGCACGCTGGCCCGCGCTCCGATCGCGCGAATTCGGTCTCCCTGGATCACAATCACGGCGTTTTCAATAGCAGCGTTCGAGACGCTGTCGATCACCCGCGCGCCTTCGATGACCGTCGTCGCATTAGCCGGCGCCTGTTGCGGGGGAGCGGCGTAGGCCGCGGCAAAAAGGGCAGCGAGAGTCAGCGAAACCAGCACGACAAAAAATCTCTTCATGAGTCCACTCCTAATTGTTGTTGCTGCCGGCGCGCGCCGGCGCAATCAGCTCTGCTTTGATTCTGTTCGCATCCGATTCCGTGACCCAGCGCTCCCGGAGCAGGCGATCCAGGGAGGCGGTGACTTTGTCGGTGTAGTTCTTCGGTGTGCCGTACAGCGCCTGCAGGCGCGCCCAATCGAACGGAACCTTCATAGCCAGATTCCCGCACTGGCCGGGCGTGTTTCCGGAATAGGTTGCCGTTGGAACTTCCACATACGGATGGCGGACGCCACCTTTCGCATTGCCGAACTCATCGGTATCGAAGGCGGCCTGCGGCGTTCCCACGTTCCTTATTGCCAGGCGTTCGGCGCGTGGCGGCGCCGTTCCCGTGCGAACCCATCGATCCAGGTTGGCATACGCGGCGTTGATGATGTACCGCTTGATTGGGAAATCCAGGAGGTCGATGTCGGGAGTGCATTTGTAATTGAACGGCCACTTGCCGATGGAGACGGGTTGACCGGCTTTGATCTGGTCTTCCACGCCCGGCAGGTGTTGAAAGTAGATTCGGTCCATTCGCGGGGCTCCCGCCACCTCATAGAGGCGATACCGGTCGCCGGGTTCATCGCTGTCCGGCCGGCGTGCCGCGAGCGATCCCAGAACCTCGCCCTGTGGAACGACGCGAATGACAGGAACGTTGACGTTCCGGATCATCTGCCTCGGGTCTCCGCCGGCCGGCGCCGTGCCACAGCGGCTCAGGCGCATCGGGTTGTCCCAGCTCGGAAGAAGGTATCCGTCATAGGCCGGCTTGCCGTTTGCGAGGTTCGCGCGTGAATGAATAGTGACGGAATACGTCGCCGCATGGCCATGGTGCGACGACATAAAAAGATATTGCACGTTGAAGCCGGCCAACGGTCCTGCCGCGGGCTTGCTCTTCAACAGCGCGCCCACCTGGCTGTAGATGTCCCAGTGCAGGCCTTCCTCGGTCGGGGATGTGGCGTTCTGTGGACCACAGGTCTCGGCCGGGTTGGGATTCGCGAATGACAGCGCCGTGTAACGCGCCGGGTTGAACTTCTTCAGCGCGTCGATGTTCTGCGGCATATGCGTGATTCCGACGAATGCATCGCCATGCTCGATGAAATAAGGGTGGGAGAGCGCCCAGAGGAAGGACCAGTCGTAGGACCGGGCCTCGTTGAGCGGTTCGACGATGACATTACCGCTGAACTTTGCAGCGTCGGCGGGCCGGCGCACCAGTATGCGTGTCGTGTACGGGGCGTTGGGCGTCTTGACGCTGATCCGGCCATCGGCGGCCCAATCATAAATGTTGGCCGTACCGCTGATGATGTACTCCTCTTCCACATAGCCGGCCTTGGCAAGGTCGACAACTTCCTGAGTTCTCGTCGATGCCAGCCACGGGAATGAATCGGCCGTCACCGGGACCGGACCCGTGACCCTGGGAAGCGGTATCGCGGTTTGCGCTGCCGCAGACGTTGCCAAGCCTATGACGATCGCGATTACTGAAACGAGTGTTTTCATGGTTTCCTCCGGAGAACGCTCAAATTGTCACGCCCCGCGGCTCAAAGCAAACTTTTTCGGTAGTGGGGACCGCAGCGAGTGGAGATTTTGAAATCGCAACTCCTGCATCTCAAATCCCAAAATCTGAAATATCAGATTGGACCCCTGAGCCAGGATCGCCAGTTCAATTCAGGATTTCGGAACTTGTTGAGGACGGGGGTTGTTTAGATCGTCAGGGGACGGGAAACCGAAGGGTTCATTCACCACCCATCGGCACGCACACTCTTTCCGTGCTGGTGCCAGCGGTGGAGGTCTGGATGGAAGCCCGAGGCAGTGCGCTATACTCCGAGACGTCGGGCCTCGAGCGACGCGCGAGCCCGAACTCCAACACAGCCGGGGAGCACCAATGCCAGCCAATGACATCAATACGCCAGCCAGCGAGCGGAATCCTTCTGTCGCTAATCCCTCAAGGGTAAGTTGCTACTTCATCACCGGCACCGGACGGTGCGGGACGATGTTGTTATCGAAAGTCCTGTCGTGCGGATACAACACCCACTGCAATCACGAGCATTCTGTGCCGACGCTGACGATGAAGGACGCGTATTTTCACGGCGACTATAATCAGTTGAACGAAGTTTCCGTCCGCACGATCGAGAACCTCGTTTCCGAGTATGGCCGGGCCGGCAAGAGTTACGGCGAATGCTCGAGTCACCTGTTTCCCGTCATTCCGGCGTTGCATGACCGGTTCGGCTCTTCGACGCGATTCGTCCTGCTGGTGCGTCGTCCCGATGCCTTCGTGCGCAGCGCTCTCGCGCGCGGATTCTTCGATCCCTCGCATCCGAAACCGTGCGAACACGTGCGGCCGAATCCGGCGACGGAGATCGGGGCGCAATGGACCGAACTCACGCCGTTCGACAAGTGCCTCTGGTACTGGAACATGGTCAACTCGGCCGTGCTGGATACCTTCGATCGGCTGCCGGCCGGCCTGGCGCAGGTCGTGCGAATGGAAGACCTGAATCTTTCGAAGATCGACGAGTGCTTCTCTTTCTTCGGCATCGACGGCTTCACGGCTAACGGCGACCAGATTCGCGAACTCATGGGCATCCGCATCAACGCCTCACCCGGCCAGGGCGACGACCGCTCTCTCAACCCCTGGTCTCAGGAGATTTCCCTGCCCGGCATCGAAACCTGGACCACCACACAACGCGACGCTCTGGTCCACTGGGCGGGTCCGCTCGCCCGCAAGCTCTATCCGGAGTGGATGCAGCAGACGTTTTGACGCCTCGGTTGAAGGCAGCAAGGCCGAAGTTTCTGTGGCGCAGGTCCGCGACCTCGGCTTGCAGCCCCTGACTCGCCTCGTCGCTCTCGTCGACTGTTTACATGAGGGCCGGATGCGGTTCTGCACGTCCGATTCGACGAGGGGCCAGCGATTTCGTTCGCTGGCCTGCCCTACAGATGCAGGATTTGTCCAATTTTCAAATTCCCCGGCCAGGGGACTTCCATTTTCCTTTCAATTCCCATCCACCATTTGTTGTAATGGCCGGGCCATGCAAAATCGATCTCAGAGATTTTTGATACCGCTGCTTCTGCTCCTTGCGGGGCCGGGCGCGCTATTCCTGTTTTCCCAACTGTCGGGCGACATCGCTCCGATGCGCACGGTTCAGGATCCGTATCCTGTCTTTGCCGACGTTGCGGTTGATCCGGAAGCCAACCTCGTCGCATTTACGGACGAGAATCTGTTCAGCGTCCGAACCTACGACCGGGACTTGTCGTCGAATGATGTCGCCGATCCGCGAACTGTGGTTACCGGGCCGGCCTCCGGCATCGACTTTGCCTGCGGAGTGGCGATGGATCCCGTCGCAAGAGAGATCTATGCCGCGAACAACGATACCGCCTCAGATGTGATGGTCTTCAAATACGATGCTCACGGCGACGTTCCCCCATCGCGATCCCTGACCACGGCATCCACAGGCACGTGGGGTGTGGCCCTGGACCTGGTCAACGATGAGGTTGCCGTAACGGTTCAACACGTCAATAAGGTCGCAGTCTACCGGCGTCTCGCCGAGGGCGAAGAATCGCCGCTGAGAGTCATCCAGGGGCCGAACACCGGATTATCGGATCCCCACGGCATCGCCATCGACGACCGCAATAACGAAATCATTGTCGCCAATCACGACTCCTATCACGAGGTTCTCACCAACCAGGAGGATGACAATGCGGTCACCGCGCGGATTGCCCGCGGCGTCGTTACAGCAGAGGAGCTTGTGCGGGAACGGTCCGAGCTGCGGCCTTCAAAGGGGAAGTTTGTAGAACCTTCGATTGCTGTTTACGATCGGACCGCCGACGGCGATGCGGTTCCCCGGCGCGTGATTCGCGGCCCCCGCACGGAGTTGAGCCTGCCGATGAAGGTGGTCGTGGATCCGGCGAACAACGAAATATTCGTCTCGAACAGCGGATCGAACGCCATTTTGGTTTTCAGCAGGACGGCAAATGGAGATGTGGCGCCGATCCGCAAGCTTCAGGGTCCCGCCACGGGATTGCGAAAGCCCGTCGGGCTGGTTTTGGATCTGAAAAACAACGAGCTTTGGACCGTCAATCCCGAGGAGCACGCCGCCACCGTTTTCAGACGCACGGCGGAAGGCAACACGGCGCCGCTTCGAGTTCTTCGCACCGCCCCGCAGGGAACGCCCGCGCCCGGCATCGGCAATCCGGGCGGCATCGCCTACGATCCCGGCCGGCAGCAGATACTGGTGCCCAACTGAGTGGCCAACCCGCGCATCGCGGTATTCGCCAGGCTGGCGAATGGAAACATCGCTCCGGTAAGAGTCATTGAAGGCGGACACACGCGGCTTGCCCGAACATCTCACGCCATCGCCTTCGATCAACGGAACGATGAAATCGTGGTTCCGAATACCTTTGCTGAGGCGATCCTGTTCTTCCGGGGAAGCGCCAGCGGCGACGAGGCGCCCGTCCGCATAATCCAGGGCCCGCGCACTCTCCTGGAGGACAACGACGAACTGACTCTCGACAGCGTGAACGGGGAAGTGATTGTGCCGACCCGCGAGGCCATCCTCGTCTTCTCCCGATCCGCTAATGGCGACGTGGCTCCATTGAGAATCATCGCGGGGCCGAAAACCAGAATCAATCGCGCGCGGGGCATCGCGGTGGATCCGCTCAATAACATCATCGCCGTGGGCAATCGGGATCCGCAGGGCATTCTGATTTTCAACCGCACGGACGAGGGCGACGTGGCTCCCCGGGCGATTATCGCGGGACCGAATACGGGCATCTATGCAACCAAGGGCTTCACGATCAACCCGGCGCGCAAAGAACTCATCGCGACCGTGGAAGCTCGAGGCGTTCAGGTCACACGCAACGTAGGCGAGTCTTTCATCGGGATCTGGAACTACACCGACAATGGCGATGTGGCGCCGAAAGCGATGATCAAAGGGGCCGCGACCAGGCTGATTGCTCCGCGAGGCGCAGCGTTGAATCTTCAGAACGGCGAAATCTACGTTATCGACAAGGTTCAGAACGCGCTGTTCGCATATAGCTGGGAAAAGGTCCTGGAGGGGATGCGCCCCTGACGGGTTTTTCGCGTTTGTCCTGACAGACACCTGGTGTCAGGACAGTCTGATCGCCAGATGCTTGAGATTTGGGACGTCTTCGAAGTCCTTCGGGTTGCACGTGAGCAGCGTGAACTTCTGTTGCACCGCCTGGGCGGCCAGCCAGAGATCCTGAACGCGGAAGTCGTGCCCGCGGCCCAATTTCGCAAGCCTGGCAGCGAGGACTCCGAAAACCTCGGCCGTTTCGGCAGTGATGCGAAGTACGGGTTTTCGACGCATCCGGCGAAACGTGGCTGTAGCCCGCTGCTTCTGCTTCGCGTCGGTCATCAGTTCAATACCGAAGCGGATCTCTGCAAGGTTCACCGGCGAGAGGAAGATCGGCGCTTGCTTGGTAATGGCATGGATGTCGGCGGCGCTCAGTTTGCCCCGCTCGATAGCGATCCACAGGCTGGTGTCGATCAGATATCCCACGGGTTGCGCAACTCGCTGAGGGCGCCCCCTTTGCCTTTGCGCTTGCGGCGAATAGCTTCAATCAGCGCCTCGGCGGTCTGGTCATCGAGCGTCCGATAGAGGTCTCCGAACACCTCGAGGGCATTCTGTTCGGAGGATTCGGGCACGAGCCGGGCAATCGTCTTCTGATTCCGAACAAGAACGACTTCCTCCCGGTCGCGCTCCACGACGTCCATGACAGCACTGAAGGTGCGCGCAACTTCAGTGACGGTGAGAATCTTCATGAGGGGACCCTATCAGACCCTATCTGATTCACCAAGTGGATTCTCGAATTGTCGTGGCCTTGCACATAAAACCATTCGGGGTTCTCACTCTTGCGAGCCATTCGAGTTTCAGATGGGAAAAGGTCCTGGAGGGGATGCGCCCTGACGGAATGTTCTATCTTGCCTTCCATCGCCGCCATGCTTCCCACACGTTGCCAACCAGTACGCCGGCCAGAAGGTAGTAGGCCGCGCCGACAAACTGAAAGAATGCGTAGCTGGTTGTCGCAACGATCACACCGCAGACGGCCTGGTGCGGATATTTCACCGGCGACGTCGGCGGATCGGTGAGGATGAAGAATGCGAAAAACAGGGCGGCATGAAGATCCGGAGCCCTGAAAACGCCTGCGACACGCCCGGGCTCGCTCAGAAATGCAGTCAGCGTGAAAAGAAGATAGTGGGTTCCCAGAAACGTCAGGACCAGCGGGAATTTGTTCACGCGATCGGTAATGAAAATGCCGGTCGCAAAGAGTGCTGTCAGCGCTATTGGAGGCAGTTCGGGCAGGGCGCCCCACCAGCTCTGGCCGGTCCCGAAGACATAAAACATGGCCACAAGGCCGAGGGCGGCCGGATTGAACACGTTTGCCGACCGCGTCCGGAACAGGTGTTTGCTCGCAATGCCGGTAAGGGCCGCGCATGCCGAAACGTACCAGGGCTGAAAGGGACTTAGAACCATCGCGACAAGAAAACCCGTCAGGACGGCGCCGTCGGGGAATTCCCATGCTCCGTATTGTTTCCGCAAAACGAGCGCATCGATTATGCCCGCAGCGGCAATAGCGGCGGCGAGGCCCGGGACAATGGCGGAAATTCCCGTGCCTGCTGCGCTCATGGCCGACAGAATCGAAAGGATGATGATAAGCAGCCCCTTCGGCGTGCTGAAGAGCCGCTGCAGTTCAACGGTTGTCAAAGTCGTACCTGCCCCCGCATGTTGGGCCAACCCCGCGTCTCATGCCTTTCAAGTTCCGGCGTGACGATGAGTCCCTCCAGTCCCTGGCTCTCCAGCAGCCGAATGCCCTCGTCCGGCCCGGTCACGAATGCCGCCGTGGCAAGCGCGTCGGCCATCATGGCCGTCGGCCCGATGACAGTGACGCTCGCCACGGCATCCGCCGGCTCGCCGGTTTGCGGATTGAGAATGTGACTGCCGCGTTCGTAGTCGCCGGATGTACACACAGCCTGATTTGAGACCCGCACGGCATCAATTAACGTATCGAGTTGCCGGGGGTGGCGGATGCCGGTCGACCACAGTTCGCCTTCCGGATTGCACCCTCCCAGATAAAGGTCCCCGCCCGCGTCTACCGCGAAGCCCTCGAATTCAGCGAGCTGTCTCGCCGCCAGATCGATCGCCATTCCCTTGGCGATGGCGCCCAAATCCAGCACGAGAGGCCGGACGAGCGTAATCGTGCGTTTATCCGGATCCAGGTAAACATCGCGATACGTCGCCGCGCCGTCAGGCCCTCCAGCGTCGATGCCGGTTCGGACAACTTGCCGCGTGGAGTATTCGCGATTGAACCCGTGCTTTTCCATGGGAAACCCGACGGTCGGATCGAACGCGCCGGCGGTTTGCTCGGCAACCGCCAGGGCGAACTGAACCGCCTGGTACAGGATGGGACTGGCGGAAACAGCGGCGCCGATTTGCCTGGTGAGCTGCAGCAACTCGCTGCGAGGATCGAAGCGGGTGCAGCATTCTTCGACCCGGCGAAACCAATCCAATGCGGCGTCTATTGTGGTTTCCGAGCCGGACGGGGCTTGAACGGTAACGAGAGTGCCCATCCGCATAACGGACCGGCGGATGTCGGTCCTCACTTCACGGCTTTATCGAGCGCGACGACCACGGCCCAATAGTAGGCGTCGACGCTGTCTGTGGCGCCCGAAACGTTGTCGATCTTGTCAGGGTCCTGCCTGCTCACGATCTGCGATGGAACTGCGCCGATGACCGAGCACGGATACTGCGTCTCGCACTTGTAGATGTTTGCAGATGCGATCCGCCCGCCCTGAATGATGACCTGAGCATAGATGTCGCCGTGGCGGCTGATGCCTTTGCCGTAATAAGCACCGTCGTTATATTCCCAGACCTGTTGTCCCGGCGCAGCCTGGACGGCGCCGGCGGCCGGCGGTGCGGGAGCAGGGGCAGGAGCTGGTGCAGGTGCAGGTGGTAAAACAGGCACAACTGTGTCATTCACAGGAAGGAGGGGTTCGGCGGCTATTGCGGCGCTTTCCGGAGCCACGGTTTCCGAAGAGACCTCCGGATCTGAGGCGCGAGGCGCGGCAGCCGCCACGTTCTCCAGCTCCCGCCTGATAACGGCAGAAGCAGTTTCAGTGGATTCGAGAATGGGGACGAGGACTTGCGCCAGCCCAGCCTGCACGGTCTGCTCAGCCGCAGAGGCCGGCGGAGCAACGCGCCGCCGCGTCGCCGCCGCCTGCTGGGCGAAGGCCTGCGCCGCGTCGCTCGTCCTTTCGTAGCCTGTCGCGTAGACGGCGAGGATCGCCGCGGCACTCAGCACCGCAAGGCTGTTCGGCATTCGCCTGCGTTCGACGACAGTACGGAATATCAGTCCGTCCAGGGCGGGCAGCCCTGCAAGTACGAACAATGCAATACCTGCGAATACAGCCCATTCCGCCTGCGGAAACGTTCCGAAGGTTCCCGCGGCAATGAGCGCCATGCCCAGAATCAGAGTGGTTGTCAGCGCAATCCGCGCGGCGATATTCATAAGTCCGGAATCGTAACTTGGCCGTATTCCCGGGTCAACAGGGGATCACGGTAGTGGAAACGGATGCGCCGCCGATCGAGAGAGGTCAGCGGTCCATTTGCGGTTCGATAGAGAATCTGGGGGCCGGCGTGCTGCGGCGTGACCCCGGTCAGTTTGACGAGCGGCAAACAAAGAGGCGCAAACGTGACTTACCGTCTGCGCCTCTTTTCAGTGGGAATGCTTAGAAGATGAACTTCACTCCGAAGCGTCCACCCAGACCAGAACTAAACAGGTCTTCCTGGCCCAGTCTGGGATCAATCGCTCCGGCTGCGCCCTTCGATGTTGCTGCGATCAGCGCTTTGTAGTCGTAACCATTTTTCAGATTGACGGTGCTGAGGTTGATCGCCGATCCGGAGTCCGGTGAATTCGCGCCCCGGTTGACGTACGGGAAGATGCTGCGTCCCGTTTTCTGATTGAACAGGTTGGTCACGTTGAGCTCAAACCGGAGCCGTTTCCCTTCACTGACGTTGACGGTGTGTGAAACCACCATGTCGGTGTAGGAGAGCACAGGCGTACGGCCGAGATCGCCGCGGCCATTGACCATGACCGGAATCTGGTTGCGCGTCCAAACCTGCGTGGATACCGGTGTGCCGCTTCCAAGGTAGAAGAAACCGCCAACGTTGGTGGTGCCTCCCAGCGCGGGAAATTCGTACTGGGCGTTGAGTTTGAAAACGTGCGGGCGATCCGTTGCCAGGCGGCCCTGGAAGTCCAGGTGCCCCTTGGAATCGAACACGATTTCATCGAGATCCCAGCCGCGAGTCACGTTGCTGCCATTTCGGGCGATGTTTCCGCCCGACTGCTGAGCAGTCGCTGCAGTGCGGCCGGTAGTTGGCGTGCGGATTTCATCCGAGTTCGAAAGCCCCGCGTAGTTTCCGTACAGGCGGCTCAATACATAGCTGGCCTGGCCGGACCAGCCCCTGGCGAACCGGCGCGTTGCGGTCAGTTCAAACGCATCATACTGCCGCTTCGGACGCGGCCAGTCGAAAGCGGTCGTTGCCGTGGCCGGTGCACCTTTCTGTCCAGCCCCGATGCCCGGGTTGGCTATCAGGTACACTTCGTTGCCGCCTGCATCCAGCGCGCCGAGGTCTTCGATCGTCTCCCTCAGGTCGTTGCGCAGGTAACGAGCACCGAGTACAGTCTGCGCATTCAATTCATAATCGACGCCGACATTGAAGTTGTCCTGATACATCGGCTTCAAGCCCGGCGGGATGGTGTCAAACGACGGCACGCGGCGGTCACGCCGAGCGTCATTGTTTGCCGGGTTCCACAGGCTGCGGCCCGGAGTGTTGGTCTTGCTGAGGCTGAACACGTCGGTCGTGTCGAGCGCGCGATAAGCGATTTTCCAGATGTCGCCGCCAAACGAACCACGGACGAGTTCATACTTCGTCCAGTCATACAGGCGGCCCCAGGCTCCGGATATCTTCACCTTGCCGTCGCCAAATAGGTCGTAGCTGGCGCCCAGGCGCGGAGCCACTTTGTCCTTCCAGCCGAACTCAACGGCGAAATTCCGGATGTCGCGGCGGAATGACGGGATTCTTTCCTTTTCCATCCGGACGCCAAGGTTCAACGTCAGGCGGTCGTTCACGCGCCACTGGTCCTGGATGTAGAAATTATGGATTCCAGCGCCCGTCGAGCCGATGGTTCCAAGCTCATTGACTTCGTAATAGCCATACGTTCCCGTGCCGGAGCCGACGCCCGGAACGAGACTGCTGTACGTGGTGCCCCAGTAAACGTCAATGTAAACGCCGCCGTTGCGCGACCTGTTTACCTTGTTGACGAACTTCATCAGGCCCGTTCCCGTTTTGATGTTGTGAAAACCACCAAGGTTGCCCGAAAGGCTCACATCCAGCTGTCCGACCGCAGTTGTGGTCAGATCGTAGAACGTCTGCGTGACCTGGGGAGTATTGGTGAAACCAACGCCACCCTGGACACCCGCTGGGATTCCGGCCATGGCGAGATTCGAGGTTCGGAAGGTAACGCCTGGAATGTTCGGAATACCCGTGTCCTTGTAATCATCCCATCTGTAGGTACCGCGCCCCTGAATGAGGATGTTGTTCGACGCGATGATGTCGATGCTGCCCGCGTAGTTTGATTGGGGTTGAAAATAACCCTGGCCCTTCAGCGTCTGGGCGGATGCCCTCGACCTGCTGTCGCAACTCACGCATGGGCCGTTACGCCCAAGGAATACGCCCGTTGAGTCCGACGGGGTATAGAGGTATGAAAAATTCGTCCGGAGCTTGGAATACGGGTCCCAAGAAAGCTTTCCGAAAGCATTCATATCGTCTGTTTTTTTCTGATAGGAATCCTGTTCGGCGCCATAGAGCCAGCCGGTGTTACGTGTCTCGCGCAGCCACGAAGGCGAAGCCGCCGCGAAGAAGAAGAGCCGGTCGTTTACGATCGGTCCACCGAACGTGAAGCCGAGTTCGTTGACGTGTTTTGGATCCTTCTTGTCCTGCTGGTAAGTAACCGTCCGGTCATCGCGCGGATCGAGTACGAGCCGCTTTACCGGTCCGCCGCTGATGCCGTTACCCGCGTAGTAATAGTGGATATCGCCGTGGAACTCGTTTCCACCAGACTTTGTCACAGCGCTGATGACTCCACCAAGAGCGCCGCCGAATTCGGCTTCGATACCCGTCGTCTTGACCTGGACTTCCTGCAGGTACTCAAACGCGGCGTTCTGTCGGGAGCTGCCATACAATGATGCTGTTGGTCGAAATACCGTCTACGTTGTAGTTGTTTTCAGATCCACTTGCGCCGTTGACCTGGATTCCACCTTCAATCTCGCCGCTGTTCACCGAAGGTGCGGTGATGGCGAAGTACTGGAATGTTCGCGACTTCGGCAAACGGTCAAATTCCTCTGCCGTGACGTTGTGAGCCACCAGGGTGCTCTGCGTATCGATCAGCGGAGCTGAGTCGGTTACCTGCACGGTCGTTTCGACTCCGCCAACCCTCAGCCTGGGATCGAGCTTGAGAGTCTGTCCAAGCAGAACGTTGACGTCCGGATACTCTCCAGCCGAGAAACGGGTCAGTTCAAACTTTACCGTATAGCGCCCGGGTTCCAACGGCCGGGCATTGTAAGCGCCATCCGAACCTGTAGTCGTTGTAAGAACACGGTTATTGGCCGTGTTCGTGACAGTTACGGTAACGCCCGGAAGAACTGAACCGGTTTCGTCAGTAACCACGCCGTTGATCGCGCCGGATCTCTCCTGAGCCGCTACGGGTCCCAAAGACAGGCCCAGTAACAAACATATAGCGATCAATTTAAAGACCACCTTTGATCCTGAAATCTCGGCTAGTCTCATCTTCATTTCTCCTTTTCTCCTTGTTGTCCGGTCAAATTCGTCACCATCTTCCCGCCGTGCCCGGTCCCTGTACGGTCCGTGGACACACACGTTTCAAGTGAATAAAGTGTATGGATTTAATCAACTTGGACCTGCTGGTCCTGTGGCCGTCTTCGATGGAGGTACGCAAATCACTGAACGTAAATTCGAACACCTATCGGACCTATACCTCAATTGGGGGTGGGAGGCGCCTCAAAGGCCGAGAATCGACAAAACAGGTCTCAATTTGCGCTTTTGAGCGCGAACATGTCAAGTATTCATTATTCTCATGTATAGCATTATCCGGACCTCAGCGAATTTGGCTGGCGCCGGGATTCTTGTGGGTCCGGTTCGGATCTAGCCCTACCTTCGCATCAGACGTCATAGAACTCGGATTTGGTGGCGGAATTATGCATGAATAGGCCGACTCGTCATACATGAAAGAAGAGTAGGAAACCAGCGGTCCAATTCGAAAGCTTTCACGGCACGGCGTTGTTGAGCGT
>CAMBFR010000090.1 GCA_945865815.1 Candidatus Sulfopaludibacter sp. SbA3
GTTTCGTCTGTTCAGTTGCTGAACAGGTCTTTGCTGGACTGTTTTCTGTCGAGCCCGAACAAGCAGCTGTTTTTCGAAACTCGTTTCGGACCAATCGCCACGGACAGGTAAGATTGAATCTGGACTAGGGCTCGATCGGCCCTACAATCAAGACGCACAGTCGCGCGCCGACACGGCCTCGGGTTCGGTCGGCCCGGAGGCGCTGCGCGAGGCGGAGCGATGAGTTTGCCGGCCGACATTCTTTTTCATCGATACTTCGTCGAGGAAGCCATTCGACGCCCGGACGCTAGAAAGTATCGCGGCCGGCAAGACTTGGCGGTTTTGGATAGCGGTGGAGACGAAACTTTGCTCGAGGGTATTGACCGCGGCGAGCCTCTATTCCAAGTCCGCAATGGTGTATACCTCGAGGTTGACGCCGATACCGTGGCCGAGCTGATGCTGAAGGGGCAAAATTAGCCGGGTCACATCCGCGATGGGATTCTTCATGACGTCGAGAACACCTGGACGCCCTTTTCGAGCCCCGGCGAGATCAGCGCCTGCCGTCGATTTCGGCCTCGTCCATTGTGCCATTCATCCGTTGACTACAGCACGTTGCAGCAGATGGGAAAGAAATGGGAAAGCCAGCTTTTTGTCGTTTGATGGCTCCTGTAACCTTCTGATTACAGGAGCCTCCCGCTCGAACTCGAATTTGGTCTGCCGTATGACAGATACTGCGCGGATGTCAATTCCTATGATTGGCGCAACATGCCTAGCCTGTCCGCTAATTGGCTAACCTACAGCTTCGAATAGACTTGGTTGCACAGCTCGTTCGCCCCGACTTGCCGTGACTGCGGCGGGTTTATCGGTTGTGGTTGCTCCAATTGGGAAAATTTGGGGAAACAGATCATCGAGCTTGCGGCGCCCGAATTCAGCTCGGTCGGCCGGGTTGTCGTGCGTCGATACTGAAAACAGAGCCTCGATCATTGCCTTGTCAGCCTTTCGCTCATTCAATGGAACATGCGCATACCGCTCGGTCGATTTTAGGTCGTTGTGCCCGAGAAGGTCCTTCAGACGGAAAGGGCTGGTGCCAAGCATTACGTGCCAGCTCGCGCATGTGTGCCGGAGATCGTGGAAATGGAATGACTCCCCAAAATCCTTCTCGATTCCGGAATCCGTTAGCGCCCGCTTCCACGCAAATTCGACCACTGTGCTTCCGACTGATTCCGCGTTCATCGGATCTGTGTTTGTCGCCGATGTAGGCTTTCCTTCCCGCCGCTTCGGAGGCCACCCTAGCTGATGCAGATGGTCCTCGCCCTTTTCACGAACCCGCTTTTCCCATCGCCACAACGATTCAAGGAAGATGCCTAGCTCCCGGGCAACCCGGGCCATTTTCTCTCCTGCCTGGACCCGCCGGACAGCCTCGATTTTGAACTCTCGACTGAATCGTCTCCTGCCGTCACGTGTCGGAAGATCCTGGTCAACGAAGACGTATCTGCTGGCGTCTCGCTCGTGCCGCGTTTGGTACAAATCATAGAGAGTGGCGTAAACGATGTCGCACATCGGAATAATGAGCTTTCTGTGGTTCTTTGTTTTCGTTCCTGAGATTTGAATGTACCCCGCTCTGAAGTCCACCTCAGACCATTCCAATCCAATATTATTTGCCTTTCGCAAGCCCGTTAACGCGGCAACTATGATGATGGGTCTCATGTACCAGGGGCCATTTTCGCAAGCTGCGAGCAATCGGGAGAACTGTTCGAGTTGTAGATAAACCAGCCTCCTGTTATCGACTCTGAATAATTTGATTCCCTTTGCGGGATTGTTCAGCCAGTGTCTTTCGCATTCGAGCCAATTGAATGCGCACTTGAGAGTGATCAGGTTTGTGTCCGCAGTGGATCGTGCGATTCCAGAGTCAATACGTTTCGTCCGGGCCGCGATAATTCGCGCCTTCGTCACTTCCGAGAGCCGAGTGTCCCGTCCAAACTCGCGTTCCCATATTTTCAAGTTGGATTGGGTACTCTCAAAAGATTTGTTAGTACGTACCGACTCTCGATAAAGGTCGAGCGCTTTACCCAAAGTAAGGCTCTTTGAACGCTGTAGCTGATCGTATACGCCGAGAATAATCTCCTTCTGGGTAGTGTCGAACCACCTGTCGGCATCGCGTTTATGTCGGAATCTCTTCTTGAGCTGCTTGCGATTTCCGTTCTGGTCTTTCCAGCTGAACTGGACACGCCAGCGTTTCAACCTTTCGTCCCATATCGGCCCGTCCGCAAAATCGTGATCTGTTTTTCTAACTACGGCGTTTTTGGTCTCCATTCGTGTGCCCTTTTTGTGACCCATTAAGAAGCACTCGAATTTCGGAAGAGGAAACTGCGTGGTTTTCTGTGGTCAGAAATGAATGCAGTAGACGCGATTGTTGTTTATTTTCAATCGACGTACAATTTCCCAAGCTGGACGTCGCGGGTTCGATCCCCGTCTCCCGCTCTTAGACGTCAACAACTTAGGGTATGGACGCGCGTTTCTGATACTCCGGCCAGTCACCGGCGGGTCTTCATTGCGGGGAGTTTTTGACGAAGCAGAGAAGATACGGTATCACAGACCAGCCTCTCCACTTCTTCGACCCGGCGCAGGATCTCCCGATCTATTTTGGAACGAGCGGAAGAAAAACGTTTTCTGCGCGGGTGGGGAAATCCATCCTCACGGCAGCATCAAGTGAGAGTTCTCTTTATCTAACCCAAACGTGTGAATCAGGAGGGACTGGGTTCTCAACAGATCTTCAATCGTCTTGACCGGGCAATTGCCCACTCGCAACCAAATGAATTTCGGCGGATGTCCGTACAATAGGCTTCGCGCCTGAAAGTCCGAGTCCTTTGATACCAGGACGTACTGGCCGGATTTGGCACACTCCCAAATCTGCGCGTCGGCCGCATCGCGCAAGCCAAGGTCTCGAACGTGCGCACTTCCGGGATAGACCCCATCCAGCACGCGTGGCAATCTCGGTGAAAGATTCTGATCGAAGAGCAGCGTCACGCCGGCAGGGTCATCAGCTTGCGCTCTCGATCAGCCGCGAAAGCCAGACAAGCTCGGATGTCTTCTAGCGTCAGATCCGGAAATTCCGCGATCAGTTCTTCTGGCGTCATTCCCCCAGCCAAGTATTCAAGGACATCTGTAACGGTCATCCGCGTACCGCGAATGCACGGTTTTCCGCTGCGCTTGTTTGGATCAATAGTGATGATTCTCGAATAATCCATAGCACATTCATCGTAGCACGGGCTACGGGCCAAGGCGACCTGCGTTCATGTAGTGCAGGTAATGACTGTCCAGGCGGCATCGATGGCCAGGGGGAATCGCTCCACCGCAGAAACTGCGGAAAGAGGCATCTCATCCTGGGCGCTGAACTTTGTGCGGGATAAAGGCCTGGACGTCGCCGACAACCGGGCATTGGCAATCACCTGTTAGAGGCCGGAATACACCTTCGTCGCGCCAGCACGGATACCACAAGACTCGAACCAATCGCGAGCATTGTTGGAGCCTCCGGAGTTAATTGAAAACGTTGAACATGCGGCTGAGTTTCACCGTCAGGCTTCGGTCCGCGCGCAGGAGGTCTGAGCCGGTGAGACCCTGCGTGTCGTTGTAGACCACGAACAGGCCCGTGTTCGCCTCGCCGAGCAGACCGAAGCGCACATTGGAGGACCAGATCCTAGCGCGGTCGTTGTACTGGATCAAACCCTGCAGGAAAATGCGCGGCGTAAACGAATACGAAAGCCGCGAGCTCCAGAGATTCGTCACGAAACTGCCCCACGGAAGGTCGATGTTGTTACGGGTGAGGGTGAATTGGCTGTTGAACGTATCGCCGACGCGTAACCGGATCTGCGGCTGAACCTGCTTCCGTGTGCCGCCGAAGAATCCGCCAAACACTCCATTGAACTGAAAACTGAGCGGCGCGCCCTGATTGGTAAAGAAGACCGGCTGTGCCTCCACGTGATCGTACGTGCCGGGAGGAACGATGACGCCGGGAAAGATTGCGAAGGGCGCGGTGACACCTTGCCTGGTGACGTTCACGCCGGTGTGAAATTCATGTCCGCTTTTTAATTCAAAGTGCGAATCCATATGCAGGTTTCCTGTCAGCTGGAAACCCGCATGGTTCCAGTAGCCGGTGTAGAGAACGTGCGGCCGGAGTTCCTGGAAGCTGCCGAAATTCGCCCGGCGAAGGAACGTGAACATCTGAGCGTTGAACTTGCGAAATGCGCCGCGGGACAGAAATCCGACTTCCGGATTGAAATTATCGGCCACGTCGGCGAAGCCGGCTGCCAACCGATAAGAGGGCCGGGTGTATATGGAAGTGAGTTCGTAAGCATAGTCCTTGCCGGTCACGCCCGGAGTCGAAGTCCTGGCCACAAAGGCCGTCACAATACCGTTACGTCCGACTCCCAGCCGTCCGTCGGCGCCATAACTGCGGTTGTGATCGTTTGGCCGCGCAAAGTCGCCCCTTGCCTGCCTGTTGACGAAGATCGCGCCGATGGACGACCGGTTCGGCATTTCCCGCCGCAACCGCGCGACAGCGAAATTATTCGACGGCGCTACGCCCGGCACTTCCTCGGTTTGAATACTGAGTAAGCCGACATCGAAACCCCTGCCGATGCGGCCACTCAGGCGGCCGCCGCCGGCAATCGGAATCTCCCTTCCATTAGGTCCGATTCCGATCCGGCGGCTGAAAAACAGTTCGGCCTCGCGCGAAATACCAACCGAAAAGAGCCCGGAGTTCTCGAGAAAGAACGGCCGCTTCTCGGGAAAGAAAAGGCTGAAGCGGTCCAGGTTGATCTGCTGGTCATCCACCTCGACCTGGGCGAAGTCGGTATTCATCGTGATGTCGAGCGCGAGGCTTGGCGTGAGGGTGTACTTGATGTCGCCCCCATACGTTCCGAGCGTGCGCGTGCCGGCCGCCTCGGCGCCGCGCTGTCTCGATTCGCCCAGCACGTACGGCATCAGTTGCAAATTGCGCGGCGGAGGAATCTCCAATCCTGTGAGATCGCCCGCCAGCGACAGGCGATACAGGTTGTACTGGCGCGGTAGCGGCGCCCAGAAAGAAGTTTCATTGTGCCGGCGAATGTTCCGCTGGAAGTTGACTCCCCATGTCTGCACATCGCGCGACGGATAGCGCAGCGTCCGGAACGGAATGGCAAACTCCGCGCTCCAGCCGATCTCACTGGTTCTTGTGCGCACTTCCCACGAGCCGTTCCAGTTCGCGTTGAACGTGCCTTCCTCGGTGACCTGCCCGTCATACTCGGCGCCGGCCGGGTTGGTGCCGAACACGAAGCCGTTCTGGCCGTCGTGATACGTGTCGAGGATCATCAGAAAGCTGTCGGTCTGTTCGAGAGAGACGTCGCGTCTCGCATCCGTGGTGACGATCTCGAGAGGTGTGCGATCGTAGTTCACAACACCGACATAAAGAGTATCGGCGTTGTGCATAATGCGAATTTCGGTGTTCTCCGACGCCGCCGCGCCTTCGGTCGGCTTCACCTGCCAGAAGCCGGTCAATACCGGCGCCTGCGCCCATGCCGGATCGTTTTGGACCTCGCCGTCCAGCGCTGGAATCGCCGTCGCGCGGCCCGCCTGGGCGGCCGGCGCCGGTGGCGTAGCGGCGCCCGCCTGCGCCCAGAGATATAACATCAATATGTATGCCGTTCCGTTCATATGAATCGATTCTCTCCAAGAAATAATAAAGGCCGTCAAAGATGATAATTGGGTTGGCCCGGTTTTCCAATCGGGACACGACCAACGTCAAAATCGGTCGGGAAATAATTTGGGGTTGCGGGAGGATGGCGCCCGGGTAGCCACTTACTAGGGGCCGAGCTCGTAGAAGCCCGCCAGTTCCAAGGTGACGTTGACCCAAGCCGGGCTGTCGTTCTTGAGATACCAGCCGTGAATCCCGTCCCACGGCGCGGTGAACGCGCCGCTCTGAGGCGAGCCGCCGGTCTTCGAATAGAACATCAGGTCGCCGACGCCATCGACCTGCGCGGTGTGGCCATGGAATTCGCTGATCATCTGGCCGGGGTTCTCGAGATTGACGAAGCTCACGTTGTAAACCATGGTGTCACCAGCCTTCATCGTCAGCTTGTACTCGAGGCCCCTGCCTGCGGGCACGTGCACGTCGAAGGTGTCGGTACGCCACTTCACGGGCTTTATGGAGATCACGCCATCTCGAAGCGGATACTCACGCCACCCGTCCACCGCCGGAGGAATCCCCGACGTGCCGGACGCGCCTTCAGAGGGCGTAGCGTCGCCGGCCGGCGGCTCAGTTTGATCGGCGCAGGCCGCCGAAAAGATCGGTGACAGGATTAACAGAATGACAAGTGTGCGCATCGTCATGTCCTCCAAGTTTTCCATGTTGTGGCATGTTGAGGGACGTTGATCGAATCCCGCCGCAAGTAATTAAATCAATCAAAGTCTCTCGAATTACCGTCACGCGGAATAGAATCAGTTCCTCGTTCCGGATGTTCCGCCAGCCTGGCCGCTCGCCGCGAAGTATTGATCCAGTCCGCTGACGATTTCGGCGAGTCCGCGGCGCAGGTTCTGTTCCAGCGACTGGACCACGTCGGGGACTTCCTTGCCGCTGACCATATCTTCGTTCGTATACAGCCGCGACCAGACGGTCCGGCGGGTCTTCGAGTCCCGGAGTTCAATTTCCATGGACAACCGCGTGTAAATCTCGGGCTTGTCCATCTCGCCGAATTCATAAATCCGGCCTTGAACGATGTAGTCGGCTCCCGCGCCTGTGTTCGGCGGATCCACGGACCGGTATCTGCCGGAGGAACGGAGCAGCCGGACCAGCCAACTTTGAACCATGCGATCCGGAGTCTCCACCCACCGATGATATTCATAGGCGCCGACTTCGTTGGCGCCCACCTGATACAGAATGCGGCCATCGCGCATGAGGGGAGGCGCGTCGATGTTTCCGACTTGAAGCGAGACGCCTGCGCCGGGCGCCGCGGCCGCGGGCATCTGAGGAACCTCGATCCGGTAGTATTTGATCGGCCGGCTGCTCACGCATGCGGAGGCCATCGCGCCGAGCGCGGCGAACAGCCAGACCCGAACAATGGCCTTGCCTCGAAAATTCTTCACTTCTCGATTACCCCCGGCCTGCGATCCTCCACGTTGACGCCCCGGATCAGAGTGGATGGGTTGCTCTTTACGGTTTCCGTGAGGCTGCGGATATTGACCGCGGATGACCGCATGTTTTCCAGTATCTCGTAAATATTGCCCGCGTTTTGATTCATCAGATCCTGAAGCTGATTCACGGCCGCCGTCGATTGTGCCAGCACCTCACGGAGCTCCGATACGGAACCACGCAGGTCTTGCCGGTTTTCAGCCAGGATGGAATCCAGGTTGGCGAGCATCTGATGCGCACGTTCGGATGCCGCCTTCATGTCGTCCAGCAGCGGCGCCAGCCGTCCGGCGGCGTCGTTCGCGCTGGTCAGCGCCGCAGATACCTTGGGCCGGGAATCGCTCAGGAGTTGATTCAGGTTGTCGAGCGACGCGGAAAGATTCGTCCGGTTACGGTCGCTCAGCATGTCGTTGGCTCTCGTCAACGCCTGCCCGATATTGGCCCGATTGCCGTCATTCAGAAGGTCATTCGCGCGCGCTACCGTGATCTGCAGGCTGTCGAGATCCACGGCCAGCCGGTCCATCACATCGCGAATCTGAGGAACGAGAGTCTGGACAACATCGCCCAGCTGCGCGAGGCCGACACTCTCAACCGAGTCAATCACGGCGCCGGGCTCGGCCGGGATTCCACCGTTTGCGCCGGGCGAAATTTCGACGTAACTGTCGCTCAAAGGTCCGAGGCTGGCCAGCTTCGCCACGCTGTCCGTTTTCAGCGGCGTGCCCGGATCGACGACAAAATCGATCTCGATTCGTGTCGAGTCGCCGGGATCGACCTGAACGCGCCGGACGACGCCCACCCTCAAGCCGCCATAGCGCACGGCGGTTCCGGTTTGCACTCCTCCGCTGTACTTGAAATAGGTCCGGTGCGGGACGCCGGACCTTCCCATGCCGCCCCAGACGGCGACGGTGGTTACCGACAGTACCGCGATGGCAACAACCACGAAGAGCCCTACCCACACGCGTTCGCGATTCGGCGTCATCTTCCCTCCATGTGCGACGGTTTCAGAAGTTGCTCCATAAACAGGCTCAAGTAGTCCACGTCTTCCGCGGTGTCGCTGTCCGCTACCCGGTTCAAAAACTGCTGTATGCGGGGATGGGTGCTTCTTTTCAACTCCTCCGCCGGCGCGTCCGCCACGATGTGCCCGCCATCGAGGACGATGATTCGATCCGCAACGAGAAACGCGCTCGCCAGTTCGTGAGTCACCACCACGATCGTAACGGCCAGAGCCTTCTTCAAGTTCAGAATCAGGTTGTCGATGCCGGCGGCGATGATCGGGTCCAGCCCGGCCGAAGGCTCATCGAAGAACAGTATTTCCGGATCCATTGCCATGGCGCGCGCAAGCGCCGCGCGCTTTTTCATTCCTCCGCTGAGCTGCGAAGGCATGAAGTGCTGGAATTTGATCAGGCCCACCTGCTGGAGCTTGATGCGCACCATGACGTCAATCGTGGACCCCGCCAGATTCGTGTGCTCCCGCAGCGGCAACGCCACATTTTCCGCAACTGTCATGGAACCGATCAGCGCGCCCCCCTGGAAGGAAAGGCCGATCTTCTTGCGGACCTGGTCCAGTTCGGATGCCGAGGCCCGGGAGAGGTTGGTTCCGTGGATGGAGACGGTTCCCGACGCCGGCTTCTCGAGCCCCACCATCGTTCGAAGCAAAGTGCTTTTGCCGGAGCCCGATCCCCCCAGAATCGCGATAGTCTCCCTCGGCTGGATATCGAGACTGACGCCGTGAAGAATTTCCCGGTCGCCGTATTTCACGCGCAGATCTCTGACGGAAATGATGGGGCCCCCAGTGTCTTGTTTGGTGTCGTGTTCGCTCGCGCCGGCCGTTTGAGATGACATCACACTCCGCTTGTCACGTAAAAGATCGCCGTGAACACGAGGTCCACGAAAACGACGAGAAAAATGGAATTCACAACGGCTGCCGTCGTTGAACGGCCCACCTCATCCGACCCGGCCCCCGTGGCGAAGCCTTCCCGGCATCCCACTGCCGTGATGACCAGGCCGAAGACGAAGCTTTTGACGAGCCCTGTCACGATGTCGCGCATGTACAGCGCGTCGAGCGTGGCGGCGAGATAGCTTGCGAAGGTGTAGTCGGCGCCGTTAACGCCGAAAACACTTCCGCCCAGAACGCCCATGAGGTCGGCCCAGATCGTCAGGCACGGCATCATGACCAGCATGGCCACCAGCTTGGGCGTGACGAGAAACCCCACCGGATGCAACGCCATCGTGGACAACGCATCCAGCTCCTCGGTAACTTTCATCGTGCCGATTTCAGCCGCAAATGCGGATCCGGAGCGGCCGATAACCACGATGGCGGCGACCAGCGGACCCAGCTCCCGCGTGATCGAAATGGCTACCGTGTCCGCCACCAGATGCAACGCTCCAAAACGCCGGAGTTCGTAGGCGCCCTGCAAGGCCATGATGACGCCGATGAAGAAAGTGATGAAGGAAATGACGGGAAGGGCGCCGACTCCGACAACCATCGCCTGATGGCATGCGCGTTGAAAATTCAGGCTGCGCTTCAGCGGCGAGACGAAAACCTGTGCCACGGCCTGGCCCACCAGCTCGGCCAGGCTCCCGATGTAGGCAAGGCCTCTTTCTACAAGGCCCCCGATTGTGGACAGAGGCCCGACGATCCTGTCATAGATTCCAGCCATGCGCCCCCGATCGCTAACGCGATGCCAAAGCATCGCCCTCATTGTCAACTATCCGGAAAATGCCAAGCAGGTTCGTCAACTTCAGGACATCATGAACAGACGCTCCAAGACCGAACAGGAGGAAGTCTTTCCGCAGGTCCCTCGCCTTTATGAGGGCCTCGAGCAATGTGGCGATGCCGGAGCTGTCGATGTAGCGGACTTGATCCATGTTGATCGCGAGGCGGGAAGTGGCGGCGACGCTCTTGAACAATGCCGTGCGCAACGCAGCCGAGTTCTCCAGATTAATGGACCCCTCCAGATCCACCACGGTGGCCTGGGAAAGTTCACGGACCGAAATTTTCAGTTCTTTGCCCATGCTACAGCCGGGCAGTGTACCACTGTTCACCTCGCCCGGCCTTGATCGCGCCACGTACTGTTGAAACCCTTTTCAACCATGGCTTGCGGCGCTGACAATCGGTATCATTGTGGCGCTTCAAATTGAAACCAGGGGGCGGCGCATGGGTCGAAGATTCTGGCGAGACATCTTGGTCGTGATTTTGATCGTTATTCCGGCGGCAACAGCGTCCGGTGCTCAATCCCAGGGAGTGCGATCCAATCAGGAAATCCTGATACAGCTCGAGCGGGACTGGGACGAGGCGTTTCATCAGAAGAATATTGCGTTCATCGAAAACGTAGTCGCCGACGAATTCATTGCGACCTACGACGACGGAACTCGGGGCAATAAGAGCATCGAGCTCGATAACGCGGTCACATTCGACAAGCGCATCGACTCGGCGATGCTCGACGAATTCACGGTCAAGGAGTATGGCGACACGGCGGTCGTCTGGTTTAGAAAGAGCATGACCGGGCCGATGCAGGGGCGTACCGTGACCGTGAGCGTCCGGTTTGTCGACGTTTTCGTGATGCGCGCGGGCCGCTGGCAGTGCGTGGCCAGCCAGAGCACGAGAGTCGCGGACTGACGCATATCATAAACGGCTGAATTTTTATTTACGGCGACATCGAGGGGGGACAGTGAAAAAACAGTGGCTATGGTCAGGCGTTTTCGCAGCAGTGCTGGTTCTTGCAATGACGGCAACGTCAAATGCACAGGATATTCCCCGCATGCCCGACGGGAAACCGGACTTTTCCGGCATGTACACTCAGCCTTCGACGGTGAATCCGACGGGTCAGCGCGGCAACCTCATTTTTAACGCGGACAAGATGGCCCCGGTCAAGCCCGGCGCCGAAAGTCTGCTCTATGAGTTGCACAACGGCGATCCACGTCACGATGAACCTCGCGCAATGTGTCTGCCGGCGGGATTTCCTTCCGGAATGCTGTACATCCTTCCGATTCAGATCGTACAGAATTCCAAGTACGTTGTGATTATTCCTGAACTGCAACGGGCAGCCCGCATCATCCCCACCGACGGCCGTCCGCACCGAACCGGGATCGAGCCCACGTACTATGGCGACTCGGTCGGGAAGTGGGAAGGAGACACCCTGGTCATCGATACCGTCAACTTCAAGCGCTGGATCCTGGATGACTATCACTACACCGACCCGACAAAAACCCGCTGGCATAGCGACGCGCTTCACACCACCGAGCACCTCAAGCGCGAAGGGAACAGGCTCCTGTACAAGATCACCATCGACGATCCGAAGATCTTTACCCGGCCTTTCTCGCAGGACTTCGTACTGACGCTTCGTCCGGACTGGGAGCAGCTCGGCCTTCTGGAATACGTCTGCGAAGAAAACAATCGATGCGCGGGAGGCACCTGCCGCCCGGCAGTGGATCAGTAACGCATTTACCGCAATCGGTGGTTCTTGAAGAACTGCCACATCACGGCTGTCGTGTCGATTTCCTTCCTCGTCCAGGTGTGCCCAAGGCCGTCGATGCGGATCATTCGGACCTCTGCGCCTTCCCGGCAATCGGCGTAGCGCATGGTGGACAAGGGACCGGCGGGATCGTCCGGAATGACGTTGGAGCCGCAACCGTTGTGCCGGGCCCAGCCGGCGAGGGCGTCCGGAACGCTCTCAAGCCACTCTGCGCCCCTGCCTGCCGCCATTCCCGAATATGGGTTCTGCGGATCGGCCAGACCGTGAAAAGTCAGGACCGGAATGGGACGCCCCGCGCAGGGGGCAGGCCAGCGAAGTCCGGATACCGGCGCGATGGCCGCGAGGCGCGTGTTGAGCACGCACGCGAGCAGCGACGACATGCGCCCGCCACCGGAAAACCCGGTGGCATAGACGCGCGCCCGGTCGGTGCATAACCGCGCCGCAACGTGATCGATCACGTCACTGACGTAAGCGGCGTCGTCGGCACGGTCATCCGCGACCGGTACGTTCCACCTGCTGTCTTCGGCCTGCAGACTCGCCACCGCAAAACCTTCCCGCGCGGCCACTTCCTCGAAGCCGCTGTTTCGAGCCTGGCCAGCCGCCGTTCCACCACTTCCGTGCAGGTCGAGAACCATGGGTATCGCCGTGCGCCCGTCATATCCAGGGGGAACAAACAGTCTGTAGGCCCGCTGCCGCTCGCCGGACACGAGCTGCTGCTGCAGGATTCCCGGCGCAAGAGGTAAGCCGCACGACGAAGGCGCTGCCGGGGCATTCTGCGCCTCCGCAGCCGGAGAAACGCTGACAATCACGGCCGCTGCCGCGGCGGCGAATAACACGCGCATCGCAAACCTCCTCATGTCGGGCTCAGACGGGTGAGAATTCTCATTGTTCACTGTTCAATTCCCATTTTCCATTTGAAGGTGCCTTGAAAGATGAGAATTGAGAATTGAACAATGAACATCGGGAATTCATCCGTCTGACCCCGAATTTGCCTACTGGAGTGTGAGACGCTCGACAGTGGGTGGCTCCGCATCCGCAAAATGCGGGTGCACCACGTAGAGATCGTTGCCCACTGCCGCCGCCGTGGTTCCCTGGATTTCGTACTTCGCTTCGCCGGCCATCTCGGCCGTGGCCCAGTCGTCGCTGCTCTTCAGTCCAACCACGCGATGCTGCGAGTTGCTGACAATGGCCAGCCGCCCGTCAGCCGTCCAGAGCATGCCGTCCTGCCCAACGAGTTCCATCGGGAGTTTGACTTCGGTGACGCCGGCCGGATTGCCGATCGGCATCTTGTAGAGTTTCGCTCCACCCGTCACCAGCAGGTAGCCGGACGCGTGGAACACGATCCCGTTCAGCCCCAGGCCCTGGGTTGCCGGAAACCGGTACAGAACCGAAACGGCGTTGTCGGGACCCACTCGATAAACCACGTTGGTCATGGTGTCGGTAACGTACGCGGTTCCATCGCTTCCCACGGCGACGTCGTTGGCAAAGTGTTTCGCATCCCTCGCGGCTCCCGTATCGGCGGCCGCCAGATCGACCATGGCGATTTTCGCGCCCGTGGTCAGATTGTAAATGCCAAGTTTGGCCTGTCCGGCGGCGTTGCCCTGGAACACGGCGCTGTCGGAGTTGCACACCAGCAGGCGGTCGCGCTCCTCATCGGCCTCAATTCCGATCGAAGACTTCAGGTCCGCGTCGGTCACCACCGGCGTCAGGTTGCCATCGGCTTGCCACTGGAAGATCGAGCCCTCGGAAAGCGAGCCGGTCAGGAGCCGATTGTTCTTCGTGTCGTATTCGACGCCTTCCGGAATGACGCCTCCCCGATTGGCCAAAATCGTGGCCGGCAAGTTCGGAACGCTGGACACAGCTGCCGCAGGGGGCGGGGCGTCCTCGGCAGGGGCTCCCCCACATCCGGACAGCATCACGGGTACCACGGCCACCAGGCAGATAAGATTTCGCATCAAGAGATCCTCCTTTTCAAACTCCGGGGATTCTACTTCTAATTCGGGGACAGACCACTCTTTTCGCGTTTCCTGTATTTGCAATTTTGCTCTAGAATCGCTCGCCAGGAGGAAAGCCACGATGAAAGCCTTATGTGTTACAGCATTTGTCATCCTTGCGCTGGTTTCTGCTGCGGCGCCGCTGTCTGCGCATCACACATGGCCGGTGAGCTACGAACGGCTCGTGACGGTAAAGGGCACGATACTCGACTTCAGGTGGGGAGATCCGCATCCGATGATTACCCTTGAGGTTCAGACCAGTGGCGGCCAGAAGGAGAAATGGGAGATCGGTGGTCCCGCCGTCAATCGGATGGAGGGCAATGGCTGGACCCGGACGACGGTGAAGCCCGGTGACGTCATCACGGGCATCGGCTATCAGTTCTCCGACCGCCAGAAAGTCATCAAGCTTGAGCGCATCATACTGGCTGACGGCAAGGAACTGCGCCTCTACGCCCGTTAGGCTCGTTTAATAAGGAGATGGTCGTGAACAATCGTTCGATCGCAGCTGTTCTTTCATTGTTTCTGGTGTGTTTCGCCGTCGTCGATATGCCCGCCATATCGGCGCAGTCCGGCGGAAACTACAAAGTGGACATGAACTGGGCTCAGGTTCCGGGTGGAGTCTGGGATGGCTCCACCTCGTGGATCACGACGGATGGAAAGGGGAACATCGTGGTGCTGGTGCGCGTGGCGCCGCATTTTCGATTGTTCTCCCGTGACGGCAAATTCGTGAAGGCCTGGGGAGATGCCGGTCTGTTTGATACGGCGCACAGCGTGACGATCGATTCACAGGGATTTTATTGGGCGACCGACTCCACCGCCCACGTGGTGCACAAGTTCAGTCCGGATGGGCGGCTCCTCATGACGCTCGGCAGGAAAGGCGCCGCCGGGGATAACACGACGCGCGATCAATTCAACCAGCCCAACCACGTCGCCATCGCGCCTAACGGCGATATCTATGTGTCGGATGGTTATCAGAATGCGAGGGTCGTCCATTTTTCCAGTGATGGAAATTTTGTCCGAATCATCGGTGGCGTGAAAGGCTCCCAGCCCGGACAGCTTCAGCTGCCGCACGGCGTTGCTCTGGATTCCCAGGGCCGGATCCTCGTGAACGATAGCGACAACAAGCGCGTTTCGGTCTTCGACAAGGACGGTAAATTCGTCGAGACCTGGCCTTTTCCATCGCGTGGCGGGATCGTCGTCACCTCCGACAACACCGTCTATATCAGCGACATAAATGTCGGCATCGTCAACATTGTGAAGAACGGAAAACTGATTGATTCCGTTTCCACCGCACGGAGTCACGGGCTGGGTGTCGACACCGACGGCTCGATTTATTCCTCCGGCGCTTCAGCGTTGACCGTCATGAAAATCACCAAGGCACGGTAAGCGGACGGAATCGCGCTCACGGGGCAAAGACGTAAACCGCACCGGCATCCCGCGCTGAATTATCAGCCTGGTTCCCGTTCACGCCTTTCGCATTACTCGCTTCGTTGCGGGCGCCGACAACGATCATGGAGCCGTCTCTGTTAAGCGCGCTCGAGCTTCCGAATTCGTCAAATGCTTCGGTGTTCGAGCCCTTCAGATAGCCTTGTTGAGTCCATACCGTACCGGAACGGCTGAAAACATAAACAGCGCCGGCTTCCTGCGTGGAATCATTGTTGCCGTCCTCTAGCTGCGCGCCGGCCACGAGCGTATTGCCGTCGCCGCTGAGCGCAAGCCGCGAACCGAACCAGTCCTCTTTACCCGTGTTGGATGCCTTGACGTAAGCCTGCTGTGTCCACGACGTTCCGTTCCGAACGAACACATACACGGCGCCTGTCGAAAGGTCGGACTCCCGATCGTTCGCTCCCGCAAGCCGGCCCGCGGCATCCGTCGGGTTCACACCGGTGCACAGGCAGTCTTCGTCGAGCGCGCCGGCCGCGATCGTGTTGCCATCCAGACTGATGGCCACGGAGACCCCGATGGAATCCGCGGCTTCGGTGTTCGATGGTTTGAGATATGCCTGCTGAGTCCATACCGAACCGGCGCGCGCGAACACATAAACGGCGCCTGTTCCGGTAGCCTTATCGTCGAGACCATCTTCATCGAAACTTCCCACGGCCATCAATCCGCCGTCCGCTGTCAGCGCGAGGGCGTATCCGAAGAGATCCCCGCTTCCCGGGTTCGCTGGCTTCACATATGCCTGCTGTGTCCACGCATTGCCGGTGCGCGTGAACACGTATACCGCGCCGGCCCCTCCAAGGGAGTTGTCAGGACCGTCTTCGCCGATAGCGCCGGCCGCCAGAGTGTTACCGTCGCTGCTGAGCGCGAGCGAGAAGCCAAACTGATCGCCGTCGCCCGGCTCGTCGCCTTTGCCCGCTTCTCCCGTATTTGAAGCTTTGATGTAACCCTGCTGCGTCCAGGTCTCACCCCTGCGAGTGAAAACGTAAACAGCGCCGGCTTGTGGAATCGACTCGTCATTTTGATTGCCGTTTATTCCGGTAGCCGCACTGGACTCGAAAGGGGCGGAGACAGCCATCGTGTTTCCGTCACCGCTTAAGCGAACGGCATGACCGAAATTGGAGCCTGGCCGTGTGTTGGAGGGTTTGATGTAGGCCTGCTGCCGCCACGTGTTGCCGCTTCGCCGAAAGACGTAGACGGCGCCGGCATCATAGGCAGATTCGTCGGCCTGATTCCCGTTGATTCCCTTTGCCGCGCTGGATTCCATTGGAGAGCCGGCAGCCAGGGTATTGCCGTCGCTGCTCAATGCCACGCTGTCTCCGAGCAGTGTTCCGCCTGCTCCGAACTGCGCACCCGCCCTGGTATTGGAGGCCTTGATGTAAGCCGTTTGTTTCGGTATTTGAGCGAGGCAATTTCCCGCCGTGACAATAAGGGCAAGACTGGCTGCGAGAAGGCGGCTCAACGGAGTGACAGTCCGGGCAGGGCATTCGGTGTCTGGAAGATTTCCTTTCCGCTGTCCGTCAGGATGACCTTGGCCATCTCGGTGAGATTGATATAAGGCGATCCGCCTTTGATGCGGCGGCCAATGATCGTGATCTTGTCTCCGGCTTTGAGCGTGTCCTTCTTCCAGCCGAACTGCTGCACCAGATTGTTGGCAGCGCCCATTTCCGCGCGCCAGCGAACGGGCTTTCCGGTGGAATCCTCGATGTCGAGAACGATAACCGCATGCGGATTCAGAAATTGCATTGCGACGACGGTCCCCTTCAGGAGCGTGAGATTCTCCTCATAGCGGCCTGCGTCGCCGTGATGGAAGAACAAGGCGGCAATAAGAAGAAAAAGAGAGTGGCTCATGAATATCTGGCGCGCCTACTGTGTCACCGTCGTCTCGGAACTGTCAAGAAGGGTGAGGGCAGATGTCGGTAGCACATGATCTGTCCGGTGCCTGTAGCAAATGAAATGTCCGGTCTGAAGGGCAGGGTCGACGTAACGTCACATCCGCACTGGAGGTTAAGAGCGGATGGCGTTATATCCGGCCCGAGCTTGGGAGCGGGCCATGAAGA
>CAMBFR010000091.1 GCA_945865815.1 Candidatus Sulfopaludibacter sp. SbA3
CAGGATTTGAGATGCAGGATTCGTCCAATTTCAAAATCCCATCCCGGCTTCCACAATCTGCATCAGCCGGTCATTCTCCACCGCATACATCAGCGGGGCGACCATCAGGCGGGGATAGAGGCGGCGAAGGCGAACTGCTTCAGCGACAACAAACGCCAACGGATCGCCAATTTCATACTGCGGAGCGTATTCGGAAAACTGGGCCAAAGCGGCCGCTTCGTCCCATCCTGCCCGTTCCACGAGCCCCCGGACAAAGGCGTCGCGCTTGCCTGTAACATGGGCCATGCCGCAGTCGGTATGCGCGAGGAGCGCGATCGTCGCGATCCCGCCCACAGCGGCCGCATAGCTGATCTCAAATCCGCTGTCCCGCATACTGCCTCCCGCCGTCCGTATGACGTAAGCGAACTCATTGGGGAGCGTGAGATCCTTCCGGTGATCCATGCACATACCAACCAGCATTTCCGCGTGGCCGGTAGTGGACGGCAAAGGCTCTCCCAGGTTGTGGTAACGAAGCAATCGCTCGATGGGTGTGCCGCGATACATGGGGAGAATGTCGCCGACGGTCTCGACAGGGATGAGTATCGACATAGTTAAGGTGACTTTTCGAGATGGGAAAGTCCGAGGACAGCCTGGCGGATGCGCTCGGTGAGTCCGACGTAGTCGGTCTCTCCCGGTTCAGGATGTATGGGCGTTCCCAACCGTATCCGCACCTTGAAGGGTTTGCCGCCCAAAACGGCGCGGGCAGCGGCCTTCAGCATCTCGTACGGCCCCCAGTCGACGGGCAGGCCCTCCATATAAAAAGGCACGATGGGAGAGCCGGTTTCGCAGGCTGCAACGGCGGCGCCGGTGCGCCACGGCCTGTTCATGTGTGCCTGAAAATCGCTGTCGGCGTAGCCTGCCGGGAAAACGCCGAGCATCGCCTGCTTCCGCCCGAATTCCTCCGGTTTTTGGAGAAACCGGACCATGGTCTCGGTAGTCGTACCCTTCTCAATCGGGAGAATGACGCCCTGCTCATTGCCCATCAGGCGTAGGAAATGTTTCAGCATCGGGGTGGACGGATCAGCTTGCGAGACAAACTTTGAAAGGCAGCCGCGCTCGACAAGAATCTTCGATCCCATCAGCATGGCGTCGTTGGCCGCTTTGTTGATGTGGTTGCCGGCGAGAATCACGGAGCCCGTCGTGGGAATATGTTCGAGTCCGTCTATCTCGACACACTTGTCCAGCGCAATCTGGTAAAGGCCGACAAACGTGACGGTCGGCCAGCGCTGCGCCCACATCTGCCGCGGGTTGGGTCTCAGCGCGACCGCCAGGAAACCAACCCATGGCGCGGCCAGCAGGCCGAGAATCGCCATGTTGCGGACGGTCTTTTTCTCTCCGGTGGACTTCGCCATCATTCGTATCCGTTTGGTCACAGTAGCATGTTTGACGGTCTCCGATTGCAAATCGGTTACTGGACGAATACGATTGTCGCCACCATGCGCAAATCACTTCTTTTCACTTTTCTGTTTGTCTTCGGATGTTCATCCGCTCCGGAACCGCTGCCCCAGCCGCGGGAAATCACCTCCCCGGCCAGTCCAAGCAGCGGACAGCCCAACCTTGCCACCGGCCCTGACGGAAGCGTTTACCTGAGCTGGCTGGAGACTCTCGACACCGGTGAAAGCGCATTGAAGATTGCCCGCCGCGCGCCGGGAGGCGAGTGGACGGCGGTGGGGACGGTCGCGACGGGCGCCAACTGGTTTGTCAACTACGCGGACTTCCCTTCCGTGTTCGCGCTTGCCGACGGAACGCTGGCGGCGCACTGGTCGGTCGAGGGCGACGGCATCGCCATCAACATCAGCATCTCAAAGGACGGCGGCAGTACGTGGAGCGCGCCTGTCGTGCCGCACCGCGATGGAACGCCGACCGAACACAGCATGCTGACAATGATGCCTGCGCCCGGCGGCAGCATCGGCGCGGTGTGGCTCGATGGCCGCAAAGCCGGTGATCCGACGGCCCCATCCGACGAAGTTCAGTTGATATACACCACCATCGGACTGGATGGAACGCTTGGCCCGGAGGAGGTGCTGGACGCCAGAATCTGCGAATGCTGCCAGACTGCCGCAATCCAGACGGCGGCCGGCCTGACCATCGCCTATCGCGACCGCTCGGAAACCGAGATCCGCGAAATTGCGCTCGTCCGCCTCAACGATGGGAAGTGGTCGGCGCCGCAGGCTCTCTCATCGGACGGTTGGGAAATATATGCGTGCCCGATCAACGGGCCTTCGATTTCTGCGGCAGGATCAAACGTTGTTGCCGCATGGTTTGCGGCGCCAAACGACAAGGCGCAGATCAATGCGGCTCTATCGACCGATGGCGGCCTGAAATTCGGCGCGCCCATTCTCATCGCTGGCGGCAACTCGCTGGGCCGCGTATCCGCCATCGCACTGGACAACGGCGATGCCATCATCAGCTGGATTGAAACTGCGGAAGACGCGCCCGACGGAGCACAGGTGCGCCTGCGCCGCATCAAGGCCGATGGCACGGCCGAAGAACCCGTCGTGGTTTCGCTGACGAGCAGCTCGTCATCCAGCGGCTTTCCCCGCATGGCGCGGTCCGGCTCCGATATCGTGATCGCCTGGACCGATACCGAACTCGGCGGAATGGTCAGGACGGCGGTCCTGACTGTGCCGTAGCGCGCAATTTCATAAACTTTCATGACGCATTGTCTGCCAAACCGAGAGCGAGAAATGAATCCATGAACCCTTTGGAATCCTCTGGCAAACCCCTGTTTTTCAAGCTTGACGACGCCTCGAAGGCGGCATTTGCCCCGCAGCTGAATCGAAAAGGCGCGGCTGTCCGGACATGGGTTCGATCCTTAAGCGCGATGCAAAAGGAAGCCATTGTGACTTCCGCCGGAACCGGAACGGCATGGCGGCTGGCCAGCGACGAAGGACCGTATTTGATGGGCGACGATGTGGCGCCTTGTCCCCTGGCCTTTTTCACGACAGGAATGGTTTCTTCCTTTATGGATCAGATCCTGTCGTCTGCGCGCGAGCGAAGCATTCGGGTTCGAGACATCCGTCTTACCCAGGACAATTTCTACACGATGACGGGATCTTTTCATCGCGGGACCATTAAAGGCGGGGCGCTCCCAGTTGCGCTGATGGTGGAAGTCGACTGTGATGCGGAAAGTTCGGCTCTGACTCAGGCGGTGAACGAGGCACTCGGGGCCTCGCCCGTAACAGGACTTCTCCATGCCGAAATGAATAGCCGCTTTACCCTCACGCACAATGGACGGGAAATCGCGACAGGCCAGGTCGAAAGCATCGGACGTGCGCCCGAACCCGCCGCCCTGGATCAGTTTGACGGGACTGAACCCGCCGCAGGTAACTGGAGCGCTCTGGTGGCCCGTGCAGGGACGACGCCACAAACGGATGAAAACACCAGCAGCGTGGGATCCAGCCTGGCCGATGAACAGAATCGGCAGTTGCATCTTCGCGGTATTTGCACCCTTCGAGCCGATGGCGTGAAGAAAATCGAGCAGCACCTGTACAACCCGCGAGGTTCCATATTCCACTTCCTTTCCGACAAAGCATCGGACTGCGCGCCCGACGCGGCTGCCTACATGTCCGCCGGGCTCGGCTTCTGCTTCATGACGCAGTTCGGCCGGTACGCAAAGATCATGAAGATGAACCTCAGGGAATACTCCATTGTTCAGGACACGCACTTCTTCGCGGGCGGCGCAGATCCCGTCGAGACCCATGTGTACCTGGCAACCGATGCGGATGATTCCGCCGCGAGAACGGCGCTGGATGTGTCGGAGCGAACGTGCTTCCTTCATGCGTTATGCCGCACAAAGCTGGATACAAAAGCGGAAATATCGCGGATTCGGACTGCAAGCATTCCATGAGGGCTCCGAAGGAGCCCGACATCTGATCGCTACTCATTACCTCCGCTCAGCGGTATTTGTAATCGCCCGGAGCGATTCAAAGATCCGATGGGTGGCCCTGCCGCACAGAGCAGATGATCACTACTGCCAGGCCGAATAGATGGGCTTCCCGATGAGAGTCGCGGGATTGGCGCCCGGGCGCGGACGGAATTTCTGGAACCGCCCGGCATCCACCTCGGCAACGTAGAGATTCCCTTCCTGGTCCGTGCTCATGCCGTGCACGCCCCAGAGCGTCCCCGGGAAATCGCCCACAGTTCCCCACGCGTACAGGAGACGGCCGTCGAGATCGTACTTCAGCATCTTGTGGGTATTGCGATCGAAGGTCACCAGCGCCCGGTCCGCGCCGATCTGGACGAAGTGGAGGCTCGACGGGCTGACCGCGATCTTCCATTCGGAAAGGTATTTGCCGTTCTCGTCGAAAATCTGGATCCGGTGGTTCTCGCGATCGTTCACAAAGACGCGCCGTGTCTCGACGTCGACGGCCACGCCATGCACGTTGTTCATATACCCGGGCCGCGTTTCCGTCCCTCGTTCGCCGGCCATGCCGAAATCCAGCAGGAACTTGCCATCCTTATCGAATTTCGCCACGCGCGTGCCGTTATACCCATCGGCCACGTAGAAGCTTCCGTCGGGCAACCACGCGATGAACGTCGGCCGGTTGAAATGCGTCCCATCGGCGCCAGGCACGTCGGGCGTCCCGAGCGTCTGCACGAGCTGCTTGCCGTCATTCGAGAACTTGTAGATCGCGTGCGTGTGGTCATCGACAACCCACACATGCTTCTCGGCATCGTACGGGCTGATGTAGACCGAGTGCGGACGCTTGAACAGCTTATCCCACTGCGTCCAGTCTTCGATGATGTTGCCCTGCCCGTCGACAACAATGATGCAGTGTTCCCATCGGGCGTCGACGCCGAGCTCACGGAGTGGCGCCGCAGCGCCCCGCCAGATGTCCATTCCCCTTGCGGGGTCCTGGCCCGTTCCTCCGGCGCCCGGCGGCGTTAACGCGTTGGCGTTCCGCCACGGCAGCCCGTTGACGGGAAATTGCACGTTCGGCCCGATATCGGTCAGCAGTCTCACCGGCGGACGCGGGAGAGCCGGCAACTCGCCGCCACCGAGCAGGAACACCCGGTTCGGACTCTCGGCGAAAACGCCTCGCGCGCCTCCATACGTCCACTTCTCGTGGCCGGGAAGCGTGGCGAGATCTTTCGGCCATCCCTCAACCACTTCGTACGGGCCGGAAATGTCCTGTGCCCCAATGGCATCGGGCACGGCGCTGAACGAGGCCGCCGGCGCTGTCTCCGCTTCCGCGGGCGCATTCATGACCCGGCTGCCCACGGGAATGCCGACGGCGAGACCCACCGCCAGCGCCACCACAAAAGTCACCGTTTTGTTCATCGCACTCCTTCGCGCCAGCAAGCTGGGGCGCAGCCATCAAGAATTGACAGAAATGATTTCGTCGATAGTACAGAAATCCAGATCCGGCATCCAGATTTCCTTCAGTGCGCATCGAGCTGGCCGCTGCGATCCTTCAGCAGCGCCACCGAGACGAGACTCACCAGCGCGGCGATCGACACGTACACCGCCACAGCCATGGACGTTCCGTAAGTCCGATAAAGCCACAACGCGATGAGCGGGGCCGGCCCTCCGGCCGTAATCGACGCGAGCTGATATCCGATGGACGCGCCGCTGTAGCGCCGCGATCCGGGAAAGCTTTCCGAGATGAGGGCCGCCTGCGGCCCGTACTGCAGGTCGTGAATCGGCAGGCTCAGGACAATCGCAATCAAAGCCAGCACCACCATCCTCGAATCGAGAAGCGCGAAGTACACGAACGGCCACACGGCCATGATGACGCAACCGATCGCCGTCACCTTGCGCCGGCCGATGCGGTCCGACAGGTGGCCAAACAGCGGAATAGTTCCCATGGAGATCAACGCCGCGAGCATGACAAAGTTCAGAACGAGCGTCTGGCTCATGCCGAGCGCCTGGGTGGCGTACGTCAGAACGTACGTCGTGAAGATGTAGAAGGGCGTCTGCTGTCCGGTCCGAAGCAATGCGGTCAGGATGACTTCCCGCCAATTGTGCCGCAGAACCTCAATCACAGGCGCTTTCTCGACGCGCCCTGCCGCCTTCAATTTCGCGAATACCGGGGTTTCCAGAATGCCGATTCGTATGTAGAAGCCAATGAAAAGCAGGACGAAGCTGGCAATGAATGGCACACGCCAGCCCCACGTCAGGAACTGATCCGGCGGGGTCAGCACGGTCATTGCGGCCAATGCGCCGTTCGCCAGGACCATTCCTGCGGGCGCGCCGAACTGAGCCCAGCTGGTGGTAAAGCCCCGGCGTTTCGGATCCGTCCACTCGCCTGCAAGCAAAACCGAACCGCCCCACTCGCCGCCGACGCCGATCCCCTGCAATACACGCCCGAAAGTCAGGAGCACCGCGCCCCAGATGCCGATGGTCTCGTAATCGGGGATAAAACCGATTCCCATCGTCGCCACGCCCATCAGCAGCAGCGTGGCCACGAGCGACGCCTTGCGGCCAATACGGTCGCCAAAGTGCCCGAAGATCACGGCGCCCACGGGCCGTGCAATGAAACCGACAAAGTACGTCGAAAACGAAAGGAGCGTCCCGACAAACGGGTCCGATTGTGGGAAGAACTTCTGCGGAAACACGAGCGCAGCCGCCACGCCGTAAAGAAAAAAGTCGTACCACTCGATCGTGGTGCCAACGGCGGAAGCAACGACCGCGCGGATCATCTGCTGGCGCTGCTGGGCGGAATCGAGATCCGGATGGTGCGAAGTGGCCACGAAGTGAATTTAATCTAAACTCCGGTTTCGCGCACCATGGTATCGACGTACTCGCCGATCGCGAGGCTCGAGGAAAGCCCCGGCGAATCGATGCCAACGAGGTTTATAAGAGGAACATCCGTACGATCCATGCGAATAACGAAGTCGGATTTGCCGTCCTTTGACCGAAGCTTTGGCCGAATGCCGCAGTAGGACCATTGAAGGTCGTCTTCTCGAATCGCAGGAAGGAATTTTCGCGCCGCGGCGAGGAAGAGTTCTTTTGGCGTCGAATCCTTTTCATAGGAACCCGGAACCGGGACCGGCCGGGCGTCGGGACCGATAAACAGGCGGCCATCCGTTCGAGGACTCAGGTGGATGCCCTTGGATGGAGATCTCGGCGGCATCGCCGGATAGACGAGCGTGGGAATGTTCCATCGCGCCATACCGCCCGCCAGTTCATAGTAGTCGCCGCGCAGAAACTCGATCGGATACTCCGGGCCGCCCGCCATTCGCGAGATCTCGTGGGCGTGGAGACCAGCGGAGTTTATGAGAACCCGCGCGCGGAATTCCGCCCGGTTGGTCGTAATGACGTATGCCGTGCCGTCCACTCGAATGCCGGTAACTTCCTGGCCATACGATAACTCCGCGCCGTTGGCGGTGGCGTCCGCCTCAAGCGATTGCAGAAACTTCTCCACATCGATAACGTGCATGGCAGGAATGAATATGCCGCCAACGGCGTCCACCGCGGCGAACTCGCGAACGCCGGACGGTGTAAAGATGAAACGAAACTGCACGCCCATCGTGCGGCCCCGCCGCCACAAATTCCAGAGCGCGCCGGCCTCCCGCCACAGTCCCTCGCGGAGGGCGCCTCGCGGCACGGCAATCAGCATCCCCGTTCTCATAATGGGAATGCCCTTGTCCCTGGCGTATTCCGCAATCAAGCTACTGCCGCGCAACGCCAGTTTCGCCTTCAGTGTGCCGCGTACTTCGTGAAATCCGGAATGGATCACGCAACTGTTCCGGCCGCTGGTCTCCTTGCCGGCCGTTCGATGCTTTTCGATGCCGGCGACAGTCCGTCGTCCGCTGGCCAGTTGGCGGGCAATCGAAAGACCCACAACGCCCCCGGTTCCGATAACGCAAACATCGAACGTTTTTGTCATACCGGGTAATCGGTAAAGATCGCATCCACTCCAATGGAGCGGAACCGGTCAATCTCCTCCGGCTCATTCACCGTCCACACGTGAACAGCAAGACCGGCAGACTTCGCCATGGGAAGGATCTCTTCAATGGGCGCCGTCCTCTGGGGATGGATCGCGGTTGCTCCAAGACGAATAGCGTGATCGATGAAGCTTCGTACTCCCAGCCGGGAAATTTTCGCGGCCGAAGCCAGCAGGGCGATCGGGATTTCCGGAGAAAGACCCTGAAGCTCGGCCCATCCGGAATTCGAGTGAGGACCGTTGTCGTCCGCGTCGAAGGCCGAGACAATCACATTCGTGAAACACCGGGCTTCCATAACGAGCTTCCTGACGTCGTCCGCGAGCCCCTGTTCCTTGAGTTCCACGTTGAGAACGCATCGAGAACCGAACAACGCGAAAACATCGGCGAGCCGGGGTATGCGCTCGCCGTGACCCGCATCGAACGCCACGAGTTCCTGATACGTACAACCGGCCACGAGCCCATCGCCGCTGGTTGTGCGATCGACGGTGTGATCGTGAATAACCACGATCGTTCCGTCGCCGCAGCGGCGAACGTCGAATTCAATTCCCTGAGCGCCCTTTGCGAGGGCTTCCCGGAAGGAGTAAACGGTGTTCTCCCCGTGCCGCGGAAGGCCGGGCGCGCCCCGATGTCCGAAAATCCTCATGTATGCTTACCTCATGAAGGTCGCTACCTATAATGTAAACTCGATCCGGATACGGCTTGACGTCATTATCGCCTGGCTCGAAAAGCATCAACCCGACGTGCTTTGCCTGCAGGAGACAAAGTGCCAGGACGAAGCGTTTCCGGCCCTGGTGCTCGCCTCGACGGGATACCACCTTCAATATCGCGGCATGAAGTCCTACAACGGCGTGGCCATCTTCACCCGAACGGCGCCGGACGAGGTCTTCTATGGTTTCGACGATCAACTTCCCGAAATAGATGATGCGCGGCTGATGCGCGTGGTGGTCAATGGAGTCACGATCGTCAACACCTACGTTCCCAACGGGTTCAAACTCGGAACACCGCAATACGACTACAAGCTGCAGTGGTACAAGCGCCTTCGAATTTATTTCGAGAAGCACCTGTCGGCGGACCGTCCTGCCATCTGGTGCGGCGACATGAACGTGGCGCCCGAGCCTCTGGATGTCCACAGCCCGGAAAAACATCTCAGGCACGTCTGCTTTCACGAAGACGTTCGGCGGGCTTACAAGGAGACCGTATCCTGGGGATTCATCGATGTATTCCGGCGCCTGTATCCCGATAAACAGCAATTCACTTTCTGGGATTACCTGCGGCCGAGTTCGCTCGAGCAGAACAAAGGCTGGCGTATCGATCACATTCTCGCCACCAAACCCCTGGCCGAAAGATGCATGGCTTTTGAAGTGGACACCGGCCCCAGACACGCCCCCCGCGCTTCCGATCACACTTTTGTCTGGGCGGAATTCAAGGATTGAGGAGAAACCCTCATCCGCCCGTGGAGTTTGGACAATTTGTGGGAGAGTAGCGTAAAGACTCCCCTCCTGGATTAGGAGGGGTGCCGTTCGCGTTTTTCAGCGAACGGCGGGGTGGTGTACATGCTGCGAAGCCACCCTATAGATATTCGCGCAGCGCACCGATTTGTAATGACCGCTACGCGAGCATCCATAACGTGGCTTCGCGTCATTCCGTACCACCCCGTCTGCGCCAATAAGGAACGGGACCATTTCCCTGGTGGCGCAGCCACCCCTCCTAAGACAGGAGGGGAGTTCGGCCTGAAAGCCCCGCGCCCACAGGTAGCAGCTATATCGCGTCGCTGACGCTGGAGAGGAAGAACTCCTTCACCTTGAGCGGCGGAACGACGACGGGAGTCCCGACCGATCCGCCTTCGGTGGCGGCGGCGCGAACCGGGGCGCCCAGCATTTCGACGTTCTGCAGAAGTTCGGCAATCGACTGGTTGAAACGGAAATTGTTCACGGGCCGGCTGATCTTCCCGTTCTCGATAAGAAACGTGCCGTCGCGCGTGAGACCGGTAACCGCGATCGTGCGGGGATTCAGCATGCGCACATACCAGAATCGCGTGATCAGAACGCCCCGCCGGATGGACTTGATCATGTCATCCCGCGTCGCGCTGCCGCCCGACATTACCAGGTTTGCCGGACCGGGCACCGCAGCGACCTGCTTCCGCTCTGCCCAGAACCGCGAGTACGAGAGATTCTTCATCACACCGCCTTCGATCCATGAACGATACGGCGTGGGCTGCCCGTTCGAAGTGAACGGAAGCGTCTCGGCATTCGGCGCGGCGGGATCGCTGATCAATGTGATTCGCGAGTCGAACAATTTTTCGCCGATCATATTCCCGCCTCCACGCTTTGCAAAGTAGGAGCGGCCTTCATCGGCCTGGCGCGCATCCAGGCTGAATCTCATCCACCCCATCAGCGTCGCCACGGCGGCAGGCTCCAGCACGACTTCGTACTTGCCGGCTTCGAGTGATGTCTTGCGCCGCCAGTCCCTGCACTTCTGCACGGCGTCGGCGGCGATCCGTTCGGATTCGATGGTGGTCCAGTCGGCGCCCTCGTCTCCTCCCCATCCGGATGAAGAACCATCCGGCGTTCGCACCGTGAGAGTCGAAGCCACTCCCGTCAAAGCGCCATAGCCAAACAAGCCATTCGAGGTTGCAATGGCCTCCGCCCCGGCCTGCACATCGATAAACCCGGCCGCGATGGCGCCCGCTTCTTCGGCGGCCTTGATTCCAAGCGCCCCCGCGCGCGCCCGCGCCTCGGTGCTGAGATTGCCCGTGCTGTCGTAGTAGCCGTTAACCTCCGCAAAAGTCTGCTGTCCGAGCTCCGGAACGTACTCCGGATTTTCCGGCGAAATTCTGGCGAGAGCTTCCGCGTCCCTTACCGCCTTGCCAAGCGAAGCATCGTCGAGCTGATTCGTTTCTATCGAAGCGGTGCGCTTTCCGAAAACGCTGGTGATGGTCACCGAAACATCGTCGCTTGTGCCCGCCGTTGTAACGCGGTTCATTGCCGTGCGGGTGAACCCGCGCGTGCCGGATTGAATGTTCACGCGCGTGTAGTCGGCCGTGGCGAAACCCAGAACGCGCTCGCTTAAGGCGCGGGAGTCCTCGGACGAAAGGCCGTGGCGGCGATTGGGAAGCTGAACGATTGGTTCGATCATGCTCGGCAACCTCAGGCGGTATTGATGATATTGGCGTTTCTAAACAGCGCTACCGGACAACCGTGCGACACCGCGTTCGATTGAGTGGGCTGGCCCTTGCCATCGAAAAACGTGGCGCCAAGCTCGTAGCTGCTCGGGCCCCCAACCACTGCAAGCGATCGCCAGAATTCGGGCGTGCGTCCAACATACGCGGCATCGCGAAGCATGCGCACGCGCTTGCCGTCGCGGATTTCCCAAAACACCTGCCCGCCGAACTGAAAGTTGTACCGTTGCTGATCGATCGAGTAAGAGCCGTCACCTTCGATGTAGATGCCGCGGCGCGTCTGGGCGATCACGTCCTCCACGCTGAGGTCTTCCCTTCCCGGTTTGAGACTCACGTTCGGCATGCGCGCAAATGGAATGGACGCCCAGTTCTCACCGTAGGCGCAGCCCAGGCTTTCCTTGACGCCGGTCAGCGGCGAAATCCAATCCACCATTTCCCGGGTGGTCTGGTAGTTCACGAATATCCCTTTGTCGATGATCGGCCACTCGGTCGCCGCGACCCCTTCATCGTCCCAACCGACGGTCGCGCACGCTCCCGGCTCGGTGCGATTTCCGACGACATTCATGATCTCGGGCCCGTAGCGCAGCTTGCCGAGGACGTTCTGAGGCGGCGCGACAAACGTCGTCCCCGCATAATTGGCTTCATAACCCATTGCGCGATCGAGCTCGGTGGGATGGCCTATCGACTCGTGAATCGTCAGCCAGAGATGCGAGGGATGAAGGACCAGGTCCCACCTGCCCGGCTCGACCGGCCTGGCCGACAGCTTCATGACGGCTTCTTCGGCCCACCGCAGAACGTTTTCGGGATAGCTCAGACCTACTACGTACTCCCAGCCGCGGGCTGCGGCCTGCGCCGACTGGGTACGCGTCTGAAAATCCGACGCGTCCGCGGCGACCGCCGTGACTTCGACACTTGGAGCCAGCCGGATGAATGTCTGCTGGATCACCGATCCTTCGCTTGTCGCAAGCAACCGGCTTTCTTTCACTGAGAAAATCCTGGAAGAAACGAATTGCACGCCCTTGACCTTGAGCGCCTCTTCGTTGGTCCTGAACAGCAGGTCCGCCTTTTGCTCGACCGGCACGCTGAATGGGTCGATCTCGTGCGGCGTGATCCACCGGCCGTCGGGAACGCGGCGGGCCGGGGCAAGCACGGTTTTCGTGGGGGCAATCTTGTCGTTGGCAGCCGCGATGGCGGCCGCTTCCCGCGCAACCCGGACGACCGAGTCCTTCGCGAGGTCGCGCGTGGATGCGAATCCCCACGAGCCGCCGACCAGGGCGCGGACGCCGATTCCATACGACTCGTTCTTTGTGACGTTGGTGATCTGCCGCTCGCGCGTGCCGATCGCTTCAAACAGATGCCTGGAGACGCGCACGTCCGCATAGGTTGCGCCTGCGGCTTTGACGGCATCCAGGGCAAGCATGGCAATCTCGCGTTCGGCCGCGTCGGGCCCCGGAGCCGAGTTTGCCTGCGAGAACGCCGCCGGAATGTTAAAGCCCGCCGCTCCGGCTGCCATGGCAGCGCCCGTCACCTTCACAAAATCGCGACGCCCAAGCTTGTTTTTCATGGATCCCTCGTGGGGGGATTATACGAGACGTGGGCAAATTCCCCTCCTGTCTTAGGAGGGGTGGCTGCGCCGCAGGCGCAGACGGGGTGGTACGAAACGATGCTCGCGCAGCGCTCCTTTTAAATCGGTGCGCTTCGCGAGTATCTGTACGGTGGCTTCGCATCGTATACACCACCCCGCCGTTCGCTGAAAAACGCGCGAACGGCACCCCTCCTAATCCAGGAGGGGAAATTCGAGAATCCGGCAGACGCTTCCCGCTTCGACGGCTTTTCACATATAATGCGCGCCACCATGGACCTCCAATCCGGAACGCAGTTGGGACACTACCAGATTCTGTCGCCGTTAGCCGCGGGCGGAATGGGCGAGGTCTATAAAGCTCGCGACCCGCGGCTGAACCGGACGGTGGCGATCAAGGTTCTGCCCGCGCACATCGCGGAGCGGCCGGATCTCAAACAGCGATTCGAGCGGGAGGCCCAGACGGTCGCCGGTCTGAACCATCCTCATATATGTGTGGTTCACGACGTCGGCCAGCACGACGGCATCGACTTCATCGTTATGGAGTATCTCGAAGGCGAAACGCTGGCCGATCGCATCGCGAAGGGGCCGGTTCCGTTCGATCAGCTTCTGACTTACGGTATTCAGATGGCGGACGCTCTCGACAAAGCGCATCGCCATGGCGTGACGCATCGAGACCTTAAACCCGGCAACGTCATGCTTACCAAAACGGGCTTGAAGCTGCTGGACTTCGGACTGGCGAAAGTCAATCAACCGACTGCCTTGTCGTCGCCGTCCCTTGTGCCGACGATGGCGACGGAAGGACAGCCGCTGACCGCCGAAGGCACGCTCCTCGGAACCCTCCAGTACATGTCGCCCGAACAGCTCGAAGGAAAGGAAGCAGACGCCCGCTCCGATATATTCGCGTTCGGCTCGATCCTGTACGAGATGGCGACGGGCCGGCGCGCTTTTGAAGGCAAAAGCCAGGTAAGCCTGATCGCGGCGATCCTCGAGCACGAGCCGCCGCCGGTTTCGGCGTTACAGCCGGTAGCGCCTCCGTTGTTCGACGAAGTCATCAAGATCTGCCTGGCGAAAAACTCCGACGATCGGTGGCAGAGCGCCGCGGATCTGCTGCATGAGCTGAAGCTGCTTGTGCGATACGGCAGTCTGGGAACGCCAACTGCGAAAGGAACGCGCAAACGTGAAGTCGCCGCGTGGGCGGCTGCCGCGGTTTTGCTCATCGTATCCGTTTCAGGGTTCGCCTTCCTGGCCCGTCGTGACGCTCCTGAACCGGCGAAAGCGTCATTCGAAGTGCAAACCCCGGCCGCTCCATCCCCATTGCACATTGCCTTGTCTCCTAACGGCAGCCACCTGGCCGCGATAGTTCCCGGAGAAAGCAGCGTCAGCGCGCTGTGGGTTCGACCGATCGAGCATCTGGCGGGTCAGGTGTTGCCGGGGACTAACAACGCCAGCTTTCCATTCTGGTCGCCCGACGGCCGATTTATCGCGTTCTTTGCCGATGGCAAACTCAAGAAGGTCGATATCTTTGGAGCGCCCCCACAAACGCTCAGCGACGCGGTGTCGGGACACGGCGGCACGTGGAATCGGGAAGGAGTGATTCTTTTCGCACCGACCGTGGCGAGTCCGCTAGTCCGTGTGGCGGCATCCGGCGGCGTCCCCACTCCGGTAACGGAGTTGGACAAGTCTCGCGAAGAAGTGGCCCACCGGCATCCTCACTTTCTGCCCGATGGAATCCATTTTGTGTACGCCGCTATCAGCAGCAGGGCGGAAGAATCCGGAATCTACCTGGGATCGCTGAATTCAAAGGAGACCCGGCGCCTTCTATCGGCCAACGTCGAAGCGGAATTTGCTCCGCCCAACCACCTGCTGTTCATGCGTGAAAACACGTTGATGGCACAGCCCTTCGATCCTGATCTGCTCGAACTATCAGGCGATCCGTTTCCGGTTGTGGAATCTGTGGGAACGAACACGGGCAACAGCGTCGCCGGCTTCACCGTCTCCGAAAACGGCATGCTTGCCTACAGAATTGGCGGTGGCACAACATCGCTCCCGCTGCTTTGGATCGATCGGAGCGGCAAGACGGAAGGGAATATCGGAAACCCAGGCCTGTATGAAAACCCCAAATTGTCACCGGACGGCAAGCGTCTAGCTGTCTTCAGGCGCGACGGCGGTGCCGGGGATATCTGGATTACCGATCTTGAGCGTGGCAACAGCTCGCGATTCACCTTTGATGCCGGTTCCGACAATTTTCCGCTTTGGTCTCCTGACGGAAGCCGCATCGTTTTTGCGTCGAATCGTGATGGTAGCGTTCTAAATTTGTATCAGAAAAGCTCCGGTGGAACAGGTGAGGACGAACTACTGCTGAAAACGGCCGGCAACAAGGTTCCCACGGATTGGTCCGCCGACGGGCGCTATATCCTTTATGAGGAAAATGATCCGAACTCTCGTTTTCCTGATCTGTGGGTTCTGCCACTCTCGGGGGACCGGAAACCGATACGCTTCCTGGCAACGCCGTTTAATGAAAACGGCGCCACTTTTTCGCCGGACGCCCATTGGATCGCGTACACGTCGAATGAGACGGGGCGGGACGAGGTCTATGTCCAGAGCTTTCCTGCAACCGGTGCAAAATGGCAAATCTCGACAAACGGTGGCAGGCGGCCAAGGTGGCGGCCTGACGGTAAAGAATTGTTCTACGACACGCAGGGCGGCGAACTGTGGGCTGCAGACCTGACGGGAACTGTACCCGGCAGCGATTTCAAAGCAGGCACGCCTCAATCTCTTTTTACGGGCCTGGTAAACTTTGGCCGAAACAACTACGAAGTGCTGCCGGGAGGCCGCCGGTTCCTGGTGCTGGGCCAATCACAACAAACGGCCGGTGGTCCCCCACCGATCGTGGTTGTCCTGAACTGGAAGTCCGGCGTCACCCAATAACAGCCCGACGCTCTGACGTCTACTGCCGAACCGTAACCACGGTCTGCGCGATCAGGTCGTGAAGCGCCTGTTTCTTTTCCGTGAACGCGGCCATGATGAAACCAATGAAGAGAATGCAGGCGGATAGGTATTTGGCAAAATGCCGGCCGGTTGCCCTTCCGAATGAAAGCGTGTTGCCGTTCATATCGGTGACGGTCAGTCCCAACGCTATCTTCCCAAGCGTGGCTTGCTTAACCGAGCTCAGCATGAGGGCTTCGTAGATCCATGGCGCAAAAATCCATGCGATGGCGCCGGCGCCAAATGTGATGGCGGTCAGAATTCCAGTCCCCACGGCCAATACAATCGCATCGATGATGAATGCGGCGAACCGTTGCCAGAATCCCGCGTATTGCCCTGCATCAACGGTCACGCGGGTGGCATGACCGCACGACTGGCAGAATTGGGCGGCATCTTCGCATTGCTGTCCACAGTTCCGGCAGAAGATCATGAAGGGAAGGTATCACGGCCTGCCGGGAAGCCATAGTGAACGGGCCGTCAGTTCTTTGTGATCCAGACCTGCCGCCCGATCCATCAGCGCCAAGCGCTCGGGAAGCTTCACCTTGAAACGCCAGCTGTCCTCGCGGCCTCCCGCCCCCACCCACTGGCTGGCCCAGCCGTCCCACCACGGCACGAGACGCCGCGCGATAGGTTCGATGATGAGGACGGGCGCGCCGCGGCTGGACTTACGCAGGAATTCCTGAAGCAGCCGATCGCGAACGGGGCCATCGAGTTCGTTGATCGTGAAAGCCGCGACTACTGCCGTATCGGGAGGAATCCTCAACTTCTCTATATTCGCAGCCCGCACCGATCCCTGAATTCCCAGAGCCTCGTACGTCCACCGGCATTCTGAAGCCGCCCACGAGTTTCGCTCGACGCCGACGACACGCGCATGTGGAACCGTCTCCAGCGCCCACGCGGCCCCGGCAATACCGGTGCCGCAACCGAGGTCGAGAATGGCGCGAACGGATCTCGCGGCGTCAAGCGAGCGGACAATCTCGCGCACCAGCAGAAAGTGAAGAGGACTGTAGAACATTGCAAACGCCGCCCTCTTGCCGGCTCCGGTCAACGCGGCGCCGGCTCCAAGCTGGTTGCGGCGTTCGACGTACAGCGAAGAGAGCGCCTGGACTCCACGCCGGATCTCCGGGAAGGTGAGTTTGGCCATGTGACGCTTTTCGAGGGCGTCAAACCATGTGGTGAAAGGATCTTGAGTGTTCAAGGTTGCTCACAAAAACTCCCCTCCTGGATTAGGAGGGGTGCCGTTCGCGCGTTCTTCAGCGAACGGCGGGGTGGTGTGATGGATGATGCGAAGCCACCTTATAGACAATCGCGAAGCGCACCGATTCAAAGGTAGCTTCGCGCCGTTTCGTACCACCCCGTCTG